>JAHDBR010000004.1:42980-80800 GCA_020630295.1 Sphingomonadaceae bacterium
AGTGCCAGGGTGTCAGTACAGGACCGGAATAGTTATTGGATCGTCCTGAGTATCGGTTTTGTCACTGCTAAAGCAGCCGCCCAGCAAGCAGGCGATTAAGAGGATCGCATAACGCATAATATTTCCTCCTGTTTCAGTCACGTTCGAAGATTTCTTCAATACCCATAGCGAACACTTCCGCAATTTTGAAGGCCAGCGGTAGAGAGGGATCATACTTACCCGTCTCGATTGCATTTACGCTCTGGCGCGATACGCCCAGCTCATCTGCCAGATGTTGCTGGCTCCAGTCACGTTCTGCACGCAGAACCTTGAGGCGGTTTTTCATACTGCGCCCCAAGTGCCGTATTCAATGCGGTTCCACACCGCGCCTAGGAAAAGCCCGAAGAACCAGGCAACGGCCCACCAATATGCGTCCAGATGAATCACGATGTTGGCGTTTTCGAGGAAACCCCAGACCGACGCCGCACTTAGTGCAAAACCGGTGGCGACTAATGACTGCCTGATTATCAGCATACGCATAAATTCGTCCTGCTCTTCGACAATCAACCGGCCGATCGCCCAAAATACGCCGATAATCGCAAGCCCCGGGAGAGTCGCCAAAATAACCCGCACGGCTTCTGCCGGATCATATTGTTTTTCTGCCAATGTCATAATGGCCAGCGATATCAAATAAAGCGACGTAAACAGCGCTACGCGGCGAATGTACCGGCTTTGGGCTTCCCCTTTCCCGGCACAGCCAAGGTTTACCCGCTTTGCCGCTGCCTTCATCATGGGAATCACCAAAGCCAGGGGTGCCGCCATTAGCACCAATGCCGTGGGCGTGTTAATTGCATCGGTTGCCGCCAGCGCGACGATTACGCCGATGGCTGCGAACATCAGGCCCCCGTAGAAAAACGGACCTTTACCCGGGCGCGGTTCAATCACATTGCCGGTCATTTGCACTCTCCGCATCCGCTGCGCTTATCATTCAGCACCCAAGGCAAGAAAACCAGCAGCCCGAGCGGGGAATATTGCGCGAAAGCTGCGGGGATAATTTCATTTGCCGCCAACAGCGCCAGTCCGATCATCGCACTGGCAAGCATGAGAGCCTTCTGTGTCTGTGTCATGTCAATGTTCCTTATCTTCATGTAAAGGGTAATTGACACACGATTCGATGACTGTCAAGCACCATTGACATATCGATTGGGTTGCTTGTCATTTTACGTCTTCGCGCTTGGTTCTGGCTGCAATCCGGCTTAGTCGCAGATCATGAAGACAGAACCCCCCGCCAGCGCCGCCCTTCCTGTTCTTGACCGCCGCACCTTATTCAGAGGCGGGTTACTTGGGGCAGGGCTTGCAGCACTGCCTGCCGCTGTATCTGCCACATCGGCAGCCGGAGCCGGCTTTGCGCACGGTGTTGCGAGCGGGGAGCCGCATTCAGAGCAGGTCTTGTTGTGGACGCGATATGCCGCTGGACAAGACACAAAGCTGAGATGGGAAGTGTCGCCCGATATGACGTTTACCCGCATTGCTTCCGGCGGTGATGTGACAGCCACGGCAGAAACGGATTTTTGTGTAAAGCCTGTCGCCACCGGTCTTGCGCCGGATCGCTGGTACTATTTCCGTTTTATCGCGCCAAACGGCGACATATCGAGCATGGGCCGGACGCGCACTTTGCCTGTCGGGAGTACGGAGCGGTTTCGTCTGGCGGTGGTCGGTTGTTCCAATATCGGCTTCGGCTGGTTCAATGCCTATGCCCATATAGCGGAAGCGAATGATACGGATCTGGTTCTCCACACCGGCGATTACATCTACGAATACGGCACAGGCGTATATCCGACGGCAGAGCAGGCGTTACCCGAACGGATGCGCGGTATCGATAGCGAGATCGTTGCCCTGGCCGATTACCGCGCCCGTTATGCCGCCTATCGTCGTGACCCCGATTTGCAGCGGCTGCACCAGCTATATCCAATGCTGCACGTGCCAGATGACCATGAAAGCGCGAATGACAGTTACAAAGAAGGTGCGCAAAACCACCAAAGCAAAACCGAAGGCAGTTGGGATGCGCGCAAACGCGCTGCAATCCGCGCGAATCGTGAATGGATGCCGGTTTCGGATGAACCCTATGCCGCCTATGAGATCGGCGATTTGGCCACACTGTTCCGTCTGGAAACGCGGCTGGAAGCACGCGACAAGCCTTTTGATCTGGGTGATATTATTGGCCGGGGCGGCCGCGATCCGGCAAAGATTCTTGATGCGCTTACGGCTTTTAAAAACGACGAATGGCGCGATCCTTCACGCTCGCTCATGGGCGCTATGCAGGAAACATGGCTGGCTGACGGGTTAAAGGCATCTCGCGCTGCCGGTAAAACGTGGCAGGTCCTTCTCCAGCAAGTGATCATGGGTAGCCTGAAAAGCTCGCCCGATATCGCGCAAGGCATGACCGATGCCGTGCCTCAGTATATTCGCGACCGGATTATGGGCGGCGTGCTGACCAGCATGGCTGGACTGCCGTTCAATATGGATGCGTGGGATGGCTACCCGGCGGCGCGCGAACGTGTGCTCCAATCTGCCCAGAATGCGGATGCCAATATGATTGTATTGGCCGGAGACAGCCACAATGCGTGGGCGTCAGAACTGACAAACGCAGGCGCGCCCGCTGCGGTTGAGTTCGCCGGTCATTCTGTGACATCGCCCGGCGCGGAAGGGTATCTTCCATGGATCAAGGCAGATGATTTTGCCAAACAGGCTGTCGCCACCAATGATCAGCTAAAATGGGCGGATACGGGTCATCGCGGATATATGGCAATCGAGCTCAGCCCGCGCGCCGTAACTTCGGAATACCGGTTCTTGGCCGGCGTTCGCACGCGTTCGACAGCGCTCTCGGGTACGACACGCCTCTCGACTGCGGTTGGTAGCCACGCATTGGAGGTTGGTTGAAGATTTAACTCTTTGCCGCTATCTACGCGCCATGTTTAAAGTGAAAATCTTCACCACAACCACTACCACCCGGATGTTCCGGGGGCAGCAGGCCGTGCGTTAAGCGAGCCTCTGCCGCCCGGTTTCGGGCGGTAAGGTGTCACCTCCCGAAATCGTCATTCTAATCGACACCGAGTCTTCCGGTGCGCGCATGATTCTGTCATGGGGCATGGAAACGGAAATTGGACGAATTCGATGACAGAACTTCTCAAAATCAGCCTTCCCGATGGTTCGGTGCGCGAAATGCCCGAAGGCTCTACGCCTGCGGATGTGGCGGCGGCGATTGGTCCAGGCCTTGCAAAAGCAGCCATTGCAGCAAAGGTTGACGGAGAGTTGCGCGATATTGGCCGGCCGTTTGAAGGCGATGCCGAACTCGCACTCGTCACCAATCGGGACGAGGACGAGGCTCTGGAGCTGGCGCGGCATGACTTCGCGCACGTATTGGCTGAAGCGGTTCAGGCCCTGTGGCCGGGCACCCAGATCACTTTCGGCCCGGCCACGGAAGACGGTTTTTATTATGACGTGATGGCTCCGGCTGATCGCGCGCCTTTCGGCATGGAAGATCTCCCCGCAATCGAGGAGAAAATGCGCGAAATTATCAAAGCAGACAAGCCGCTGTGCCGCGAAGCGTGGAGCCGTCAGGCGCTGATCGACAAATGGAAAGCCGATGGCGAGAGCTTTAAGGCGGAATGGGCTGCAGAGCTTCCTGAAGGCGAGGAACTGACTGTCTATTGGTCGGGTGCGCCGAATGAAGAAGGCTCATGGATGGACATGTGCCGCGGGCCGCATCTGCCAAGTACGGGCAAATTGGATCCGCAGGCCTTCAAACTAATGCGTGTGGCCGGTGCCTATTGGCGCGGCGATCAGGCAAATGCGCAGCTGACGCGTATTTACGGCACCGGCTGGCTCAACAAGAAACAGCTCAACCAGCATTTGATGCGGCTGGAAGAAGCAGCCAAGCGCGACCATCGCAAGCTCGGCCGCGAGATGGATCTTTTCCACCTTCAGGAAGAAGCGCATGGAAGCGTCTTCTGGCACCCGCAAGGATATAAGATCTGGCGCGAGCTGGAATCATATATGCGCCGCAAAATGGATGGCGGCGGCTACCGCGAGATTAAAACACCGCAGGTCATGGACGCACGTCAGTGGGAGCAGTCCGGCCATTGGGGTAAGTATCGCGAAAATATGTTCGTGATCCCTGACGAAGTGCCGAACACAGAAGATGAAGGCCCTGTGATCAGCGGAGAGGCCGACTGGATGGCGCTAAAGCCGATGAACTGCCCTGCGCACGTCATCGTGTTCAAGCAGGGTATTACATCTTATCGCGACTTGCCGATCCGCCTGGGCGAAATGGGCTGCTGCCACCGTAACGAGCCGCATGGCGCGTTGCATGGCTTGATGCGGGTGCGCCAGTTTACGCAGGATGATGCGCATATCTTCTGCACTGAAGATCAGGTGGTGGAAGAAACGCGCAAATTCTGCGAGCTGGCCGACAGTGTCTATAAGGATTTCGGGTTCAAGTACGAAATCAAACTGGCGCTGCGACCTGAACAGCGTTTCGGCAGCGATGCCGATTGGGACAAGGCCGAAGAGGAACTGCGCAATGCGGTTAAAGAAGCCGGCATGGCTACCGAAGAATTCGGTTGGGAAGAACTACCGGGTGAAGGGGCATTCTATGCGCCGAAACTGGAATGGCATCTGACAGATGCCATTGGCCGCACATGGCAGGTTGGCACGATCCAATCTGACCGCGTTCTGCCCGAGCGCCTTGACGCGACCTATATCGGCGAAGATGGCGGAAAACATCGCCCGGTCATGCTGCACCGAGCCATCTTTGGTTCCTACGAACGGTTCATTGGCATCTTGATCGAGCATTTCGCCGGTAAGGTGCCTGTCTGGCTTGCGCCGACGCAGGCTGTGGTCGCGCCGATCGTATCGGATATTGATGATTATGCCGGCGAGGTTTTGGCTAAGCTGGAAGCTGCCGGAATTCGCGCCTCTGCCGATCTTCGCAATGAAAAGATCAATTACAAGGTGCGCGAACATTCGCTGAAGAAGGTGCCGCATCTGTTGGTCGTCGGCAAACGCGAACAGGAAGAGGGTACCGTCGCTATCCGCACGCTTGGCGAAAAAGATCAGCGGGTTATGCCGCTAGACGAGGCGCTGGCGATGTTGACCGAGGAAGCGACGGCTCCTGATTTGCGCTGACCGGATGCCGGCTGCCCCCAATCAAGAGGCGATCATCCGTCCTGCCAGAATCGGTCCCGCGTTCGGTTTACGCAATATAATTGCGTAGCGGTTGGCGTTCGACACCTGCATCATGTCGGGTGTAATTTTGACGCGTTGATCGCTGCGTGAGAGGCTGCCGACGGGCGTCTCCTTGCGTAGTACATTCGTGTAGCTGACCCGCCGTCCGCCATTTTCGCCGCGACCGATCTGTACGCTTTCCCGCGATGACAGGGCTAATAATACCAGCTCGCTCTGACCCTGTATTTTCCCGCGAACCGTCACAGTCACGCTGCCATCAGGCGACCGGGAAGTTGTCAGGTCGGGCTTGGCAACCATAGCTGCATCCATTGATAGAGCTTGGACATTGCGCGCATTGGACCCAACTGCGCCATGACGGCCGTCGACGACAATTTGCGGTGTGTAAACGCCCGCGCCCTCATTTCCTTTGCGGGCGTAGGCGCGCTGCAAATCTGTATTGGCCGGCAGCGCCAATGTGTCCTTCCATCCCAGCCTGTCCCAATAGGTAACCGGGCGCGAGATGACGAGAAAGGACGGATCCAGAGCAAGCCTTGCCGCAAGCCGGTCTGCTGGTGGGCAGGATGAACACCCCTGGCTGGTGAACAGTTCGAGGACTACCGGAGCTTCTGCAGAGGCACCGGACTTTACCGCTCCGGCTGTGCTCTGCCGGGCATCGGCACTGTTTGATGCTGCTATGACCATGCCCGCTGCGGCCAGTGTCAGAACGCCGCCAAGTGCGAATATTCCGTTTCGTTTCATAAGTTTGCTCCGGTCGGACGATAGGGATTATCCTATAGTCCGTTCGAAAGCTTGCTTAGGTTACAGGGAATGTTGCAGAAACGGGCCAAAGCCCCCGAGAACTAATGCGCGAATTGATGCGCGAAATGTCTCGTGAATTATCCCGCGAATATCAGCACAAGTGCACAGCCGCTGACAATCACCGCGCGCGCGGGAACGGGAAGTGCGGTGCTATGGGAGCGATAGAGGGCAATAACTTTAGCCATATGGCATTGTCGCAGGCAAACCCTACCAAGGTGTTAACCGCGCAGGGTAGGCATTTGTTGACTGGCGCAGTGAAATCCGCCGCCGCCTGCCAGAACAGCATCGGCAGCTAGGCCAATCACTTCGCGGTCAGGGAAAAGCGCGGCAATCGCTGCGACGCCTTCCTCATCATACGGTGATCCGAAAGTGGGTACGGCCACCAAGTGACTGGTTATGGCAAAATTGGCATAGCTTGCCGGTTCGACCGCGCCGTCACGTTCTATTCTGCCGGGCGAAGGGATATCTGCTACCACCACCGCGGCGTCATGCGCGCGCTCCCGGCAATCGGAATAGATTGCACGATTTGGATCATCCGCGCCGCTCGCCAGCGGTATGGCCAGCGTGTTAGGAGCCACGAAACGGGCGAGATTATCGACGTGACCGTCCGTATGGTCATTTATCAGCCCGTCACCCAGCCACAAGATGCGATCAAACCCAAGATCTGCTTTAAGATTGGCCTCGATCTTGCTCCGGTTCAAGCTGGGGTTGCGGTTTGGGTTGAGAAGGCACTGTTCGGTTGTTGCAACCAATCCCGTGCCATCTCCGTCAATTGCGCCGCCTTCCAGAACCCAGCCTGATTTCCGCACAGGCAGTCCTGCATCGCGGGCCAGCTGCGCACCAATCGTCTGGTCCCCTTCCATGTCATACTTGCCGCCCCAGCCGTTGAATTCAAACCGTTGGGCGATGCTCGTTTTCCCGTCGCTCAGAATGAGCGGCCCGGTATCGCGCAGCCAGATGTCGCCATAGCGTCGCTGTTCCAGCCTGACCTTGGCGCTGACCAGCTTGGCGGCGATCTGAGCATTCGCCCCGTCACGCACCAGCAGACGTACCTCTTGCCCGCTTTCTGCAACCGCATTGGCGAAGGCCGCTATCTGCTCCTGGGCACGCGCCAGATAGCCAGGCCATTCATCGGAATCGTGCGGAAAACCGATCCACAACCAGTCCTGCGGTGCCCATTCGGGCGGCATATGGAAGGCCATGGGTCGGTGTTTCGGCTAAATCAGCTGAGCGGCTTAACAGCCGCCCTCAGCTGCGCAGCTCTCGTCGCGGATGCCTTTAAACTCGTCACCCTCGACCCAATTGGGCCAGCTGGTGCTGTTGGCGAGCATCCGGCCGATGCGGTAGAATAATTGCAGGTCAGCCATCACGCCGCTCCAGTCCCAGTTCTCGTCGAACTCGTCCTTGGGGCCGTGATAGCGGTTATCGCGGTAATCTTTTGCAATGGCAGCCCCGGCTTCAACGCCGCCTTCCACCAGATCTTCGCCGCCATCGACATACAGCATGGGCACGCCGCGCTTCGCGAATGCGAAGTGGTCGGACCGGTAATAATATCCGGCTTCTGGGTTCGGGTTAGGCGTTGCCGTGCGGCCATCATCTTCCAGAGCCTTATTCAGGAAGTCATCCAGCCTTGATTTGCCCGGACCAACTACGGTGACGTCTTTCGATGGTCCGGCAACAAGGAATGCGTCCATATTTATCCCGCCCACTGTTTGTTCCAGCGGCAATACGGGATTGGCGGCGTAATAATCTGCACCGAGCAGACCCTGTTCTTCTGCAGTTACAGCCAGAAATACGAGACTGCGCTGCGGCGCGCCCGCCTTTGCATGGGCCTCTGCGAGTGCAACCAAAGCGGCTGTACCCGTGGCATTATCTACCGCACCGTTGCAAATATCATCGCCGTCTGGCGCCGGTGTGCAGCGGCCCAGATGGTCCCAATGCGCAGTGTGCATTACAAATTCGTCAGGCCGTTCCGAGCCCGGCAGGATGCCGATAACATTCTGCGATTCGTATGACCGGATATCGTTCGAGAAGCTGGCGCTCGCGGTCAGACCCAGCGGCACTGCGGTGAAGTCCTTGCTCTTGGCCTTGGCAGAAAGGTCATCCAGATCCTGCCCTGCGGCGGCCATGATTTGCTTGGCTGCATCCATATGCACCCAGCCGTTCATTTGCGTCAGTGCCGGTGCATTTTCGCCCCGCTGAGCATAGGCTTGCGGGCCGCTCCAGCTCGATTCGACCACATTCCAGCCATAAGATGCGGGCTCTGTGTCGTGAATAATGATCGCACCTGCGGCACCCTGACGCGCGGCTTCTTCATATTTGTATGTCCAGCGGCCATAATAGGTCATCGCCTTGCCGTTAAAATCGCCTTCCAGCGTTTCGGCGCCGAAATCTGGATCGTTCACCAGAATTACAGCGGTTTTGCCCGCCATATCCAGCCCTTCATAATCGTTCCAGCCGCGTTCCGGTGCGTTGACACCGTAACCGACAAAAACCAGCTCGCTATCAGCCAGACTGGTTGCTGCTTCTTCACGGTAGGATACGCCGACCCAATCCTTCGCATATTCCAGATTAATGTCGGTATCACCGCCTTTGATCGTTAGCGGCGAGAAATCCTTGCCGGTGATTTCCACCAGCGGCACTTTTTGTACCCAGCTGTCACCATTACCCGGCTGTAGACCGGCTGCCTCAAACTTTTCGATCAGCAGTGCGACAGTCTTTTCTTCTCCAGCAGTGCCGGGCATCCGTCCGTCAAATTCGTCTGATGATAATGTCCGCGTAATATCGACCATCGTCGCTTCGGAAATATCGCCCGGTTCGACATCAGGAATATCGAGCGGTCCGTCGGCAGTGCCTGACATATTGCAAGCAGCCAGTGTCAGGGCGGCTGATGCGGCGAATATATTGCGGATCATAGTGGTTCCTCGTCCCGTTAGCGCGTCACAGTGTTACGCGCCAATTTCGTTTTTCAATACAGCTCCATTGCAAAGCGCGCGATATGGGGCAAGTGCTATCCCGATGACAGATGCTGCACGATCTGCTGATTGGGACAATGCGATCGCCCGCGCGCGTGCCCATTCGCCTTTTCTGTGCGGGACGCTGGATAAATGGCCGGAGCTGCAGGAGCTGCTTGCCGAAGGGCAGGGCGAGGAGGCGTTGGCGTGGGCGCAATCATTCGCTGATGGCGATGAAGAGGTCGGCGCACGGCTCCGGCATGAACGCGTTACGCTGGCCGCCGCATTGGCTGTCGGCGATTTGGCCGGCGCGTTTCCGGTTGGCAGAGTAATGCAGGAATTGTCGGACTGTGCCGATCGATCGCTCGACACTGCAATCAATGCGGCGATCCGGCGGCGTGTGCCCGATGCCGAACCGGCGGGTCTGATCGGTATCGCACTGGGCAAGCATGGCGCAGGGGAACTGAATTACAGTTCCGATATTGACCCCATTTTGCTTTACGACCCGCAAAGCTTGCCCAAGCGTGAGCGCGACGAGCCGGCAGAGGCCGCGCAAAGATATGCGCGCGAAGTGGTTCGGCTACTCTCGGACAATACGGCGGAAGGTTTTGTATTCCGCGTTGATTTGCGGCTCCGCCCGGCCTCCGAGATCAGCCCATTGGCGATCTCCGTTAACGGTGCGCTGACGCATTACGAATCTTCCGCTCTAACTTGGGAACGAGCCGCATTCATTCGCGCACGCGCAGCTTCGGGCGACATTGCGGCAGGCCAGGAATTTCTTGATGCGATCCGCCCGTTTGTATGGCGGCGCAGCCTCGATTTCGGTGCGATTGAAGAAATTGGACGGCTGACCGGCAAGATCAGAACCACGCATAAAGGCCCGTCGCAGCCAATGCCGGGTTTCAATGTGAAGCAAGGGCGCGGAGGCATTCGTGAGGTCGAATTCTTTGCGCAGACCTATCAGCTAATTCATGGCGGGCGCGATCCGAGCCTGCGCAGCCGCAATACCCGAAAGGCGCTCGATGCGCTTGCCGCTGCCGCGCTGATTACACGCGACGACGCAGCGGCGATGGGCGCGGCATATGATCGATTGCGAACGATTGAACACCGTCTGCAGATGGTCAATGACCGGCAAACGCATACGCTACCCGAGGGTGAGGCATTGGAGAATGTAGCCGCTCTGGGCGGCTATCCCGGAGCGCAGGCGCTCCTCGAAGATCTACAGGAATTGACCGGTACGGTAGCCGACCGGTTCGACCGGCTCATTGATGTTGATGACACTTCGCCAACACCCGTCCATCTTGGTGATGCGCTCACGAGAAATCTTGGACAACTCGGGTTCGAGCAGCCGGAGGCGATGGCCGAGCGTGTCCGGTCATGGAGCGACGGTCATATCCGCGCTTTGAAAAGCCCCGCGGCCCTTTCGGCGTTCGAGGCTATTTTGCCCGCTCTGTTGGAGGCGCTGGCGGAAGCTCCCGACCCGCACCGCGCCCTGCTTAGATGGGAAGCATTCCTGACCAAAGCATCTAGCGCGATTAACCTGTTCAGGCTGCTTGAGGCGCGACCCGGCCTGTTTGAACAGCTCATCAATATTCTCACATTGGCCGATCCCTTGGCAGAAGAACTCGGGCGCCACCCGGAGCGGCTGGATGCGCTGATAGACCGCAGCGCGCTGGATTTGCCGGGATCGGTTTCCGACCTGATCAAAGAAATGGCCAAAGTCGAAGCGACTGGCGATTACGAGCGTATTCTTGACCGGCTGCGCTTTGTTACTGGCGAGCGGCGGTTCGCGTTGGGCGTGCAATTGATAGAGGCTGCGCATGATCCGTTGGAGATTGCCGCCGGTCTTTCCCGCTTGGCAGAGGCCGGTCTGTCAGTCGCGGCAGAGGCTGCGACGCGCGAATTTGCCAAAGTGCACGGCCGTATCGCGGATAGCGAATTGATCATATTGGGTTTGGGCAGATTGGGCGGCGGCGCCCTCACCCACGCATCCGATCTGGACATTGTCTATGTGTTTACGGGAACGTACGATCAGCAATCGGATGGTGAGCGCCCTCTCGGCGCGACGATGTATTACAATCGCCTGGCCCAGCGGATCAGCGCCGCGCTCAGCGTTCCCACCGCGCATGGAGCGTTATATGAAGTAGATACGCGATTACGGCCGCAGGGTGCCCAGGGACCGCTGGCTGTTAGCATGGACAGCTTCGCGCGCTATCAAGCCGAAGATGCGTGGACATGGGAGCATATGGCGCTCACCCGTGCACGTGCGATGACAGGGCCGCCCGGTCTGCGGCAAGGTTTGCGGGATAGTGTCCTGAAAATCCTGCGAATGCCTCGTGATGCCGAAAAGCTTCGTGACGACGTCCTGTCTATGCGGTCGGATATGGCGCAGCACAAACAGCCCAAGGGTGCGCTCGATGCAAAGCTGATGCGCGGCGGCTTGGTCGATTTGGAGTTTCTGGTGCATTTTCTGCAATTGCGCGACGGAGCAGCACTCAATCCGAATTTGCGCGAGGCTATTGACGAGCTTGTGCGCGTTGGTCTGGTCGGGCCCGAGCTGCTCAGTGCACATGATTTGCTGACGCGTCTGCTGGTGGCATCGCGTCTATTTGCGCCCGATCTTGCCGAACCATCACCTGCAATCATGCAGGCTATGTGCAAGGCGTGTATGTGCGGCAGCAGAGAAGAACTCTTGCATAGCTATGATGATGCGCGGCAAAGCGTGGCACATGCGTGGAAGAACATTTTTCAGACCGTTTTGGAGATTTAGTCGATGAGTGAAGCAGGAAATCCGGTTCCCGATATTGCAATGGAAACGCCCGATGGCGGCAGTGTGAAAGCCTCCGACTATGCCGGCAAAAAGCTGGTGCTGTTCTTCTATCCCAAGGACAATACGCCTGGCTGTACGACCGAGGCTAAGGATTTCTCTGCTCTTAAGGCTGAATTTGATGCAGCCGGTACTGCGATCCTCGGCATCAGCAAGGATTCGCCGAAAAAGCATCAAAACTTTATCGCCAAGCATGATCTGACCGTGGATCTGGCAACTGATGCAGAGGAAGGCGGCCTGTCGGATGCATTGGGTATCTGGACCGAAAAGAAAATGTACGGTCGTACGTATATGGGCATGGTTCGGACTACGTACTTGATTGGACCAGACGGAAAAATCGCGCAGGTCTGGAACAAGGTAAAAGTCAAAGGCCATGCCGACGAAGTGCTGTCCGCGGCGAAAGCGCTTTAGGAAGTCAGCTGCCCATGCCCGGTTCGCTGAAAGCTGCCATTCGCAGCGCGCTACTTAGCGCGGATCCTCGCGCCAAAGTCATGGCCGCGCGCGATGCGGCGCGTGGATGGCGGCTGGGCAAGCTTGAATTTGATCTCGCGGCGTCTGGAGATGCAGGGATGCCCGACCGCCCGTCTTGGCCCGCTGCGCCCGAACTGCTCGATCCGCGCAACATGCCGCGGCGCGGCAAAGGGACGGATAAGGGCCGAATCGCATTGTGGCACGCCCTTGCACATATTGAATTTGTGGCAATTGATCTGGCGCTCGACATGGCCGGACGATTTGGCGGACAGCAAGGCCGCGAGTTCACCTCTGACTTTTTATATGTTGCAGCTGATGAAGCGATGCACTTCGCTCTGTTGGACAGGAAGCTTAGGCGGTTGGGCAGCAATTATGGAGCTTTGCCAGCCCATGCGGGTTTGTGGCAGGCCGCTGAGGAAACCGCTCACGATGTTTCCGCTAGATTGGCGATCGTGCCGATGGTGCTGGAGGCGCGCGGTCTTGACGTCACCCCTGCAACTTTAAATCGGGTCCGGTCGCAAGGTGACGAAAATGGTGCGAAAATCTTACAACGTATTCTTGACGACGAGATTCGCCATGTCGCTTTTGGCACCAAGCATTTTGTCAGAATTTGCGAAAAAAGCGGTGAATCGCCGCAAAAACGTTGGAAATCCTTGGTCCAGACGCATTTCAGGGGGGCGTTAAAGGCTCCATTCAACGACTCAGCGCGTCTTGCAGCCGGTTTGTCGCGAGACTTCTATGACAGTCTTGCGTCATAAAGAAATTCACTTGTAACAAAACAATCACTGAAGCGGCGGTTGGTTCCAGCTCCGTTTCAAATTTATTTTGGGGCAGCTTTCGTACGGGATCGAGCTGCTTTGTAACGGGATCCTCATGGCTTGTAAGAGCCTGATAAAAAGGACGAAACGTGGTCGCAATGAACTTTCAGCGTAGCTTTGCTGCTTTGGCACTCACTCTTGCCGGCATGATCGGAATGGGTGCAGCGCCTGCATCGGCAAATAGCAGCGCGGCAACTGCGGATGTAACCTCGTCAGTTCGGGCGGCTCAGGGCGATACCTTGAGTGGCGGTGACGAGAAGTTTAAAGATTATTTCGCACGGTGGGAAGCACTGGACGGTGGTGACGCTTCTGCTCCTGCGCCGACATCATCTGTGTCTGTTCCTTCGCGCATGCCGCTGAATAATGCGTCTCTGACAAGCAAATACGGAATGCGGACGCACCCCGTCATCGGCGGACGCCGCGCACATAAGGGTGTCGATCTGGCCGCGCCAACCGGCACGCCGATTTATGCCACCGCCGACGGTATTGTAAGCAAGGCTGAATGGTTCAGCAGCTACGGCCTGTATGTTTCGATCGAACATGGTGCCCAATTGCAGACACGATTCGCGCATATGTCGCGTATCGCAGTCGCCAATGGCGCGCATGTGAAGAAAGGCGACATTATCGGATATGTGGGCTCTACCGGACGTTCCACCGGCCCGCATTTGCACTATGAGGTGCGGATCGCTGGCAAGGCAGTGAACCCGATTCCCTACATGGTCGAATCAACTGCCCAACAAGCCTTTGCGAAGGTTTCGGGCCAAGGCGGACGCGGCGGCCAATAAGTTTCGAATAAACCGCGGGAGGGCGGTAAGGACATCGGAGAGGGTGTTCTAAAGGGGCAGCGGAGCGATCCGCTGCCCTTTTTTCTTGCCGCTACCGTGTGGATCAATAGGGTAGGTTTCAGAGAGGAACCTGATGCACCCTATAAATTTTGCGCAAAGCCAACCTGACCACCCGGCCATCATCATGGCCGGCAGCGGGGAGACCGTAAGTTACAAACAGATGGACGAGGCCGCGAACCGGCTGGCCCATTGGTTCAGGCAGCAGGGCCTTAAGGACGGCGATGCATTTGGCCTGTTGATGGAGAATTGCGCCCGCTATCACGAAATCTATTGGGCATCGCAGCGTTCGGGAACGGTTTTGGTGCCTATCTCGACTCACCTGACGGCAAGCGAAATCGCGTATATTCTGGATGACAGCGATGCGAAATTGTTGATCACCACGCGCAAATTTGATGGTATTTTGGAAGCGCTGAAAGCGGACCATGCTGCGCCGGACACGATGATCTTTGGCGGAGGGGCGGAGGCGATATTGGCTGCCCAATCTGCCGATCCGATTGCTGATCAGTCAGTTGGCCGGGTAATGTTGTATAGTTCGGGCACCACGGGCCGGCCGAAGGGTATTTTACCGGCACCCCCTGAAGATCCGGCGGTTGAAGCACCCACGCCCTTGATGGGGCTTGCCACTATGGGCTTCCAGATAAAGGGTGACGGCAGCTGCATCTATTTGTCGCCCGCGCCGCTATACCATGCGGCTCCTATCGGCTGGTCGACCACAATTCACCGGCTTGGCGGGACCGTGGTCGTCATGGAAAAGTTCGATCCCGAACAGGCGCTGGCAACTATCGAGAAATACGGCGTAACGGACAGCCAATGGGTGCCCACGCACTTTGTTCGCATGCTGAAATTGCCTAAAGATGTCCGCACCCGGTACGATCTTTCCACCCATAAGGGCGCGCTTCACGCGGCAGCGCCTTGCCCGGCCGATATCAAGGATGAGATGATCGAATGGTGGGGGCCGATAATTTACGAATATTATGCCGGTAGTGAAGGGAACGGGATGACCATGATCGGCAGCCCTGACTGGATTTCGCATCGCGGTTCAGTAGGGCGGGCCATTCTGGGCACTATCCATGTCTGTGACGATGACGGAGAAGAAGTCCCGACCGGAAAAGAAGGGACGATCTTTTTCGAAAGCCCCTATCCATTTGAATACCACAAAGACAAAGCCAAAACGAAAGAGGCCACTCACCCGAAAGGCTGGACGACGCTGGGTGATATCGGAAAGCTGGACGAAGACGGCTTCCTGTATCTGACGGATCGCCGTTCCAACATGATCATATCAGGCGGGGTGAATATCTATCCGCAAGAAGTCGAAAATCTGCTGGTCACGCATGACAAAGTTATGGATGCGGCAGTGATTGGCGCGCCATGCCCAGAAATGGGCGAACGTGTTGTTGCTGTGGTGCAGCCGGTTTCGATGGACGAAGCGGGCGATGCATTGGAAGCGGAGCTTACCGAATATCTTTCCGGAGAACTCGCCCGCCTCAAAATGCCGCGCGTGTTCGATTTCCGCGCAGAGCTACCGCGGGAAGCGAACGGGAAACTCTACAAGCGTAAGCTGAAGGACGAGTATCTGGCCGCTGCTGCAAGGGAGAACTGATATGGCAGACGTCCCGACCATTCGCGGAGATCTGGCGCGGGCAGTCATTGACCCGGCATCCTATGCCGATTGGGATAATCTGCTGGATGTGTTCGACCAGATCCGTTCTGACACGCCTGTTGTCCGTGTAATGCCTGATGAAGAAGGCGTGTTTGATCCGTTCTGGCTGATCACATCCTATGACGATGTGATGCGTATTTCGAAAGATAATGCGACCTTCCTTAACAATCCGCGCACGGTGGTATTCTCCCTGAACGAGGGGATTGAATTTGCCAAAGCGATGACCGGGGGCAGCCCGCATATGGTCGCCAGTCTGGTCACCTTCGATGCGCCGGTCCACATGAAATATCGCAAGCTGACGCAGGAATGGTTCATGCCGAAAAACCTGCGCAGTGTAGAGGCGGAAATCCGCAGCTTGGCCGAAGCCACCGTGCAGCGGCTTGTCGACGCTGGACCGGAAGCAGATTTTGTCCCGCTCGTTTCAGCCCCCTATCCGCTGCACGTGGTGATGCAGATTATGGGCGTGCCGGAGGAAGACGAGCCGCGGATGTTGATGCTGACGCAGCAGATGTTCGGGGGACAGGATGAAGATCTGAACCAGTCGGGCATGGCTGATATGACGCCGGAACAAATCACCCAGCTGGTTGCCGGTGCAGTGGCGGATTTCGAAAAATACTTTGCCGGTATCACTGCGGAAAAACGTGCCAATCCGACAGGTGATGTAGCGAGCACTATTGCCAATGCGATGGTCGACGGAGCGCCGCTGAACGACCGCGATATGATGGGCTATTACATCATCCTCGCGGCGGCGGGGCATGATACGACTTCGGCGTCTACGGCAGGCGCGATGCTGGCTCTGGCACAAGACCCGGAGCAATTTGCACGTGTGAAAGCAGACCGGTCACTGCTGCCCGGTATTGTCGAGGAGGCCATTCGCTGGACCAGTCCGGTTCAGCACTTCATGCGCACGGCAGCACAGGACACCGAACTGGGCGGGCAACATATTGCCAAGGATGACTGGCTGATGATCAACTATGTCGCCGCCAATCATGACCCGGCCCAATTTGATGATCCGCGCAAATTCGATGCTGCCCGCAGCCCAAACCGGCATCTGGCGTTTGGCGCGGGTGCGCATCAATGTCTTGGTCTGCATCTGGCGCGGCTGGAAATGCGCATTCTGTTTGAGACATTGCTTGACCGGTTGGACTCGATCGAATTGGCTGGGGAACCGCTGCGATCCAAATCAACCTTTGTCGGGGGGCTGAAAACGCTGCCTTTGCGGATCACCGCATCATGAGCCAAAATGCGCTCGATTTCACTGGCAAGACCGTGCTGATTGTAGGCGGTTCCAGTGGTATCGGAAATGGCATGGCGCAGGCATTCCGGGCGCATGGTGCTGAGGTGCATGTGTGGGGAACGCGCGCCAGCGCTGCAGAATATGATGCCGGCGAAGGGTCAGATCTCACCGGGCTGACCTATCACTGCGTTGATGTTTCCAAGCCGGATCAAATTGATGCTGCAGCCAGCATGGACAGGCTGGACGTGTTGATCCTGTGCCAAGGTATTGTGCGTTATGACCGCGCAGAATTTGCGCGGGAAGGTTGGCGTGATGTGCTCGACGTTAATCTGACATCGGTGATGGATTGCGCGCGCAAATATCATCCCGCGCTGAGTGCGGCGCAGGGTTCTCTCATCATTGTAAGTTCGACCGCGGCGTTTCATGCCACTGTCGGCAATCCTGCCTATGGCGCGTCAAAGGCAGGTGCGGCGGCGCTGACCAAGTCGCTTGCATCGGCGTGGGCGCGCGACAATATCCGGGTAAACGGGATCGCGCCCGGTTACGTCAAAACCAAAATGACCGCTGTGACGTTCGACGATGAAAAACGGACCGATCATGTGCTCCGGTCTATTCCGCTGCGGCGGACGGGCGAGCCATCCGAACTGGCAGGGGCAGCTCTTTTCCTGGCCTCTCCGCTTGCGTCCTATATTCTCGGGCAGACAATTATAGTGGACGGCGGACTGACGCTGAATTGAAGCTGGGCAGCTGTGGACACTAAAACATAGCGCATCCGCAATAAAGCCAGCCTGTCTCTATTAAACCCTTGTGATAGAGTCATAAATCGGAAGCCGGGAATCCGATTTTCCTGTCAATCTGTTCATGTTTGTGTTAGATAATAACTCATGAGAAAAATGAATGAACAGGGGAGGCCCGAGCTTGGAAACAAGTTCCTGGGTGCAATTTTGTGAGCCTGCTTGCCGACTATAATATGCCATTTGCCGTTGCCTTTGGCATCATGCTGGTGCTGGCCTTGCTACAGATCACCGGGCTTGGCGATCTGTTTGGCGAGGGCGATATCGACGGTGCCGGTGACATCGATATTGATCTCGAACCAGATGGCGCATCCGGCGTGGGCGCGTTGGACGGGTTTTTCCGTTTACTCGGCTTTCGTCATCTGCCGGTTTCGGTCTGGTTGATGATGTTCCTTTTCGCATTTGCAGGCATCGGGGTTTCGATACAGTCATTTGCGGAAGGGCTGACGGGCGGTGTGCTCGATCCCTTGCTGGCATCCTTGTTTGCCGGGGCGGCAGCCCTGCCGGTAACCGGCATCGTTGCCCGGCCACTGGGCTACATCATGCCAAAGGATGAAACGACGGCGGTATCGGTCCAGACTTTGGTCGGCCGCCGGGCGCGTATCTTAGACGGCACTGCGAAAGCGGCATCTCCGGCACGCGCGAAAGTGCATGACCATTTTGGTCAGTCGCACAATGTGATGGTCGAACCGCACGACCAGAGCGAAGAATTACAGGCGGGTGAAACCGTTTTGCTGGTCCGCCGCGAAGGCGCGACTTTTTACGCCAGCAGGCTGACCGAGCCGCGCCTGGCACCCTCTCGATAAAAGGAAAAGAGAATATATGGAGAATTTGGCAAGCGTCGGAATATGGGTAGGGGGCGCAATTGTTCTCTTCCTCGGACTTATCTTCTTTATCACACGGCTGTACCGCCGGGCGACGAAAGAAATCGGCTTTGTAAGAACGGGCTTTGGCGGCGAAAAGGTCGTGATGAATGGCGGCGCGATGGTGTTTCCCGTTCTTCACGAAACGATGCCGGTTAATATGAACACTGTCCGGCTTGCAGTTGAACGCAAGAATGCGGATGCGCTGATCACGCTCGACCGTTTGCGGATCGATGTGAAAGCAGAGTTTTACGTCCGCGTGCGCCCTGATAGCGAGGCGATTGCAATGGCGGCCCAGACCCTGGGCCTGCGGACCATGCAGCCCGAAGCGCTGAAAGACCTGGTCGAAGGTAAGTTTGTCGACGCGCTGCGCTCCGTGGCTGCCGGCATGACCATGAACGAGCTGCACGAACAGCGCGCCGATTTCGTCCAGAAAGTGCAGCAGGTTTCGTCCAACGATCTTGCCATGAACGGTCTGGAGCTTGAGTCGGTATCCCTGACCGGCCTTGACCAGACATCGATTGAACATTTCAACGCCAATAATGCGTTTGATGCCGAGGGTCTGACGAAGCTGACCGAGCAGATCGAACTGCGCAAGAAAGCGCGGAACGATATCGAGCAGGATACGCGCGTCCAGATGGAAACGAAAAACCTTGAAGCCGATCAGAAGAGCTTCGAAATCGGACGTGACAACGAGTTCGCCCGCCTTGAGCAAGAGCGCGAGGTCGAGATGCGCCGCGCCAAGCAGGCTTCCGAAGTCGCCCGGGAACAGGCCGAGCGTAACCGCGAAGCCGAAGCTGCGCGCATTACCGCCAAAAAGGAAGTCGACGCACAGCAGATTGAAGCTGACCGCACGGTTGAAGAGGCGCGGATTGATCAGGTTCGTGCGCTGGAAATCGCACGTCAGGAACAGCAAATCGCTGTCCAGAACAAGTCGCGTGAAGAGAGCCAGGCCAAGGCCGAAGCTGATGCTGCACGGGCAACCGCAGTGGCTGCCGAAGAAGGCGTTCTAACCGCTCGTGAAACCGAGATTGCCGACCGTGAAAAGCGCATCGAGCTGATTGAGGCCGCAAAGGTCGCAGAACGTGACGCGATTAAAATCAAGGTCGAAGCGGAAGCCGAAAAAGATGCGGCATCCAACCGGGCGGAAGCCATCCGGCTGGAAGCATCGGGTGAAGCCGAGGCGGAAAAGTTGCGGGCAGAAGCTGCACGTATCCGCTTTGAAGTCGAGGCAGCAGGTCAACAGGCGATCAACGAGGCGGCTAACATCCTCTCGATGGATCAAATCAGTCTGCAAACCAAGCTGGCACTGCTGAAAGTACTGCCTGAAGTCATCAAGGAAAGCGCGAAACCGATGGAAGCAATCGATTCCATCAAGATCGTGCAAGTTGACGGGCTGACCAACAATGGCGGCGGCGGTTCTGCCGGTGCTGGCAGCGCAGGTGGCGGTTCTGGCGGCGGCTCGGGCAATCTGGCAACCGACGCAGTATCTGCGGCGCTGTCTTACCGGGCGCAGGCACCTGTCCTTGACGGACTGATGCAGGAGCTCGGACTGGACGGGTCATCACTCAACGGTCTGGTCAAGGGACCGGCAGCGGCAGAAAGCGCCCCGTCCTTGGCCGATGTGATCGAGGATGTGCAAAAGCAGGTCGTAGAAGCTGAGGCAAAAGCACCGCCGAAGAAAGCCGCAGCCAAGCCCAAAGCGGCGGATGGTAAAGGCGATAATACCGCCTAACCGGGCCAATCAATGAAAGGGGCGCTGCACGAAAACCTGCGGCGCCCTTTTTCTATTCTGCGCTTCCTACCGGTAAAAATTAGCCCAGCAATTTGCGCGCCATCGCCCGCACTTCCTCGCCCATATCTTCGCGCTCCATCGCCAGCGCCAGTGTTGCCTCGACAAAGCCGACTTTGCTCCCGCAATCGAAGCGGCGTCCTGCAAATGTGACAGCGTTAAATGGCTGGCTACCGATCATCTTGGCCATCGCGTCCGTCAGCTGGATTTCGCCGCCCGCGCCTTTGCCCTGATTTTCAAGTGTGCGCATGACTTCGGGTTGCAAAATATACCGGCCGGACACGATCTTGTTCGATGGGGCTTCATCGACAGGCGGCTTTTCGACCAGCCCCTTTACCTCGGTCAGCGCGCCATTGGCGGCCCCTGGGTCAATCACGCCGTAGCTGGACACTTCTTCATACGGCACTTCCAGCACACTGATCAGATTGCCGCCAACTTCGTTATAGGCCTCCACCATCTGCTTCATGCAGCCCGGCTCGCCCACCATCAGCTCGTCCGGAAGAAGGATCGCGAATGGTTCGTCCCCCACGATTGCCCGCGCGCACCAGATTGCATGGCCAAGCCCAAGCGGCACTTGCTGGCGTACAGTAATGATATCGCCGGGTGTAGCGCGGGTAGGTTCCAGCACGGCTTTACTTTTGCCGCGTTCATCCATGGTCGCTTCAAGTTCGTAAGCGACATCGAAATGCTCGACTATGGCGGTCTTTCCGCGGCCGGTCACAAAGATGATCTGTTCGATACCGGCTTCGCGCGCTTCGTCCACTGCATACTGGATCAAAGGCCGGTCGACGATCGGTAGCAATTCCTTCGGGATCGCCTTGGTTGCTGGCAGGAAACGCGTGCCCAGACCAGCTACGGGGAATACGGCTTTTCTAATCGGTTTATGTTGGCTCATACTGATACGAATAGGTGCCGGATATTCGTTAGGTCAACTGCATGCGGACGATTTCACGCGAAAGGCGGGCAGGATAGTCTTGCCCCGCCCGTCATTCTGGCTAAACCACCGCGATGGATAAAATCATCATCAGAGGCGGGAAGCGCCTTTCCGGCACAATTCCGATCTCTGGCGCGAAGAATGCTGCGCTGACCCTGATACCTTGCGCGCTATTGACCGAAGAGCCGTTGACGCTGCGAAACCTGCCGCGTCTCGCGGATATTGACGGGTTCCAACATCTGATGGGCCAGTTCGGCGTTTCAATTGGCATTCGCGGCAAAAGGCCGGAAGAGTTCGGCCGCGTGGTGACGTTTGAAGCATCGCGCCTGACTTCCACTGTCGCGCCTTACGATCTGGTCCGGAAAATGCGCGCTTCCATTCTGGTGCTTGGCCCCATGCTGGCGCGCGCCGGTGAGGCGACTGTTTCGCTGCCGGGCGGCTGCGCAATCGGTAACCGTCCGATCGATCTCCACTTGAAAGCGATCGAAGCGATGGGCGCAGAGATCGAACTGGCTCAAGGCTATGTACGGGCGCACGCCCCCGATGGCGGATTGCCGGGCGGCGATTTTGATTTCCCCGTCGTTTCCGTTGGAGCGACCGAAAACGCACTGATGACCGCCGCGCTGGCCAATGGCACCACGCGCCTGACCAATGCCGCGCGCGAGCCGGAGATTGTAGATCTGTGTAATTTGCTACTCGCAATGGGTGCAGAAATTGAAGGTGTCGGCACATCGGATCTTACGATCCACGGGGTGAAGAAACTGAACGGCGCGACCTATAAGGTAATGCCTGACCGTATCGAAGCGGGCTCCTACGCCTGCGCCGCCGCGATTACTGGCGGCGAAGTCCGGCTGGAAGGCGCGGATGAGCGGGACATGATCTCCTCGCTTCAGGCGCTGCGCAATATCGGCGTTGAGGTAGAAGCGGACAAGCACGGTGTGAACATCGCTGCGAACGGACCGCTGAAAGCTGTCGATCTGACGACTGCACCATTCCCGGGCCTCGCCACCGATATGCAGGCGCAGCTAATGGCGCTGCTCTGCAAGGCAGAGGGCACCAGTGTCCTGACCGAAACAATTTTCGAAAACCGGTTCATGCACGTACCGGAGCTTAACCGGATGAGCGCAAACATCGAGACAAATGGCCGCACCGCAATTGTTCGCGGCACCGATGTTCTCACTGGTGCAGAGGTGATGGCGACTGACCTTCGTGCATCGATGAGTCTGGTCATTGCCGGTCTTGCCGCGAAAGGCGAAACCCAGGTCCGCCGCCTGTATCACCTTGATCGCGGATATGAGCGGCTGGAGGAAAAACTCCAGCTGGTCGGCGCAGATATCGAGCGTGTCGGAGACGACTAAGGCTGGCTAACGAGCCACACCCGTACCGCGCTGGCCAGACCGGGCGGGGTAGGCGATTTGATCCGTTCGGCATCAATGCGGGCAACCACCGCATTAATCGGCACGCCTCTGGCTTCGGCCGCATCCTTGAGCATATCCCAAAACAGCGGTTCGAGACTGATCGATGTCTTGTGCCCGGCAATCTGGACGGACCGTTTAACCGGCGGGTGATAGATGCTGCTCATGCAAAAGCTCCTATCACGCAGCGCTTCATCAATACATATGCTGGCCGCCATTCACGCTCATCGTCGAGCCAGTGACGAAGCCCGCATCGTCTGAACACAGAAAGCCGACACTGCGGGCGATCTCGCTCGCCTGACCGAGGCGCCCGACAGGTATTTTAGCGACAATTTTTTCCAGCACAGGTTCAGGCACTGCGGCGACCATGTCTGTATCGATATACCCAGGAGCAATCGCATTCACGGTTACGCCGAATTTCGCACCCTCTTGCGCAAGCGCTTTGGTGAAACCGTGGATTCCCGATTTGGCAGCGGCATAGTTCACTTGGCCATATTGTCCGGCCTGACCATTGATCGACCCGATATTGACGATCCGGCCCCATTTGCGTTCGCGCATTCCGGGGAAGCACGCTTTCGCCATGTTGAAGCACCCGCCTAGATTGATGCGCATCACTTCGTGCCAGTCTTCGTAGGTCATCTTGTGCAATGTGCCGTCCCGCGTAATCCCTGCATTGTTGACCACCGCGTCAATAGGCCCCAATTCCTCCACCACCGTAGCGCAGCCAGCCAGACTGGCCTCGTGGTCGCCGACATCCCATTTATATGTCTTGATCCCTGTCTCGGCGGTAAAATTGCGCGCTGCTTCATCATTGCCGCCGTAATTGGCGGCAACGGTGAAGCCGTCGCTGCGCAATTGTTCGCAGATTGCTCTGCCGATGCCGCGTGTACCGCCGGTGACAATTGCTACTCTTGACATAGGGACCTCTCGAAATTTTTTGTGCTGATCTTATTGACGTTACGGCAAACGTAGCTGCGGATGCTGGTAAGGCAATAAAAAACCCCGCAAAAGCGGGGCCGTGCATAGCAATTTGTTGATCGCAGCTTTGCTTGAGGTGCGATGAATTAGAAGCGGAACTGCGTTCCTACATATACGGCCTGGCTATCCTGCACATTGTCAGTCAGCGGATCGATCCGGTCGCGTTCCTGCGAAATGCGAACACCGGCGGTCACGTCAAGGTTCTTGGTCACGCGATATGCGCCGCCAAGATCGACAGATTGCTCACCCAGCCCCTCAAGGGTTTGTGGTGAACGGCCGACATTACCATCCTGTTCAAGCGAAATTCGCGGCTTGAACCGGCTAGGCTTTTCTTCTGCAGTGCCTTCTGAAGGTTTGAACTCTGACAAATCCGGCATCTGGACCGAATTGAGGCCAACAGAAAGATCTGTCGCCAGTGTTTTCTTCGGTTTGGCAAAGCCTTGATAACCGCGGGCTACGCCGAGATTATACCGTGTGGGTGCGATTGCGATGCTGCTCCGCGTGCCAGGCTGCTGGGCTTGTGCGACTTTAGCGGCAGAACGGACAGAAATGGCGCGAGCAGTTTGATCATCAACGCGTACGGCAACGGTAATTGTCTGGTCACCCGGGGTGCTATTGCCTGCCGGGGTAAAGCTGAAATCCAGCCCTTTGGCGCGCACACTGGCAGCCACACGTTGTGCCAGTTCCGGATCTACGGTTGCCGGAGTAAACGAAGTGAAATCAGGTGCAGTCAAGCCGGACGGAGCGGAATCAAGGCTGACGAGAGCAAGGCCTGCGGACGGCGCGACAAGCGCAACGCCTGCCGTGGCGGCGAGCGCTAAGGCAACCTTGCCAAATCCTGTCATGTTGTCCGGCTTAGCCATCAACTTACACTCAGCATCCTCTTCAGGTTCGTGACTTACTAACACGCAGAGCCATGAACCGGTCCTGACTCCTGTTATTATTTATGGAGTCGTTGCTACACGCCAAAAGGTTACACGTAGTTCTGTTGGTTGCCAGCTTTTCCACAGCCAAAGCGCGTTCTTCAGCTAACCTGTTGCAAGACTCACACATAAATCGCTGGATTAAGGGTGCATTCACGCTGTCTAGGGCCCTTCACCACGCAACAATTTGTTACATATTGCTGCAACGCGCCAATCCGTTCTGTTCGCGCCATCCCCCTTGCCGGTTTTTGATGGACGGTTATAGAGACGGAAAGGCCATTAATAGGATTACCCGGAACCATCATGACCGCACGCTCACTTTCAACTCGCTTCGTGATCACCACTGCCGCATTGGCCAGCCTTGCGGCATGCGGTGGTTCTGAACGCCCAACGGCTGATCTTGCCGCATCGCAGGTCACAACGATTGGTGTGAATTCCTACCTCTGGCGCGCATCGCTCGAAACGGTGAGTTTCGCGCCATTGGCGCAAACAGACAGCGCTGGCGGCGTCATTGTTACAGACTGGTACGCCAATCCCAGCAATCCGGGCGAGCGGGTGAAGATGACCATCACGATACTGGACCAGGATCTGCGTGCTGATGCGCTGCGTGTTGCTGCCAGCCGCCAAGTTGCACAGGGCGGCGCATGGGTGGATGCGCCGGTTCAGGCGGCGACCGTACAAAAGCTGGAAGATATCATTCTGACAAAGGCGCGCGAATTGCGCCGCCAGTCAATTTCTGAATAATTCTATTTCCGAATAAACGGACCCAAATTTTATGAGTGACAGTGGTTTCGATGCTCGATTTGAACCCGGGCAGGCCGATGAACGCTGGCAATTGGCATGGGACGAAGCGCGCTGTTTCGAAGCAGACAGCGATAGCGAAAAACCGAAAAGCTATGTGCTGGAAATGTTTCCCTATCCCAGCGGGCGCATCCATATCGGCCATGTACGCAACTATACTATGGGCGATGTCCTAGCCCGCTATAAGAAGATGCGCGGCCATGAGGTCCTGCACCCCATGGGGTGGGACGCATTTGGCATGCCTGCAGAAAATGCCGCGATGGAGAAAGGCGTGCATCCCGGCGGATGGACGCGTGACAATATCGCCAACATGAAGGCGCAGCTGAAGCGCATTGGGTTTGCGCTGGATTGGAACCGCGAATTCGCCACCTGTGATCCGGAATATTACGGGCATGAGCAGGCGCTGTTTATTGATATGTTCAATGCCGGCCTCGTTTACCGCAAAGAGAGCGAGGTCAATTGGGACCCGGTGGACAATACGGTACTGGCCAATGAGCAAGTTATCGATGGCAAGGGCTGGCGCAGCGGCGCAGAGGTCGAAAAGCGTAAGCTGAACCAGTGGTTTCTGAAGATTACCGATTTTGCCGACGAGCTTTTGAACGGATTGGACGAGCTGAAAAACTGGCCCGACAAAGTCCGTTTGATGCAGGAAAACTGGATTGGCAAATCGCAGGGTCTGCAGTTTAAATTCGCTCTGGATGACGGGCAGGAAATCGAGGTTTATTCGACCCGGCCCGATACAATCTTCGGTGCAAGCTTTGTCGCGGTCGCAGCGGATCATCCCATTGCGCAGGGTGTGGCTGCAAATAGCACAGACGCGCAGGCCTTTATCGAGAAATGCAAGGCGGGCGGAACCACAGCGGCCGAGCTGGAAACGGCAGAGAAGCTGGGTTTTGATACCGGCTTGAAAGCGGTTCACCCGATTACGGGCGGCGATTTGCCGGTCTATATCGCGAATTTCGTGCTGATGGATTATGGCACCGGTGCGGTAATGGGCGTGCCCGGCCACGATCAACGCGATTTCGAGTTCTCGGCTAAATACGGCCTGCCGATTTTACGCGTCGTTGCAGATAGCGACACCGCAGCAGACGCACCGATGACCGAAGCCGAGGCAGGTGACGGCGTATTGGTCAATTCCGCTTTTTTAAACGGCAAAAGCGTGGACGAAGCGAAGGCGCTTATCATCGCGCGCGCGGAAGATGAAAATTGGGGTGAAGGGCAGACTGTCTGGAGGCTGCGCGACTGGGGCGTTTCGCGCCAGCGTTACTGGGGGACGCCGATCCCCTTCATCCATTGCCAAAGCTGCGGCGTAGTACCTGCGCCGAAGGATAGCCTGCCGATTAAATTGCCCGAGGATGTCGACTTCGGCACGCCCGGCAACCCGCTGTTACGCCATCCGACATGGAAGAATGTCGATTGCCCGCAATGCGGCGGTGCGGCGGAGCGTGAAACCGATACGCTTGATACCTTTACCAACAGTTCCTGGTATTTCCTGCGCTTTGCCAGCCAGCCTGCCGACAAACCGTTTGATGCAGAAGAGGTCGCGAAGTGGCTTCCGGTTGAACAATATATTGGCGGTATCGAGCACGCCATTTTGCACTTGCTCTATGCGCGGTTCTGGACCCGGGCGCTGAAGCATATGGGCCAGATCGATTTTGGTGAACCTTTCGCCAGCCTGTTTACGCAGGGCATGGTGACGCACGAGACGTATTCGCGCCTTGAGGACGGCCGCGAGGTTTACTACACGCCGGGCGAGATCGAGCGGGGCGGTGAAACGGCGGTACTGAAGACTGACGGCAATCCGGTCGATATCGGCCGCGTTATCAAAATGTCGAAGTCGAAGAAAAACGTGGTCGACCCGGACACAATTATCGCGACTTACGGCGCTGATGCAGTGCGCTGGTTCATGCTGTCGGACAGCCCGCCGGAACGCGATCTTCCATGGTCAGAGGCGGGCATCGAAGGCTGCTCCCGCTTTGTGCACCGGTTGTGGCGTTTGTTCGGCCAATATGATGCTGGCGCGTCAGGCGAAGACAAGGCCTTGGCGCGCAAGACCCACCAAACAATCGCCGCCGTGGCGAGCGACATCGAGGCTTTGTCTTTTAACAAGGCTGTCGCGCGCCTCTATGAATTGACCGGTGCAGCTGAAAAGGCTGCGCCATCGGCTGCACGCAATGAAGCAATTCGGTCTGTATTGCTTATGGCATCGCCGATGATGCCGCACCTTGCCGAAGAAGCATGGAGCAAATTGGGCGAAAGCGGACTGATTGCCGAAGCAGCCTGGCCGGATGTGGACGAGGCTTTGTTGGTCGATGACGAGGTTACCATTGCCATCCAGCATAAAGGAAAGCTGCGCGATACGCTGACCGTGGCAAAGGGGCTGCCGAAAGACGAGATGGAAGCACTTGCACTTGCCAGCGAGAAGGTTCAGCGTTCGCTTGACGGAGCAGAAGTGCGCAAGGTGATCGTGGTGCCGGACAGATTGGTCAATATCGTTACGTGATGCGCATACTGGTCGCCTTGAGTGCCTTTGTGTGGCTTTCTGCCTGCGGCTTGCAGCCCATGTATGCCGGCGGCAATTCAGGCGCCATCGCGCAAGGGCTGGGCGCAATTGAGGTCGATCCAATCGAAGGGCAGGCCGGTTGGCTAGTGCGCAATGAACTGCGCGACAGGATCAGCGCAGCGCCGGCCACGTCGCCCCGTTACCGGCTGGTTGTCAGACTCGACGACAAGCTCGAAGGCCTCGGCGTACTCAGCGATGACACCGTTGGCCGCGAGCGCCGCACTTTGCGCGCCCGTTACCAACTGGTCGAAATCGCTACCGGCGATATTGCGCTTGATGCCAGCGCAGGCGCCGATGCGGGCATTGACGTAGTTTCCAGCGAATATGCGACCATCGCTGCGGAGCAAACTGCGCTCGAAAATCTCTCGGTCGAGATAGCTGACCGGATTGTCCGCCAAATCGCGTTGACGCTCCGCGAACCCGCCTGATGGTGCGGGCATGAAGGCGACGCAAAAGGATTTCAAAGGCACTGCCGCCAGGGCCGCAGGGGCGTGCAACGTGTTCTTCTTCTGCGGCCCCGACGAGGCAGGCGCATCCGCGGCGGCAAACAAAATCATTTCTCTGTTGGATGATCCTGGCGAACGGATCGAGATGGCCGGCGCCGACTTGCGCAAAGATCCGGTTTTGCTGGGTGATGAGGCGCGGTCCAATTCATTATTCGGCGGAACCCGTCACATTTTCGTGCGGGCATCGGGTGACGAAGCGCATGATGCGGTCAAGAACCTGATTGAGGGTGAGGGCGAGGCTTGCCCGGTTCTTATCGTTGCAACATCGGCAACTGAAAAGTCGCGCACAGCTAAGCTGCTCGACAAGCGGGACGATGCGTTGGTTGCAATGTTCTGGCCGCCGGATTTGCAGGCCGTCAGCTCCTCTGTGCGGACTATGGCAGACGGCGCGGGATTGCAGCTGAACGGGGATATTGCCGAACGGATTGCACGCGCTGCGGGGCTGGATGTGCGGCTGGCTCAATCGGAAGTCGAGAAACTGGCGCTATATCTGGATGCCTCACCGCAATCACCGCGCACCGTTGATTTGGATGCGCTAGACGCGATTGGCGCAAAAACCGAGGATGACGGGTTCATGCCGCTGGTCAATGCGGTCCTGTCGGGCGAAACAAACAAGCTTCAAGCAGAGCTGCAGCGGATGCACGAATTGTCGATCAATCCGGTGGGGCTGCTTCTGGCCTTTGAACGCAGGGCGGCACAGCTGACTTCTCTGGCAGCTAAAATCGGGCCGCGCGGTGATATCAAATCTGCCATAGATGCGGAAAAGCGCGCCCGCCGTATTTTCTGGAAAGATGAGCGCGATCTTTCGGTCCAGATCAGGCGCTGGCGCGGGAAAAAGCTGGAGCGCTTAGTCGCGAAACTGGTGGAACTTCACCGTACGCTATTGTCGAACAGCCAGTCTTCAGAACTGCTGCTTTCTCAAGGCCTTGCCGAGATTGCCAGGGCGGCGGCACCGCGCAACTAACACGCAGCTATCCCAAGCAGGCTAGCAAACCGTTGGCGAAATATTTGCTCAAGTTGACTTTGACACCGCATTACGGGATTCTACGTAAAGGGGGCGGAAAACGATATATAACCACGGGGTTTGAGAGATTTCTCTGACGCGATGAACGCACCAGTACATCCAGCCATTGCCAAACCTCTTGCCGTGCCTCCCGCGGTATCATCGCTCGAGAGAAAACGGCTAAGAGCCTACATTGCATTGATGATAGGCGATATTCTGTCTGTCATTGGCGGCTTTCTGATCGGTGGATTGATCTATCGCGGTCTAATCCCGGACCCGCAGGCCCTGCTGGAAGCGCAGTTGGTATTGCCGTTGTTCCTGACCATTGCGCTTTACCAGCGCGTATATTCGATCCGGTCGCTAACAGATGGCCAATATGCGGCGCTGCGCATCGTGCTTGCGCTGATTGTGTCGGCAGCGTTGCTCAACTTTCTAGCGTTTTACGCCAAGTTCAATACATCGTTTTCGCGCGGTACGTTCACACTGGGCTTGGTTTTGTCGGGTGCACTGATGGTCGCGCTGCGGGCCGGATCGGCTGCATATTTGCGCAAAAAATGGGGGCCAGTTGCGCGTAATATTCTGATTATTGATGATAGCGGGCCACCCGCAGTTTTGCCCGGCGCAGTCACGATCTCTGCAGGCGACTACGGGCTGGTGCCTGACGATACTGATCCGAATATGCTCGACCGGCTCGCCAATTGTCTGGCGAATCAGGAGCAAGTGGTCGTGAGTTGCCCCGCGCAGCGGCGCGGCGCGTGGTCAGCGATCCTAAAGGCTGCCGGTGTCCACGGCGAACTGATCTCTGACGAGGAACAGCATATCGGCGTTCTCGGAATTACCCGGTATAATGACCACACAACTGGCCTGATTGTCGCCGCCGGACCTTTGGGCTTGCGTGCACGCGTGGCCAAAAGACTGTTCGACATAATGATCGCAATGTCCGGCCTGGTTATACTCGCACCTGTAATGGTAATCGCCGCGATATTGGTGAAGCTAAGCGACGGCGGTCCTGTATTTTTCACACAGCAGCGGATGGGCCGCGGCAATCGTTATTTTGATATGTTGAAGTTCCGGTCAATGCGGTTTCAGGATGGTGATGCACTCGGACAAAAGTCGACCCAGCGGGAAGATATGCGGGTGACCCCCATTGGTGCGTTTTTGCGGAGGACGAGTATTGATGAGCTTCCTCAGCTATTCAATGTGCTGCGGGGTCACATGTCGATAGTCGGTCCGCGCCCACATGCGCTTGGATCGCAGGCTGGGACCAAATTTTTCTGGGAAGTGGATGACCGGTACTGGAACCGACATTCGCTTAAACCCGGCATGACTGGTCTTGCGCAAATTCGGGGTTTCCGAGGCTCTACCGAACACGAAAGCGACCTGTCTGAAAGGCTGCGATCCGATTTGGAATATATTGCCAATTGGAGCCTGTTCAGTGACTTGGTGATTGTCTTGCGGACACTCACCATCCTGAACCATGACAATGCATACTGAAGGCATGCATTAGCAACGGCCAACAGCGCCGTACGATCAAATCATTGTTTTGAGATGTCGCGTTAAGCGCGCTCAGCGAGGGCTGTTCGGCTCGCCGTCGGTCAGAACCAGCAGGCCCAGTCCTACAAGAATACCAACGCCGCCCCAGATCCAGCCAAGTTTCTTAGGGCCGACATCGTCATCATTAGTCATGACTTCAAACGTTGCTGCTGCTGGGCGCACTTCTGCCGATGCACCTGTAGATGCGAGGAGGAGCGAAATCGCGACGGTTGAGGCAAGAGTGTTTTTCATGAATATCTATCCTGTAAGCCGCAATTTTGAACTATTTGTGAACTTTGGTCAAACTTTCAGATGTAAAAGTATGATCCAGGCGGTGTGACAGCCCCCAAACTGCGCTATTGACGCTCGCAGCGTAATGGCGGAACCGGCGGTTCGAACGGTGAGAAGGGTGGGTCAAGGTGAAATGGCGTGAATGTAGTCATCCTCGGCCTGAATTATTCACCTGAACCAATTGGCATAGGTCCTTATACTACTGATCTTGCCCGCTTTCTGGTGGGCCGGGGGCATAGCGTCCATGTGATAGCTGGTATTCCCTATTATCCCGATTGGGCGCTGATGGACGGGTTCGCGCGGCAGGGTGCGCGATATACCGAAGAAGGTGTAAGAATTACTCGCGTTCCCCATTACATTCCGTCTGATCCAACGGGGCCCAAGCGAATCCTGCATCATTTAAGCTTTGCGAAAAACGCAGCCCGGGCGATGCGCAAGGTTGAAAAGGTCGATCTTGTCCTGACTATTGCCCCGTCGCTGATTGCAGCGCCGGTTGCGCTTTCTGCCGCACGCCGGATGGGTGCCACAAGCTGGTTGCATATTCAGGATTTCGAAGTCGAGGCGGCGATAGCAACCGGACTGCTAGCCAAAGGCCCGGGCAGCGCATTCGGCCGGCGATTTGAGAAGGCAGTGATCAGTCGGTTTGACCACGTCAGCGCCATTTCCGGGCCAATGGTTCGAAAGGCGGTCGAGAAAGGTGCCGATCGGGCGCGAGCTGTGGAGCTGCGTAATTGGTCAGAGAACATCGATGATCTAGTGGCGGCTTCGGGCGCCAAAATTCGGCAGGAATTGAATATCCCGAATGGAATTATTGCTCTGTATTCGGGCAATTTGTCACATAAGCAGGGTGTCGATCTGATTGCTCATGCGGCAAGATCTTTGCGCCTCGATGACGGAATCAATCTGGTCGTATGCGGTTCGGGCGGTGCGCGTGAGCAGTTGGAAAATGCCGCATCCGAATTGCCGAACCTCCATATTCGCGACTTGCAACCGCGCCGCCGTCTGGGTGAATTACTTGCGATGGCTGATATGCATATTTTGACGCAGATTGAGGGCGCGCAGGACTTGCTGCTTCCATCAAAGCTGACCAATATGTTGGCATCAGGCAAGCCAGTGGTGGCAACCGCTGCCGATGGAAGCGGTTTGGCTGCAGAGGTAAAGGGCTGCGGTATAGTAACGCCGCCTGGTGATGCCGCTGCCTTCGCGAAGGCCATCCGAGAACTGGCGTCAGACGGGAAGTTGCGCAGCGGTCTCGGCAAAGCGGCGCTTCTCCGCGCACAAGAAAGATGGGCGCCCGCTGTTTTGCTGGAAGAATTTGCGTTAGCTTTAGAAAACGCCGCTGAAACAGATGGGTGTAAAAGGGTAGAATAAACGCGTGAGCCGGATTGCCAAATCACCGTCTTTTGCCGGGCCAGTTGAGAGGCCCGTGGCAGGATCAAGTACCGGGATCAGCTTTGATCCTTGGGTGATTGCGGCATTTCTCTATCCCGTCAGCCAGTTGGCCGTATTCCAGCTGGTCGGGCAGCTTTATCTTACGGACTTTCTGGGATTTGCTCTGCTCGGCTTTATGCTCAGGGCCCCGGATGCCTGGCACCGCTTGTCTAAATTGCGGCTGGTTTTCGGATTGCTCTTCGCGTGGCTGTTAAGTCAGATCATAACGGATCTGGTGAGAGAATCTCCGCCAGAAGATTTCTTACGGGGGTGGGCGAAAATCGCCTTCTTTGGCGTTCAAATTGCGGCGCTGTGGTTGTTTCTGCCGCGAAAGCGCGCCTACATGATCGCCTTTGCAATCGGTGCAGCCATTTCCGCCGCGCTTGGCATATCCGAGGTTTTTGTCGGCTATGAGTGGAAGTTCGGATATAGCCGTGCTGCTGCATTATCTCTGATCGCAGCGATTTGTTTGGGCACACCGAAATGGCCGATTTTGCGAAGTCTCAGCCCGGTCCTGCTCGCCGGGCTATCGTTCTTCGTTCTATTTCAGAGCGCCCGGTCTTCATTCATCGCCATGTTACTGGCAGCGGGTGTCTGCGGCTTGATTATTGCGGTCGAAAAATGGCCTGCGCTTCAACGCACCATCAGACCACCCGCCTTTGCGATGGCTCTCATCATCGGCATCGCAGGCGGTGCATTTGTCAGTGCCGGCTATAGCTCGATGGTTCAATCCGGTGCGCTTGGGGCCGAAGCACAGCAAAAGCACGAGCAGCAAACCAGCGGGGATGTGCCTCTGTTGATTGGGGGACGATCGGAAAGCCTGATCTCAGCCAGAGCGATCGCAGATTCGCCTCTGTTAGGGCATGGAAGCTGGGCGAAAGACCGTCGCTATGTCGAATTGTACCGTTCGCTACGCCTCCGTCTGGGAATGACGGTCCATGATTACTACTTCCAATCGCGCGAGCTCATTCCAACGCATAGTTACATTCTGGGTGCGTGGGTGGAAGCAGGCCTTATGGGCGCGCTGTTCTGGTTGTATGTATTCACCCTCCCCTTGGTCGCTATCTACGCATTGCTGCGGAGGAACGAGCCGCTTCTGCCCCTTGTCGCCTATCTGGCGATCAGTCTCATGTGGGCGATCCCGTTCTCTCCATTTGGCGCGACAGAGCGTTTTTTGGTGGCGTTCCAGCTGGTGGTATTGCTCTGGGTGATCCATTTCCCAAATCACGGCCGCACAGGTCACGGCGCAGCTAAGCGCAACAGATGAAGATTCTTCACGTTATCGCCGGCTGTGACCGGGCAGATGGCGGACCGATAGAGGGTGTCATCAATCTTGGTGCCGCTTTTCGGGAAATGGGCCACAGTCAAGAACTGCTCACACTGGATGATCCCCAAAGTGACGCAGTGCGCGATGCCCCGATGGTGGTTCACGCCATGGGCCGTGCGTCAGACTCATATGGAACTGGGCCGTTTGCGAAATTGGGCAAATGGACCCGGCGATCTCCGGAGGCGGTCGATTGGTTGCGTGGTAATGCGGCCGAGTATGACGGCATTATCGTTGACGGATTGTGGAATTACGCCACTCGCGCTGCCCGTTTGGCGCTTGTCGATTCCGGCGTTCCCTATGTCGTGTTTCCGCACGGAATGCTCGATCCGTGGTTTCGCACCCGATACCCACTGAAACATATTGCCAAGACGCTACTGTGGCAGATCAACGAGGGGCCGCTGCTCAGAAATGCAAATGCTGCGGCCTTCACCTGTGAACAGGAGCGCATATTAGCGCGAGAGACGTGGAAGCCTTGGGGTATTCCGGAAGCCGTTGTGGGCTTCGGTACGCGCCAGCCGCCTGCATTTTCGCAGGATATGCATCGCGCATTTGTGCAGGCCGTGCCAGAGGTTGCGGGCAAGCCATATTTGCTTTTTCTTAGCCGGTTGCATGAAAAGAAAGGCTGCGAGGTTTTACTCTCCGCATTCGGAGAAATAACGCAGAAATATGATGTCGATCTGGTCATGGCCGGGCCGGGGGACCCGGACTATGTTGCAAGCCTGCAAAGCTTGGCGGCGCGGGTTGCGCCGCAGGGCCGGGTTCATTGGCCGGGAATGCTAAAGGGTTCAGCCAAGTGGGGCGCGCTGTATAATTGCGAGGCGATGACGCTGACTTCGCATCAGGAAAATTTTGGCGTTGTCGTTGCTGAGGCTCTGGCGTGCGGCCGTCCAGTGATTATATCCAATAAGGTTAACATATATAGTGAGATCGAGAGCGCTGGGGGCGGTGTTATATGCGAGGATAACTCCCGGTCAGCTACCCTCGTACTGTCGCATTTTCTTGGCCTTGGCGCAGAGGAAAAAGCGGTTATGGGCCTGCGGGGATCGGAACTATTTGCAGCACAATTCGGGATTGATGGCGTAGCTGTGCGGTTAATTGAAATTCTGCAAGGTTCCCGGCGCTAACTTCACTCTTATGTAGAAATACCTTTCCTACAAATAACCTAAATGGTTATTTCGGCAGTGAAAGGAAAATCTATGCCAACTCCTCCGATTATCCGGCACCCTGCCAAATACGTTCCTCTATCCGCCGTCGCCATTGGCGAAAACAATGCCGAGGCACAGCCAGTGTCCGCGGCGAATCCGTTTCCCTGTGTCGATAAGCCACTATCAGCAATTCGCGCACTGATCGCTGATACGGTGGTCACGCCCGGCAATGCTGTCTTGGTGGATTGCTCAACCGGCGGAACCATCAATCTGCAATTGTCCGACGAATCGCAATTGCCGCTGACCTTTGCGCCTGGCGTCACACTGATGCCGTTCGCCGTGCGGGCGGTATCTTCGGTCGGCACTACCGCCCAATTTAACGCTTGGGTGCTCGATTAATGCGTGCGTTCCACATTCCCCGCCCGCAGCGGACCATCACCCCTTGGCCGGTACCGCCTGCTGATCAGGCGCCGCGAGTCATGGAGATCCCGCCACCCATCGCCATTGATACAGTGCCGACTTTGCCAAAAGTGTGGCTGACGGGCAGCGGATCAACATCTTACAAGCTGGCATCGCACGCCAATCACGGTCACTTCACCTTCTGCCGGGGATTGCCCGACGAAAGCGGTCCCTCATTAGGCTTTAAACCCGCTAAGACAGTAACGAGCGGAGCCGATGGCACACGTGCTCCTTCAGGACTGCAATTCGCATTTTACCACGATGGTGAAGATATTGAGCTACATTTCCAGAACAATGATCGAGGCTATTTGCTCAAAATCGATGGCGAATATGTTTCGCTTGATCCGGCGACCACACCTGCCAACAGTTTCAGCCATATTGCTTTGGGCTCCCGCAAATTGCGGCGCTTTGATATCATCACCTATCAGGCCGCCTTTGCGGGCGTGAGAACGGCCACCAGCGATACCGTTTATGCCGCGCCCGTTCGCGGACCGCGCACTATCTGTATCGGTGACAGCTTCTCTATTGCAGATGCTTATGGCTGGACCAACTGGTTCGCAGAGGGTCTGGGCTGGGATGATGTGTGGACATCGGGTATCGGCGCCACCGGTTTCGTTCAGGACGCGAATGGTGTTGCCAAATCATGGCGCGACCGGGTTCAGGATGATGTGATCGCCTACAAGCCGGAGGTCGTATTCTTCTTCGGTAGCGTCAACGATCTCTCTGAAGCGCCGTCAGATGTGTATCAGGCGGTATATGACACGCTGTCGCAGATCCGCGCCGCATTGCCCGATTGCATAATCGCTGGCGGAATGAACACGCCATTTGGCGTAGAGTTCTGGCAGCCGATTGGTCTGGACGTTTATGATGCAGCGAAACGGGCTTTCACCGATGCCGGCGGCGCATGGATGAGCGTTCTGGAATTGCCTCAGGAGTTTAGCGGAATTCCCATCGGCGCGGACGCAGAATTGTTCGACAATATCGCCCAAGGCCGCGCGGGCAGCGCAGGGCCACCCGATGTGGTGGCAGGACAATCGGGCTTCCGGGTCAACACGTCTAGCGCCACGCCAAATACGAATCTGCGCATCGGATCGACGGTGGAGATCGGGGCCGGATCGACGCGTGAAAGAGTGGTCATCACCGGAAGCGCGATTTCAGGCGGCCGGTTTGTGTATGGTTTCGACGGCGCATTCCGGTTCGCGCACTCCGCCGGAGAGCCTGTGCGTGAAGTTCCGCCCTGCTATCTTACCGGCCAAGGCAGCACGGTCGCTCCTTCAGGCTGGGGCAATGCCGATGTCTATGTGGGCCCGGACGGATACCATCCCTCACCTGAAGGCCACCGCGCGATCGGCTTGCTAAATGCGGCGATGCTCAAGCGTCACTTACGCGAAATTGGCCGCGCATAGGCGGCTGATAATATAGAGGAGCGCGGCGGCGGTGGAACTACCGCCGCGTTCCTCTTCCCTTGCCTAAGCGCGGGCCGTATGACTGGCATATGCCGACAATGCTTGCCGAGCCTGTAATGCCTACAGATAATGCCGCCGCGCTTTCGTTGACGGTAATCATTCTGACTCACAATGAAGCGCACCATTTGCCGCGCGCACTTGCTGCGATCGGCGGGATTGCGCGCCGGATTGTTGTGGTCGATTCCGGGTCTGCTGATGACACAGCCCAAATCGCGGATAGGGCCGGTGCGGATGTCTATCACCGCGACTGGGTCAATTACGCCGATCAGTTCCAATGGGCGATCGACAATACCGCAATAGACACTGACTGGATTATGCGGCTGGACGCCGATGAATGGCTCGGTCCGGATTTGACGTCGCGCCTTTCTGCCGAAGTCCCTACATTAAGCGGCGACGTGAGCGGGATCAGTTTCGACCGACGTCACTATTTTCTGGGGCGGTGGATTCGCCATGGCGGACGATATCCGCTGCGCCTGCTGAGGATGTGGCGACGCGGTAAAGGGCACATCGAACAGCGTTGGATGGATGAGCATATCGCCCTGTCAGAAGGGCGTATCCAGCATTTCGCAGGCGAATTTGTTGACGAGAATTTGGGCGATCTCGGCTTCTTCACGGCCAAGCATAATGCCTATGCGACCCGCGAGGCCGTTGACGCGCTGATGGATAGCGGGGCGGTTGTCTCGTTGGCCAGCGATATAGGGAAAACAACCGATCAAGCCGCGCGCAAGCGGAGCGCCAAACTGCGCTTTTACAATCGCCT
>JAHDBR010000050.1:0-4326 GCA_020630295.1 Sphingomonadaceae bacterium
AGGAGGGTGGTCCATGTGGTCCATGTCTCTGCCGCTTTGCCTATCGCGGGCCGCGCGAAAGACGCTGCGAATCGCGTTTGGCCTATGCCTCCGGACCGCCGCAGCCGCTCCACAGCATTCCGTTAAACGCCACGGTCACGTGGTCCCGCAGAGCTTTGCCCGATTGTGCGGGAATGCAGGGTGCGGTGCTGCGGTCAATCGTCACGGTGATCGGCTGCGCGCCGCTGCGCCCTTGCAATTGCCAGTCCTGCCCGCCGGACAATGCCGTTTGCCGGTGCAGCGTGCCGATGAAAGAGACGGGGCCAAGCCCCTCGGCAAGGTCGGTATGGGTCATCTCGAACCCGCCATTGCGCAGCACAAACTGCCAGTCGCGGCGGGCAGTCCCTCCGCCCGATCCGGCAGAGTAATGCACCAGCCTGTGCAATCTGGCAGAGGCGGGCGCGCCATAGGATGCGCCCGCGCCGGTATCGCTCTGGCCGCTATGCCGCGATGCGCTTTCGGCGGGGTTGTTGGGAAGGCCGCCGACAAGCAGCACAGCGCCCGCCAGCACGGCGAGCTGCGCCCATCGCGGGGCGTGCTTGGCAGAGGGGGCGCGCATGGGTGCAGCCTTCCGGTTGGAGCAGGCACAGGGGGTGCTGCTTACCCCTCTCTATCGGTAAAACTACGTAACGGGTTCAATCGCGCCTATGCGCCGCCGCGGCCAATCGTCTTCACGGCAGAGGCCAGCAGCGCCTTTGCATATAGGCGGTGCAGCGGGATGAGTGCGCGCACCAGCGCCCCGTCTGCATGGCGGATGCCGCTGCCGAAATGGAGCCGCGTGCGGCCCGCAATGGTGGGCGCGTTGGCGGCGAGGGGTTCTGTCATCAGCCAGCTGCAGGTGCGGCGCTGGAAATCCTCCAGCAGAATGGCGTTATCGCTGCGTGCCTCCACGCTCCATGCGGCAAAATGCTGTGTCTCTGCGGCGGCGAGGGCGGCGACATCATCACCGTCCGATCCCTTGCCGATCAGATGCAGAACAAGCCGTTCGGGCCGGAAGGCGGGGCTGTTATAGAATGCGCCGACCAGCTTGGGCAGCGTGACGCTGCGCGGTACATCGGCGGTGAAGCAATCGGTGTAGTGGTTTGCGGGTCCGGCACCGCCCGCGATGCGGTCCATATGCGCAGCCAGCAGGCTGTCAGGCGGAAGCGGGCGGGACGTGATGCGGACCATCTGCTGATCCTAAACCCGGGACCGGAGATGATCCAGCCCCGGGTGAAGAATAGAGCGATCAGGCCTCGATCGGTTCGAGCGAGCCTTTGCCGTTTGGTGTTTCGATCTCCAGACATGTGCCGGCATCGACATAGTTCCAGGCATTGCCCTGATAGTCGGTTGTGCTGGTGCCTGCACAGCTTGTGCCCGGGCCAGCGGCGCAATCGTTCTTGCCTGCCAGCGCTACGCCGTAGCACTTCTCCTTGTCGCCATCGGCGGATGCTTCGGTCATCTCTGCACCGTCAGCAGCGGTTTCGGCAGTGCCGGTTTCAGCAGTGGCTTCTTCGGCCATTGCCATCTTGTCCGCTTCGGCAGAGGCGCTGTCATCCGCAGCTTGCGAGCAGCCGGCAACAGCAAGGCCGGCCATTACGGCAACGGCCAGAGCGCGGTGTGATGGTTTCTTGGTCATGTGGTTTCCTCTTCAACAGTGAAGGGGCGACTACGAAATGCAGTCCCTCCCGCTTGCGGGTTCGTTGCAGAGGTCCGGATGGTTACAGCTGGTGCGCGCGCCGATCAAAAACCCCAGGGGGCCGGGGGCGCTTCGACAGGCCGCGTAAGGTCAAACTCGACCCGGAACATCCGGTCTTCCGGCGCGCCGAGGTCCTTGCGGCGGGTCAGCTGGTAGGCGAATTGCGCGCCTTCGGTGCCTGCCGGATCAACCTCCACCGACCAGATGTTGGTCACCGATGCGTCTAGCCCTTCGCGCCCGAACATCACGATACTCTCTGCATCTACGGGGAAGGATTGCATTCGGGCGGTGCCGCCATCAGCGGTGTCGCCGCCATACATCGTTACCGCATCCTCCTCGCCATCTTCATGGCGGTGGTCATGCTTCAGACGCAGGCCGTCCGCCGTGCGGGTAAACACCCAGGTACGCGACCGGTCCCACTCGCCGCCGGTCTGCTTGATGTGGAATGGTACAGTGATCTGCTCGTCGCTGCAGGTGCGCACGTGCATCACCATCTCTGCGCCTTGCATATCCGCATCTGCCGCATCCTCGCTCACCAGCGATCCGTTAAAGGCTTGCTCGCAATGGCTGGACAGCGCATCCCAGAACGCATCCTGCGGGCTTTCGGTTTGGGGAGCCTCCGGAGCTTCACCGCAAGCGGCCAATGCGAAGGGGGCGGCGATCAGGGTCAGATTTCTCAGCATTATGCAGCAGTGCCAGCTTGACCGCACAAGCGCAATCGGTTGCAATGGCAATGCTGGCGTGAACGCGCTGCAACGGGAGGAACATATGCCGCTATCACCAGGTAAACGCGCGCAATCGCTGGATGAAATGGGCGAGGTTCTGGAGCGGATGTTCGTCAGCGATGCGGACTTGGAACCCTGTGCACCCTATACTGTGCGCCGTGGCGACGTGATTATCACTCCGTATGGCAAATGCGGTACCACCATGATGCAGCAGATGTTCCACCAGCTGCGCACCGCGCATCGCGGCGGCGACATGGCGTTTGACGATATCAGCAGGGTAGTTCCGTGGATTGAAACCGCGCCGCAGCTCGGGATCGATATCAATGCTGAACAGGTGGCGGAGCCGCGCGGCTTCAAAAGCCATCTGGCCTATGAGGATTTGCCGCCGGGCGCGCGTTACGTCATCACCTTGCGCGATCCGAAGGAAGCGTTTGTATCGATGTACCACTTCTTCAGCGGGTGGATATTCGAACCCGGCAGCATCAGCCTGAGCGAGTTCCTGCCCGTGTGGACGCGCCGCGATGGCGGGCGGAAATTATGCCATGAACATCTGATCAGCTGGTGGGCACGGCGCGGTGAAGCGGATACGCTGGTGATGGATTACCGCAGCGTGCTGGCGGATAAGCGCGCTGCGATCCGGCGGCTGGCGGACTTTTGCGACATACTGGTGACGGAACCCGATATCGACCTGGTGGAGAAGCGCACCAGCCGCGCCTTTATGATGGAGCACAAGGCCCCGTTCGAGGATGCGATGATGCGCGCGATGAGCGAACATCGCGGCGGGCTGCCGTCAAATAGCGATTCTGCCAAAATTCGCGCCAGCGATGCAGAACGCGGGGGCATCACACCGGAAATGGATGCCGAACTGGATGCGCTGTGGGAGGAAATTGTCACGCCCGCCACTGGCCATGCAGATTATGCGAACTTGGCTGCGGCGCTTTAGCCGGTTTGGTCGCACCACCCGCCGCGCTCGAAGCCCCAGCCGGATTCCTGCGCCAGCCCTTGCTCGATCATGTGGTCGGACAGCCAGTTCTGACCCCGTTTTAGCACACGCAATTCGCGGCCATATTTATCAAAAGGCGGGTCCTCGCCGCCGTCCATTTGGAACACGCCGTCATCCAGCCACGCCAATAGCGCATCGCGTGATCGGCGCGCGAGAGCAGTTTCATCCGCGCATTCTCCGGCAAGTTCGGGCGCATTGTAGCCCGAAATCCGTATCTTGCGCTGGCCGATCATGATTGTGTCACCGTCAATCACACAGCCTTGCGAGTTTCGGTCGCTGCACAATGTGAAACGGGTTTCGACGGGCGCGTAATCGCCTTCAAACATTACCGGCATCCGCATGATCAGCGCGCCGACACCCAGCAAGAACAGGAAGGTGACCAAAGGCTGAAGCCTTCGCCACAAAGGCCGCCGCCCCGATCGGCGTCTGCGCTTGGTGTGGAATCTGGGCGGTTTGACCATGCGCCCTCTGTTCCAGAAATTTGCGGCTGCCGGAAGCGCCCGACGGGTTTGTTCAACACCAGTTTTTACGGCGCCCTTGCCATGGCTCGGCCAATCCTTCGGCAACAAGCTGATTGCCGAGCGACTGCCCGCCGCGCGTGATAATCCGCAATTTGCGTCCGTAGCGATCCTCGTCGCGAAGGCCGGCACGCATCGCGAATGGCGATTGATTGAGAAGCGCCATCATTCTTCGCGTGGCCCGATCCCCCAGCGCCCTTTCCCGAGGGCATTTAGCGCCCGTCGTCTCCGGCGTATTGATGTCGGCTATTCTGATTTTTGTACCGTTCATCCAGATTGTATCGCCGTCAACAATGCACGTGACGCGCTTGGCCGAGGAGCAAGGCGCGAAGCGGGCGCTAAAATACTCACCCGTCATTGCGG
>JAHDBR010000050.1:4426-17126 GCA_020630295.1 Sphingomonadaceae bacterium
GCAGCAAAAGTGCGACCAAAAGAGCAGGCATGAACAGGACGGGCACGAACAAGACAGGCGCGAAAAATACAGGCGGGGGCATCAAAACTCGGAGCATCGCCCGCTATTGCCGCCTTGGGCCGGCACCGGATATTCCGGCTCATTACTTAAGGGAAACTGCGGATGAGCCAAGATTGCCTATGTGCGCGCCCGCTTCCCACCGCGCATTCTGCGGGCTAATGGTGCCGCAATTGAAGGAACACCGCATGAGCGCGACTGACGAAAAAACCACCCTGTCGAAAGCGGAAACGCTGATCGAGGCGCTGCCCTATTTTCAGCGATATGCCGGGCGGACTTTCGTGGTGAAATATGGCGGTCACGCAATGGGTGATCCCAAGGCTGCGCGCGAATTTGCGGAAGACATAGTCTTGCTGAGGGCGGTCGGGATAAATCCTGTTGTCGTGCATGGAGGCGGCCCGCAAATCGGCGCAATGCTGAAGAAACTGGGCGTGGAAAGCGAATTTATCGACGGTTTGCGGGTAACAGATAAAGCCACCGCAGAGATTGCCGAAATGGTGCTGTCCGGCGCTATCAACAAAGAACTGGTTGGCTGGATTGCTGCGGCGGGCGGCAAGGCAATCGGCATTTCGGGCAAGGATGGCGGGCTGGTCACTGCAACCAAAGTCAAACGCACTTCTCGCGATCCTGAAAGCAATATTGAACGGATTATCGATCTGGGATTTGTGGGCGAACCGTCCAAAGTCGATACCGCCGTCATCGACACGGCGGTTGCGGCGGGCATGATCCCGATCATCGCACCGATTGGCGCGGGAACTGATGGGCACACTTACAACATCAATGCCGACACTATGGCCGGGGCGATAGCAGCGGCACTTGGCGCCGCGCGGTTGTTTTTGCTGACAGATGTGGCGGGCGTGCTGGACAAAGAGGGTTCACTATTGACCGATTTGTCTCCTGCGCAGATTGGCGATCTGCGTGAGGATGGCACAATTAGCGGCGGGATGATCCCCAAGCTGGAGACGTGCGTTCAGGCGGTTGAGGCAGGCTGCGATGCGGCAGTTGTGCTGGACGGCCGCGTGCCGCACGCGATGTTGCTTGAATTCTTCACCTCACGCGGCGCGGGTACACTCATCAAAGCCAAATGACGGAAAGGCACCCGGTTATTGGGTTAGGCGTGATTGCAATCGGGCCTGCGCGTATTACTATATTGATACACCCCCCGTCTTTCGCGTAAGGCGGGGCAATACAGCCATTTCACAAGAGAACCGCCCATGATCGCCTTTATCCAGATACTCGGAATGCTGATTAATGTGCTGGTGATGCTGGTCATCATCCAGTTCGTCATCGGTCTGCTATTCGCATTTAATGTGATCAACCAAGGCAACCAGTTTATGGTGCAGGTCTACAATTCGATTAACTCGCTGCTTGATCCAATCCTGTCGCCTATCCGCAGGATTCTGCCGCAAACAGGCGCGATCGATTTTTCGCCATTGGTCCTGATATTGGGTCTTAACGCAATAATGATTGTCCTCACAAACGTGGCCGTCGGATGAGCGCGACACGCATTGATGGCAAGGCATTTGCGGCCAATCTGCGCGAACGTGTTGGCGCAATTGCTGCAGATTTTGCGGACAAGGCCGGGCGCAAAGCCGGTTTGGCAGTGGTTCTGGTGGGCGAAGATCCAGCCAGCAATGTCTATGTCCGCAGCAAGGGCAAGGCGACCGTCGCCGCCAATATGGAAAGTTTCGAGCACCGCCTTCCTGCAGATACGCCGCAGGACGATCTTCTCGCTTTGGTTGAACAGCTCAATTGCGATGATGCGGTAGACGGAATTCTGGTGCAATTGCCGCTTCCTGACCATCTGGACGAGCAGGCGATTATCTCTGCCATTTCGCCTGACAAGGATGTGGACGGGTTCCATGTCATCAACGCAGGGCGGCTTTCGGTTGGTCAGACCGGTTTTGTGCCATGCACCCCGCTCGGCTGCATCATGTTGCTAACCGACCGGCTGGGCGATTTGTCCGGGCTTGAGGCGGTTGTGATTGGTCGTTCCAACATTGTCGGCAAACCGATGGCGCAACTGCTGCTGGATGCGAATGCCACCGTGACAATCGCGCATAGCCGAACAAAGGATTTGCCCGCTGTCGTGCGCCGCGCAGATATCGTGGTCGCCGCAGTCGGACGGCCCGAAATGGTCAAGAAAGACTGGCTGAAGGACGGGGCGACCGTAATCGATGTGGGTATCAACCGCCTGCCGCCCGAACCGGGTACGGACAAAGGCAAGCTGGTGGGTGATGTGGCTTTTGGAGAAGCCAGCGAAGTGGCGGCAGCGATCACGCCTGTGCCCGGCGGCGTGGGGCCGATGACCATTGCAGTTCTCTTGCGCAATACTTTGGTCGCGGCGCACCGTAATGCCGGCATCGATTTGGCAGAAGGTACCATCTGATGCGCCTTTTCGCGGCAATTTCGATTGCGCTATTGCTGGCTGGTTGCGCAGGTGGCCGTCCGCAAATCTCGGAGAAGCGCATTAACCGCGCTTTGGCTTTGGCACCGGGTGAAGCGCAGCCAAGCAAGATTGTCGCAACCGAGCTCGCCTTTGCACGGATGGCGCGTAATGAGGGGCAGTGGACAGCCTTCCGCGCATTCGCCGCGCCGGAAGCTGTGATCCACTTGCCCGGCGGCACTGTCATGGCGCAAAAATACCTTGCGCGGCTGGATGATCCTGCAGAGGCGGTTCGGTGGAACCCGCGCGCTGTGTGGGTCAGCTGCGATGGTATTTCCGCGATCAGCAAAGGCCGGTACCGTCAGGCTGACGGGGAAGTTGGCAATTATCTGACCGTCTGGAAACGCCAGGATGATCAGCAATATAAGTGGGTGTATGATATGGGTGTCGCGGATAATCCGCAGCCTCCACCGCGTCCGGCCAATGCACCAGCGGGTGAAGATGAAATCGTGGTCAGCGCCTATGATGCGGTCGAAGGGTTCGTTTCCGACTGTCCGGGTAAAGGCGCAAATCGCGGCAAAGTTATGCCAGTCGCGCCTGCGCAAATTTTGACCGACGGGTTTATGGGCACTGCGGGCACATCTGCGGATGGAACTTTACAATGGCGCTGGGAACATGGCGAAGATAATACGCGCCGCTTCATCGCCGAATTTTTCCACGAGAGCGAATGGCAGGTCGCGCTGGACGAGACTTATCCCTCATCGCTCGGTAAATAGAATTCATTATGGTCGAACTGTTCATTTCCGCCTTTATTACGCTGTTTGTGGTGATTGATCCGCCCGGCTGCGCGCCCATCTATGCGGGCCTGACAAAGGCTGCGACCTCTGCACAAGCGCGCAGCATGGCGATCCGCGCCTGCGTGATTGCCGCAATTATTCTGGTGATTTTCGCTCTATTTGGTGAGCAATTGCTGGCGGCATTGCATATCCAGCTTGACAGTTTCCGTATTGCAGGCGGCTTCATGCTGTTCTGGATTGCGTTCGAAATGGTGTTCGAGAAGCGCACCCAACGGCGGGAGGAGCGCGCCGAAAAAGTCAGCGCCAGCCCCGAAGTGGAGGACGTCTCCGTATTCCCGATGGCGATGCCGATGCTGGCAGGACCTGGTGCGATTGCCGCAATCATGCTGTTGATGAATGAAGCGGAAGGGACCGATCAAACGCTGGTTGTGCTGGCGGCATTGGGCAGTGTTCTGTTGCTGACCATGATCGCGCTCATTGCCGCCGGTCCGCTGATCCGGCTGCTGGGTGACCGCGTGGAGGCTGTGATTACACGGCTGTTGGGCGTGTTGCTGGCCGCGCTCGCGGCGCAATATGTGATTGATGGCCTAAAAGGCAGCTTCGGGATTTAGTCCAGAAAGCTTCGGATTATATCGGGAGCGGTAGAAAGCGGGCGGCAGTGACAATTCCGCCGATCATCGCGAACAATACCCAGCTTTTGCGGTCCTTCATCGCAAATGCGACCGGATCCCCGTCCACCATACCCCTGCGGGCCATCATCCAGATGCGGTTGATCCAGTATAGCAAAGGCAGCACGAGGAGCCACAGCAGCTTGGGTGAAGCATAGATGCCGCTTTCCGTCATGGCGTTGGCAAACAGAACGATGACAAGCAGCGAAACCATGCCCGACGAAACGCCTGCGACCATCACGATGTCGGTATCTGCCCGGATATAGCCGCGTCCTTTGATCAGGCGGTGATCTTCGGCATCGGACTTGGTCAGTTCGACATAGCGTTTCACATAGCCGAGGCTCAGGAAGAAGAAGGTCGAGAACAGGAACAGCCAGAACGACACGGCCACACCGATCGCCGCGGCTCCGATCACCAGCCTGAGGGTATAAAGACAGGCGAGTGCCATGACATCGGCAATCATCGCTGACTTCAAGCGGAAGGAATATGTCAGAGTGACCACAAGATAGGTCGCCAATGCAGCCAATCCGCCGATGCCGGTCACGGCGGCCATGATGCCAAGCCCGCCGGTTATTGCCGCAAATGCCAGAATGATAGCGAAGGGTATGCTGAGCGTACCCGCCGCGAGCGGACGCTTATGTTTTGTCGCATGGGCGCGATCGGAATCAATATCGAGCAGGTCGTTAAGCACGTATGTTCCCGACGCGAGCACCGACAGGCAGATAAAAGCCACAATTGTTCGCAGAATTGCATCCGCGTCGGCGATCAGGCCGGCTGTAACCAGCGGTACAAATACAAGAAGGTTCTTGGCCCATTGGTGAGGCCGCGCGGCTTTGGCTATGCTGCGCAAGGAATTGCGCTGCGCCGGAGCGAGGCGTTGTTCATTCGCACAGCCCGTTGATACGCCCACTGTGTAGGCGGTGCGTGCCTCTTTCCAGATGGCTCGGTCTGCAGCGGAATCGCCAACATAGTCAAATGGCCGCTTTCCGATCAGATCGCGCAAATTGGCGAGCTTTTGCGCGCCCTTATTGTTATCTTTCTTGCTGGTGCCGACCGCATGATCGAACAGGCCGAGATGGCGTGCGATACGGTCAACCTGCCGCTGATGCGCCGCGCTGGACAGGATGACCGGACGGCCTTCTGCGCGTGCCTGCTCTATCAAATCAATCACTTCGGGCCGGAATGGCTGCGCGGCAGGGTCGACAGGGTCGGTCTTTGCCAGACGGGCTTTTAACCCCGCCAGGCCGCTGCCAAACATGCCGAGAGTTTCGGCAATAGTCCCGCGTTGCCCCGAAATGCAGCGCAACAGCGATTCCACCGCAATGTCCGCACGTGTCAGAGTGCCATCGAGGTCCACGACCAGCGGCACGGCACCTGTCAGGTCTTTGTCATGAAACATGGAGAGCTCCTGTGCGGCGATATTTTTGGACAAGCCATGCAATCAGTGCAGCGGACCCTATAAGCAGCACCGGCATGACCGGATCGCGGTAGCGCGGAATAATATAGGCTGCCGCGTGAAGCACCCAGAACAGGCCGATAGCGGCCCCGCACAGCAATGCCGGCCGGCGGTCCCTCACTGCAATTACCAATCCGGCAAGCCCGCCGAAAAGTATCAGCAGATACTGCGTCACTTCCAGGATTCTCATCTGTGCAACCATCGGAGACTGGCTGAAATCTGCGGCATCCGGCAAATTCGGTGCCCAGAACACAGCCAGCTTCTTGGCCGCCAGGGTAGCTGTATCGACCGGATGCGAAATGATGTGGTCTTTCGCCCGGTCTGCCAGTTCCTGGGATGCGCCCAGTTCGCCGCGGCTGGTGCGCAGATCGCTCCATTCCGGCCCTGCGGGGGTTTGGTCTATGCTGACGAAATAGCCGGTCGCTGCCGGGTTGTTGCCGAGATACAGGTTAAAACCGCCATTTGTATTTAGAACCGGCGCGCCCAACGTAGTCGCCGTGAAAACAAGCCAGGGAATAACAATCGCGGCGCAGGATATTGCTACCAAGACGAAATGTTTCAGCTTCGCCGCCCATGCGCGGCCCGTATCAAAGTACAGAGCTATAACAGGCAGCATGATCAGCAAGATCGTGCTGCCGCCCGTCAACAGGCCGAAGCCGTAAGAAAGACCTGCGACCACCAGCCATTTTCCACCGCCACCCTGATATATCCTGATGGCCGCCAAAAGCAGCAGCAGCAATAGCGGGATAGAGAGGTTTTCCTTTGCGGCCTGCGCGCCGTTCCACACGCCCGGTATCCAAACAGCGAACAGCATCACTGCGACCAGCGCGAAGATGCGCTGGAGACCAAGCGTTCTGGCAAGTGCAAAAACCAGCACACCGGAGGCTACCGCTAGCGCGGCATTTACGAGAATGACGATGCTCAGTCCGCTGCCAAATGCTGCCACAAAGGGGGTTAGGAAAAGCGGATAGCCGACCGAATAAAACGCAACTTGGCCGAAATTGTCTGCCGGGGGCATTCCGCCGGCCATAGCTTCGGCCATCAAAATATATGCTTTGCCATCGCTCTCAACGGGCAAAGCCAGCACATTCGCGCCCACAATACGAATGGCCGCGAGTGCGGCAAGTGCCAGAACCAGCCATGACCATTTCAGATCTTTATCCGGCAAAGAATTCTGGTTCATGCAACGCTGCGCGCAACAAGCACACATCCCAAGGCGATCAGAAGAGTCCCGATCAGGCGGGTTGGGGTAACGACTTCTCCCAAAGTCCAGATGCCCAGCATCATCGTAAGTATGAATCCGATCCCGACGAAAGGATAGGCGGCTGTCAGAGGTAATCTGGCGAGCACAAACAGCCACAGAATTGCGCCCAGACCGTATAATGCAAAGCCGCCGATCACCAAGGGAGAGGTCAAATAGGTCATCAGGCTAGTGGCCGTGTCATCGGATGCCACAGCACCGCGCGCAGGGGCGACGCCCAGCTTCAATAAGAGCTGTGCACATGCCGACATTGCGACGCTGATCAATATTAGAAGGAACAGTGACGGATTCATACTTACCTCTGAATAAGCGCGTTAGGCTGTCCGTCTTGAGAAACCTTTAACCAAAGCTGTTTTCTTTGCCGGAGACGCGCAGGCGAAAAGCGAGCGGCTCTCGCCTTCCCTATGCCTGCCAAAATTGTTGAGGTAGTCTGGAAATCCGGTGGCCGAGCATCTTGAAAACGCACCGGAACCGCGCGCACGATGGCCGTCTGCAGATTACTGCAAGGTTACGCGGTCATCATCGCCGTCACGGCGGCCGTAAAACTGCATTAGCTGGACCAGCAATTCGCAGCGCGTATTCAGGTCGGGTGCTTCGAGCAGCGCCTGCTTTGATGCCGGGTCAAACGGCGCAATCTGGCTGACGCCGTCAATCAGCGAAATATCATCCAGCTGCGTGACAGAATTCCAGTCAACGCTGTATCCCTGCGCATCTGCAAAACGCTTGGCCTCACGTTCGAAGCTCGCACGTTCAATGCTGCTGAGATATTCTTCTTTCGGCTCTTCAATCAGCTCGCCTTCAACCTGGCGAAATGAAGTCGTCACATCCAGCTCGCGGATCACACGGAAACGTGTTTCGCCTTCCAGCACCAGATTATAGCGTCCGTCATCCAGCGCTTCGACCTCGTCGATGCGGCCGATGCACCCGACTTCGAACAGGGGCGCACCTTCGACCGGACGTTGCGGCTGGATCATCGCAATCCGCCGGTCGCGTGCCAAAGCGTCGCTGACCAGAGCGCGATAACGCGGCTCGAAGATGTGCAGCGGCATTTGCAAACCGGGGAACAGAATCGCGCCGGTTAGTGGGAATATGGAAAGACGTTGGGCCAACGGTTTAACCGAACAGGATTCTGGAAAGACGGCGTCGAGTCGACACGACCCACGGGTCTTCCATACCGACAGCTTCGAAGATTTGCAGAAGCTTGGCCTTGGCCGCGCCTTCATTCCATGCGCGGTCCGCTTCGATCATGGCAAGCAGGCTGTCTGCCGACTCGTCACGCTGGCCGGCAGCAAAGGCAGCTTCGGCAAATGCCAGTTGGGCATCCATGTCGCCGGGGTTGTCCGCAGCGGCACTGCGCAACGCAGCCAGCTGGCCATCGTCAACCTGTGTGCCTGCCAATTCCAATGCAGACATAGCCTGCTGGATTGCGGGATCGGATTTTGCTGTGTCGTCCAATGCGTCTGCAATCGACCGCGCCTCTTCAGTGCGCCCGCCAGCGGTCAGTGCCCGTATCAGTCCGGCATGGGCCGCCATATTATCGGGCGCCATCTGCACCACTTGCATGAAAACACCGGCGGCGCGCTCTGCATCGCCTTCCGATAGGACTTGTTCGGCCATGTCGATAAATTGCCCGACATCCTGCTGCGGCTGCCCGCCCGCACCGGCACCATCCATGGGAATCTTGGACAAGATTTCATCGAGCGCTTGCTTGAACGCCGATTCGCTGCGGTGCGGTGTCAGATCGGCAACCGGTTGGCCTTGGAACATCGCGTAGACTGTCGGGATAGACTGGACCTGAAACTGGCTGGCGATGAACTTTTCCTCATCAACATTCACTTTCACCAGCACCACGCCCTTATCGGCATATTCCGCTGCGACCTTTTCCAGCATTGGCGTCAGCGCTTTGCATGGCCCGCACCATTCGGCCCAGAAATCCAGAATCACCAGCTGCGTCATTGACGGTTCGACGACATCTGCCTTGAACCGTTCGACAGCTTTTTGTTCTTCGATATTCAGTCCCATGCTCGCCACGGTGTATTCCTTCTTGGTGCCTTTGTGTGCATTCTATGTGGGCGCTTTAACCGATATGTGAAGGGCGAAACACCCGCGCGGCACATTCAATCGAAAACGCGTCAATTTCCGCTTGCCGCTTTCAAAAACCACTGCTAACTGCCCGCTTCCCCACCGGGACTCGCAGCTTGTACTGCTGCCCGGTCCGAACTTCATTGCGAATTTCGGGGACGTCTAGTGAGCGGGCGTAGCTCAGGGGTAGAGCACAACCTTGCCAAGGTTGGGGTCGGGCGTTCGAATCGCCTCGCCCGCTCCATTTTCTTTTCAACGTTTCTGATTGGCCGCGCCCGTTGTGGGCGGGTTTGCTGTTGGTCGCGCGATATATGTCGTTTGGCCACTTTTCTGCTTGCATTCGGTTTCCGGAATGATAGTGGGCGCGATATGTTGTATCATAAAAATCGTATCGCACTGGCCCTTACTACGGCTCTGACCCCTGCATTGCTGCTGGCAGCGCCGCAAAGCCTGTCTGCGCAGGACACTGCTCAGGAAGCAACCACCGAAGACGAACCACTTGATGACGACCTGCACAATCGCCGGTTGAATGAAGCGGGCGAGATTGTTGTCAGCGCGGTAGGCGTGACACAGCTCGACGTTCTGGCCGGTACATCGGTTGTTGAAGGTATGGAGCTGCAACGCAATCTGGATGGTCAAATCGGCGAAATCCTTGCGGATCTTCCAGGTGTTTCTGCGACCAGCTTCTCGCCCGGCGCATCACGCCCTGTGCTGCGCGGCTTTGCCGGTGAACGGGTGCGGGTACTGGTTGATGGTATCGGCGCAATTGACGTGTCCAACACCTCCGCCGACCATGCGGTGAGCATTGATCCGCTGACCGCGCAAAGTATCGAAGTCCTCCGCGGACCGGCGGTAATGCTCTATGGCAGCCAGGCAATCGGCGGGGCGGTCAACGTGATCGACAAACGTATCCCGCGCCGCAAAATGACAGAGCCGGTGCATATAGATGCAATCGGTTCCTTCAACACGGCTGCTGACTTGTATGAAGGCGGCGCTTCGGTGGATTTCCCGCTGGGCAGTTCGTTTGTGTTTCACGCCAACGGATCTTACCGGCAGACCGGCGATCTAAGCGTACCGGGTTTCACGCTGGCGCCTGCGTTGCGCGCAGAGATTCTGGAAGAAGCCGCTGAAGAGCAGGCCGAGGGCGAATTCGAGGAGGCCGAAGAACTGCGCGAAGCCGCGGAGCAAAGCGGTATCTTGCCAAACAGCGCCACGGAAACATGGAGCGCGGACGCAGGCTTTGCGTTCTTTGCAGGCGAGAGCAATCTGGGCTTTGCAGTCGGCATTTATGACACGGTCTATGGTGTTCCCGGACGCCCCGGCGCCGGCCATCACCATGGTGAGGGTGAAGAAGAAGGCGGCGAGGAAGAGGAAGGCGAAGAAATCGTCACGATCGATCTGCGTCAGGTCCGGGCGGATATGCGCGGCAAGCTGGCACTGGGCGATGGCCTGTTCTCCGAACTGCGTACCCGCGTCGGTTTCAGCGATTATACCCATACCGAATTCGAAGGTGACGAAGTCGGCACCGTGTTCGATGTGAACGGCCTCGAAGCGCGCGCCGAGCTGGTGCAGAACCGCCGCGGTACATGGCAGGGTTCGTTGGGCGTGCAATATTACTTCCGCGATTTCTTTGCAGAAGGCGCCGAGGCATATGTTGCGCCCAACCGGACGGACCAATTTGCGATCTTCGGTCTGCAGGAAGTCGGTCTGGGCGCGCTGCAGCTGGAAGGCGCGGCGAGGTTTGAGCGTACCGATGTGGAATCGAGCCCGCTGGGCGTAGAGCGCAATTTTGACGCATTTTCCGGGGCGATCTCTCTGGCGCACGAAACGGAACAGGGTCTGCGCTTTGGTGTATCCGCATCGCGTGTGGAACGTGCACCCAGCGCTGAGGAACTGTTCTCCAACGGTCCGCACATCGCGACACAGGCTTTCGAGATCGGCGATATCAATCTGACTACGGAAAGCGCGGTAGGCGTAGAGGCGTATCTGCGCGGCCGCATTGGCTTGGCCAGCGTCAATGTCTCTGTCTACCAGAACTGGTTTGATGATTTCATCTATCTCACCGGTACCGGACTGGAGGAAGACGATCTTCCCGTGTTCCAATATCTGCAAGGCGATGTCGATTATTTCGGGGTTGAAGGCGAGTTGAACGTGCCGCTGATCGATAGCGGACCGTTTTCACTGATCGCTGATCTGCGTGGTGATTACATCCGTGCGACGCTGGATGATGGTTCGCCATTGCCGCGAATTCCGCCGCTCAGCTTGATGGGCGCGCTGGAGGCGCAAACCGAACAGTTTGACGTGCGCGCCGAAGTGCAATGGTTTGATGACCAGAACCGCGTATCGGCTTTTGAAACCGCCACGGAAGGCTTCACTTTCGTGAATGCGTCACTGGCTTGGCGGCCTCTGTCAGGTGAAGATAATGTCACAGTCCTGTTTCAGGTGGACAATATCTTCGATCAAACCGGCCGCAGGCACGCCAGCTTTACCAAGGATTTCGTCCCCTTGGCAGGCCGTAACTTCAAAGTCAGCGTGCGGACCAGCTTCTAAGCTGGCCCGCACCGCCGGCCATTATCGGAACGCTTAGCTTTCGAGTGCGAAGCTGATTTCGGCGTTGTCTTCCAGACGCGTCACCAGGTCCTCGCCCAGGAAAGATCCCGGCGTGCCGATGCCGCCTCCTGCGTCGCTGGACAGTAGCGCAATGCCGGTTTCGGCGATCATCCGGCTGGTCGAACCATAGCCCGGATCATACTTGCCCTTCACACCGTAATGGATGGTTTCGCCGTCCGGCATTTCGCCCACGAACAGCACATCGTAAAAACCGTTCTCACGTTCTTCCGCTGACGGACCTTCGCCCGGCTTGGGCGGCTTTGCACCGAACGGGTTTTTGAGCATTTCTGCCGCAGCCTTGGCGGCTTTTTCGCCAATTTCGCCGGCACTGGTCAGCATCATCTCGTCATATTTGAAATCTTCACCATAAGGATGGCCGAGCAGGAAATTGGTCCGGTGGACATTCTTGGTGTTGATCGTCGCCATGATGAACGGCGCGGCCCATTTGCCCAGATCGGCATCATATTGCGGGACCAGACCCATCGGCTGATCCGGACCTTCGAAGCCGGGGGTGAGGCCAAACGGGCTTTGCAGGATAGGGATGAGCTTGGGGTTCTTGGCGATTGCCTTCATCGTCTCGGTCAGGCTGGCCGCGGTGCCGCCGCTGAATGTTCCCTGCATTGCCCGCACGCGCCCTTTGACGCGCGGTGCCGGTTTGCCGAACTTCGCCTTGGCTTCTTTCTGCAGCATAAATACGCCCAGATCGAACGGGATTGAGTCAAACCCGCTGGAGAAGCAGATGCGTGCACCGCTCGCCTTGGCCAGATCGTGGTTCTTGTCGATCTGTTCGCGCATCCAGCCCGGCTCTCCGCACAGATCGGCATAATCGGTGCCTTCGCGCGCGCAGGTTTCGACCAGCTCGTTGCCGTATAGCTGGTATGGTCCCACGGTAGTAATCACCACCTTGGTGCGCTTGCACATATCGGTCAGGCTATCGGGATCAGAAGCATCGGCCACGATCAGCGGCGTATCTTTCGGCGCGCCGATCAAATCGCGGACATCTTCCAGCTTGGACTGGTTACGCCCCGCCATCGCCCATGTCGGCGCATCATCGCGGCTGCCATAATGATTGGACAGATATTCCGCGACCAGACGGCCCGTATATCCGGTGGCGCCGTAAACGACGATATCAAATTCGCGGGTTTCTTTGCTCATATGCACTCTCCTTGTTGCCGCCTGAATGGGCTGTGCAGCGGCGCGAGTCAAAGCCGTTACGGCTTGGCGGGACACAGGCCGCGCGAAAGTGACAAAGGTTACAGCGTGTCAACTTTGGAAATGGGGGTTATGTGTTTGTTATGTAGTGCTTTTCTGGGTTGGAGTTGAAGCCGACAGAAATTTGCGGGGAGGGGGGTAGAATGGTTTGTTTGATGCTGAGTGAGAGAA
>JAHDBR010000051.1:0-7995 GCA_020630295.1 Sphingomonadaceae bacterium
ACTGCGCCCATGCTGGCGCGCACGGCCTCTACGCTGAATGGGTCGGCGCAATCATCGATCAGGATCAATCCGCCCGCACCCACGGCGTCGCAAGTGCGCAGCATCGTTCCCAAATTGCCGGGATCGCGCAGCGCCTGTGCGACCATCCAGATATCGCCGTGATCGCGGTCAATCGCGGCTAGCGACGTGTCGAATTCCGCAAATACGCCCGCGACGGCCTGCGGATTTTCCTTACCGGTGATCTTGGTCAGAATGTCGGCTGTGGTTTCGATGATTTCGCCGCCATTTGCGGATACCGCATTCTCCAGCTCGGACAGCAGGGGATGCGCATCGCGCTTGTTCGCCATCACAAGTGTTTCGGGCAGCTTGCCGCATTCGCGTGCATCGGTCAGCAGGCGCAAGCCTTCGGCCAGAAACTTGCCTTCGCGCTTGCGGTGCTTTTTCTCGCGCAGGCTGCGCAGATATTTTACGGTCGGGTTGGAAAAACCGGTAATTTCGCGCCGTTCAGGTGCACGCGCAGCATCGGGCATTATTCTTCGCCGAAACCGTCTTCGATCATCGCGGCAAGATCGGCAAATGCGGTTTCGGACCCGTCGCCCGCAACGATCAGCTCAATCGTATCGCCTTTCGCCGCACCCAGCATCATCAGGCCCAGAATCGATCCGCCGGCAGCAGAATTGCCATCCTTGGCGATCTTCACATCTATGCCGCTATCGAGTGCTGCCACTGCGCCAACAAACTTCGCGCTGGCCCGAGCGTGCAATCCGCGCTGGTTCACGATGGTGATTTCGCGGCGATGCTCAGTCACGATGCTTTGGCTTCCTGACCCAGAAACTCAGAAGCGATAGTGATGTAATTTTTGCCGGCATCGCGGGCCGCCATCGCGGTGGTTAGCACGTCATTTTTTTTGCGCGCGCCCGCCAATCGTATCAGCATGGGAAGATTAATTCCGGCAATCACTTCCACCCGACCTGTTTCGAGTAGGGATATCGCCAGATTGGAAGGTGTGCCGCCAAACAGATCGGTCAGGATGATCGCGCCCGATCCGCTATCCACGCGGCTTATGGCTTCGGCTATTTCCGCGCGGCGTCTTTCCATATCGTCATGCGGACCGATACAGACTGTTGCCACCGCTTCTTGCGGGCCAACGACGTGCTCCATCGCGTTCACGAATTCATCGGCAAGATTGCCGTGAGTAACAAGGATCAGTCCGATCATGGCCGCGCCATGTGTCCCGAATCTGCGGCGTGCGCAAGGGGCGAATGTAACATCCGGCGGATCATCCTTGCGGACCTTCAATCTGATCCGCGGCGCGCGATGTCAGATTACGGTGGATGATTGTGGGTGAAAATCCTTCATCCTCAAGCGATTTTGCCATCCGGTCTGCTGTGAAAACAGACCGGTGCCGCCCGCCTGTGCAGCCAAATGCTATGTTTACGTATGACTTGCCCTGCGCCTCATATCGGGGGAGCAAAGTCAGCAACAGATCGCGGATCTGGCCAAAGGCGGTGTCAAATGCCGGGTCTTGCCGGATATGTTCGCCTACCGGCGCATCCAGCCCGGTCTGCTCGCGCAAATCTTCGACCCAGTGCGGATTGTCGAGGAACCGCATATCAAACACCAGATCGGCCAAAGGCGGGGTACCTCGCGCAAATCCGAAACTGGAAATGATGATCGACATGGCATTGGCGCTGATGCCGGAAAATTGTTCACGAATGGATTGCTGCAACTGGTTGCTGGCGAATTCCGTTGTGTCGATGACCGCATCCGCCCAGCGGCGCAATGGCTCCAGCAATTCACGTTCAGCCTGCACACCCACGCGCACAGGGCGTCCGCTGGCCATCGGGTGGCGGCGGCGCGTTTCGTTATACCGGCGCTCCAGCTCTCCGGTAGAACAGTCAAGATATAGCGTGGTGACGTTCAGATCATCGCGGCGAGTCAGTTCTTTGACCGATTGCATGATTTCGTGCGGCACGAAGCCGCGTGTCCTCGAGTCAAATCCGATGGCAAGCGGTGCGGCCGGGCCTGCGGATCCAGGTTTGCCAATCAACCTGTCCAGCATACGGATCGGAAAATTGTCGATAGCTTCCCAGCCCAGATCTTCCAGCACTCTCAACGCTGTGGTCTTTCCTGCACCGGACAGGCCAGTGACAAGCAGGATATGCTGCTTTGTCGCACTGGTTGAGTTGGCGCTTGGGGATGGCGAATCGTCAGTCATAAGGAGGTGCGGTGTGCGCCCATTTGTAAAAGCTGAAAAGGGCTAAGCTGGCTTTTCTGCGGAACCGTCCAAACCGTGGACACGAAGTGCATATTCGACACGGACCGCATCTGCCGGTGTGCCAAGCGATATCTGAATTTGCGGGATTGCGATATTGCCCAGCTGAACACCATCAGCTTTCTCGATATATCGCGGGGCATCAGGGGTAAGCTGAATAATCAATGCGACTGGCGCGGATGTCGCCGGCAGAGTGACGATTGCGATATTGCGCAGTTCCAGCAATCCGCCGGTATTTGGCGGCGGAGAGGCGATGATCCGTCCCGCTTCTTCAGTCAGTGTTACGGCATCGTCTCCGATTAACACGGCGCCGCGATCGATCAGAGCCAATGCGAGAGATGATTTCCCGCATCCCGGAGGGCCTTCAAAAAGTACGGCCTGTCCGCCTATCGACACGGCGGTTGCTTGCCGGATCAATTCGTTCACGACAGCTCGCGCGGGGGATGCGGCAGTTTCATTACCAGACACGCACCGCTGGCTCCGTCATCGCGGTCATGCGCGGTTAGCGTGCCATCGTGCGCATTCACAATTGTACGGGCGATGGCGAGGCCGAGGCCGCTATGGTCGCCAAACGCTTCGGCATCAGGCCTGACCGAATGGAAACGGGAAAACACCTTTTCTCTGGCATCCACCGGAATGCCCGGGCCCTGATCGCTTACGGACAGGGCGACGCATTCCTCATTCGCGGTAATCAATACATCGATCTGGCCGTCGGGCGGAGAGAATGAAACTGCATTATCGAGCAGGTTCTCAATGACCCGCTCCAGCCGCACTGGCACGCCGTGTACCGGTACGCCTCCCAGCGGTTTGCTAATATTGACTGTCAGGCTGTGGTTTTCGTGGCGAAACTCGCGGCGCTCGATAATCGCGGCGGCCAGAACAGCCAGATCAATGCGTTCGAACTTGGCGCGAGAAAGCTCGGCATCAATCCGGCTCGCATCGGAAATTTCGGTGATTAGCCGGTCCAGCCTGCGCACATCATGCGATGCGATGTCTGTCAGCTGCTTGCGTAATTCAGGGTCTTCTACTCGAGCGAGCGATTCCACCGCACTGCGCAAACTGGCCAGCGGGTTCTTGATTTCGTGCGCGACATCGGCGGCAAAATGCTCGACCGCATCAATGCGAAGCCGGAGAGCGTCGGTCATATCGGAAACCGCGCGTGCCAGCAGGCCAATCTCGTCCTTGCGGTCCGGCAGGCGAGGGACCTCGACCTCGCGTTCGCGGCCCAGACGCACGCGGATGGCTGCCTTTGCCAGCGACCTCAGCGGCAACACAATGGTGCGCGCCAGAAACAGCGACAAGGCAATCGAGATGAGCAGCGCGAGAATGACGGCGCTGACCAAGGTAGAGCGCGCGCTTCGCACAGTCTCTGTAATGTCGACGGCATTGCGCGTTGTCAGCAAGGTCGAGCCCTTTAGCCCGACCGGGGCGGCCGCATTAATTACCGGCGTGCCATCAGGCGCATCGCGTAGCTGGATCTGGGAAATACCCTCTTCCTGCGCGCGGGCCAGTTCAGGCCACGAATCAGCGCGAGCTTCCTCGGGTTCGATGTAATCAGGGATCGGTTCGGCACCGACAATCGCATCAACGCCGCGGTCCATAATGCGTGCAAGATCGTCCTGCCATGGCGCTTCGTCGGGATTGCCAAAGCTGAAAGCCGGTTCGTCCAGTTCGAAACTGTCAGCCCAAAGATTGCCCTCTGCGTCAAACATACGCAGGCGCATTAATTGCTCTTTTCCGATCTGAATCAGCAATGCTTCCTGCCGTTCGCGTGTCGCACCGGCCAGCGCCTCGGCAGTGATTTGCGCCTCGATCCGGGCCAGCTTGTACCGCTCGTCCAGCAACTGCTTGCGATACCCGTCTAGATAAAAGATGCCGCCGCCCAGAAGGGCAAGCGGCAAAATGTTTACCGCAAGGATACGTGATGTCAGCGAGATCCAGCTGGACCAACTCAGCCGATCCACACCCGCCTCAAGTTTTTCGCCGATTGAAAAGTCAGCCATCGGTGAAACTGTATCCAGCGCCGTATAATGTCTCGATCGCGTTGAAGGTTTTATCAACTGCGCGGAACTTGCGCCGCATCCGCTTTATGTGGCTGTCGACAGTACGGTCATCGACGAAAATATCGTCCGGATAGGCCGCATCCATCAGCTGGTTGCGCGACTTGATCACTCCAGGCCGCACGGCCAGCGCTTCCAGTATCAGAAACTCTGTTACCGTCAGTGAAACAGGTTTTCCGTCCCAACTGACATGATGGCGCGCCGGATCCATTGTCAGCCGGCCGCGCGTGACGTCTTCTTGTGGCGGATCGTTCACCAAAGTTTCCGGGCCGTTTATCACACCCGCACGTGCATCACTACGCCGCAAAATTGCGCGGATTCTTGCCAGCAACAATCTGAGGCTGAAGGGTTTGGCAATATAGTCATCTGCGCCCTGCGCCAGGCCGGCTTCTTCGTCCTGCTCGTCATCCTTACTGGTAAGGAATATAACCGGCAGGGCAGAATTCTGGCGCAGTCTACGGAGCAGTTCCATCCCGTCCATACGCGGCATTTTAATGTCGAAGACGGCAAGGTCCGGCGGATTCTCAAGCAGAGCCTTCAACGCGGCCTCACCGTCCGAATAAAGCCGGGTAGTGAAGCCTTCAGCCTGCAAGGCAATGGACACCGTCGTCAGGATATTCCGGTCATCATCGACCAGCGCAATCACTTGCTGCCCGCTATTTGCCGCATGATCGCTTGATTCTGGCATTTCCACTCCGTTGGCACTGTTTGCAGCTAACTACCCCGATTGCGCCGCAGAGACAACGCAGCAGCCGTGGCACTTCCAAATACCGCGTCCCGACTGGCTTTGCCGTATCCGTCCACACGGGTGCAAGTTTGACGCAACGCTGCGAGCGCAGTATGCGGCTTCCAACGTCTATGCAATCGTATGCAGGCGAGTCGATATTCACCGCATTTTCGCGCAGCTCCGGCCCCGATTATGGCCGGTTTAGGAGACTTTTGTGACCACCCCTCTTGCCGCCTCTATGTCCAGCCAAGGGATTGAAACCAAGGCTCAGATCCACCCGAACCTCGGCACTGCTGAACTTGTCGAGCACGCTTTGGCTAACGGCGAAGGCCGACTGGCAAAGCATGGTCCGCTGGTTGTTGAAACCGGCCAGCACACAGGCCGGTCGGCAAAAGATAAATATATTGTGCGCGACGAGACAACCGAGGACACCGTATGGTGGGGCAAGGTCAACGTCTCCATGACGCCCGAGCATTTTGCGGCATTGAAAGAGGATTTCCTCGCGGCGGTTGGCGATAAAGAAACGCTGTACGTAGCTGATCTTTTTGGCGGTTCGCAGCCGGAACACCGCGTAAACGTGCGCGTGATCAACGAACTTGCGTGGCACAATCTGTTCATCCGCACATTGTTGGTGCGGCCTACAGCTGACGAACTCTCCGGTTTTGACCCCGAATATACGATCATCGATCTGCCCAGCTTCCGCGCCGATCCAGCGCGTCACGGCACGCGCAGCGAAACTGTTGTTGCGGTTAATCTGAAAGAGAAACTCATCCTCATTGGCGGCACCAAATATGCTGGCGAAATGAAGAAGAGCGTGTTCGGCATTTTGAATTATTTGCTGCCGACCAAAGGCGTGATGCCGATGCATTGTTCTGCCAATATCGGTCAGGACGGAAAGACAGCCGTCTTCTTCGGTCTGTCAGGAACGGGCAAAACAACTCTGTCAGCTGATGCCAGCCGCACATTGATCGGTGACGACGAACATGGTTGGTCGGACACCGCAGTCTTCAATTTCGAAGGCGGTTGCTATGCAAAGATGATCCGCCTGTCTGAAGAAGCAGAGCCGGAAATCTATGCCACCACGCGCAAATTCGGCACTGTGCTCGAAAATGTGGTGATGGACGAGAACACACGCGAGCTTGATTTCGACGACAACTCGCTCGCTGAAAATACCCGCGGTGCATATCCGATTGAAGCCATTCCTAATACCAGCGCAGATAATCTGGGTCCGGTTCCGTCGAACGTGATCATGTTGACAGCTGATGCATTTGGCGTGCTGCCTCCGATTTCGCGGCTGACACCTGATCAGGCGATGTACCACTTCCTGTCCGGTTACACGGCCAAGGTTGCTGGTACCGAAATCGGCGTGACTGAGCCGGAAGCTACGTTCAGCACCTGCTTCGGCGCGCCGTTCATGCCTCGTCACCCCAGCGTGTACGGTAATTTGCTAAAAGAACGCATCGCCAAAGGCGGCGTAGCGTGCTGGCTGGTCAACACCGGCTGGACGGGCGGCAAATACGGCGTTGGCAACCGGATGCCGATCAAGGCGACCCGTGCGCTGCTGAACGCGGCACTCGATGGTTCGCTGAACAATGCCGAGTTCCGCAAAGATCCGAATTTCGGCTTTGAAGTGCCAGTTGCTGTGCCGGGAGTAGATAGCGCCATTTTAGACCCGCGTTCGACCTGGGCTGATGGCGAGGAATATGATGCGACTGCGCAGAAACTGGTACGCCTGTTTGTCGACAATTTCGCCGAGTTTGAGGCGCATGTCGATGAAGGCGTCCGGCAGTCTGCCCCAACAGCAGCCTGACCGGCTTTTTCGCTGAAAAGACACATAATTTTACCGGTTGGAGAGGGGCCCTCTTCCTGTTTGACAGGAAGGGGGCTTTCCCTTTGCTGAGCCATGCGCCACTATGTTCGGGACTCGAAACAATGAAGGAATGATCATGGGACTGTTTGATAGTATTTTGGGCCAGGTAACCGATAATCCGACGGTAAAGAACATGGCGGAGAAGCTGGGTATTGATCCTGAAGATGCAGCAAAAGCTGTGGCTGCATTGGGTGAAGCCCATCAGGAAGATGGCGATACCGTAGAAGGTGCCGCTGCAAAGACCGGCATGAGCACCGATATGCTCAACCAGATTAAGGACCAGATCGGCGGCGAAGGTTCGCTCGGCAAATTCGCGTCAATGCTGGACCGCGACGGTGACGGCAATCCGCTGGACGATATTGCCGGTTTCGCATCCAGCCTGTTCGGCAAGAAATAAGCGTCACCCACGTATTTTAGGAGAGTAATATGAGCCTTGCACAAATGCTGCAGCAAAGCGGCGTAATCGAGAGCATGGCAGGTGAGCTGGGTATTGATCCGCAAACTGCCAAAGTGGGCGCGGGCGCGCTTTTGCCAGCCATCGTGGCCGGAATGGGCCGCAGCGCTGCCGGATCGGGCGGCGGAGCGGCTGGCGGTCTTGGCGGACTGGCTGGCGCCATTCTGGGTGGCGGCGGGGGCAATATGCTCGACGCTGTTCTTGGCCAGAGCCCGACTCCGACGCAGCAGGGCAACGATATTCTCGGCAATATCTTTGGCACCAAAGATGTAAGCCGCGGCGTTGCCGGTGAAGTCGCTGCGCTGACCGGAATTGACGAGAACATCTTGAAGAAAATGCTTCCTATCCTGGCGATGGCAGCGGCTGGTTATATGGCCAAAAACGCCACAGGGGCCGCATCGGGCGGGGCTGGAAACGGAAACCCGCTGGGCGGTATTCTGGGCAGCATCGTCACGGGTATGATGACCCGGTAATTCGCAATATCCGCAAAATCAGGGCGGCGGTTCCGGTTGCGGGCCCGCCGCCTTTTTATTGAGTCATTTGGTCTATTGCGCGGATTTACTTGCTATCTGAAACGGCGCCTGCTGCATCATCGCCCTTTTCATCGCC
>JAHDBR010000051.1:8095-16388 GCA_020630295.1 Sphingomonadaceae bacterium
CACAACTTCGGAAACCGGCACGATCATGCTGCCATCGAATGGCTTGCCTTCCTCGGCTTTATCAAGCGCCTCAAGCACTGTCTGGGCGAATTTTACCATGCCGCCGCCATGGGGGTTGTTCGCGACAGGCAGCAGGCTGCGCTTAGCGAGGTCGATGCTGCCTTCGCTTGCCTGCATCATGCCTACAGTCATCCAGAGCGAATGGTCGAAAGGGGCCAGCTGCGCCGCACGCTCGATTGCCTTCTTGGCGTTTTCCGACGGTTCTTTCCCGCGTTCGATATAGCTGCGGTACAGATACATCAGCGGAAGCGGGTGGTCGTTCTCCAGTTTATTCAGAGCGCCGAATGGCTTCATTGCAGCGCTGTAAGCCGCATCCTGATCGTCAGCGTCTTCGGCCAGCCGGAACATTGCGAAGCCTTTTTGAACATAGGCATCGACCGTGTTCGGGTTGAGCGCGATTGCCCTGTCTGCTGCCGCGACGGACAGATCGTAATTTCCGGCATCGTGCTCAGCTTCGGCCAATACTGCGAGGACGGCAGGATCATTTGGAAAATCAGCCGCAACCTTGCGAACATCTATCAACAATTCTTCTGCTTGCTCTCTGGTGACGCCCCGCTGCGATTCCATTCTCAGCGGCAGCATCTCGCCTTCGCCCTTGCTGACTTCGCGGACTGTGACCGCGCTGGGCGAAAGTTTGTCCGGACCAAGAGCGAAGGTCAGCATTCTCTTAGACTTGAGATATTTATCCAGCTCGCTCTCAAGCTGGTCCAAATCACCAAAGTTCTTTCTTGCGGCGTCGATGGATGTGTCGCCCCGTACCACATCCTTCCAATAGGCCATAAGCTGACCTTGGCGTTCTTCGTTGAATGTCAGATAATGATATAGCAGCCAACTGCGGCCATAGAATGCGTCATACCGATTGCCCCGCGTTTCTGCATAAAGTTCCTGGTCAAACAAGGCTTGGACCGGCACCTCTTCTGCCATAGCGAGTTCCCCTGCGCGGTGATTTGCGGGGCGCCCGATCTGTACAGTACCGTCTTTGCGAAATTTGGCCGAGGCAAAAAACTCGGCGGCACCTTCACCCATCCAGCGCGGCATCGAAAAGCGGCTGCTGGAAATTAGAAAGTGATGGGCATATTCATGCAGCAAGATAATCATCGAGCCAGTCGGATCACCGTTGGTGACTTTGATATCCTGAACAAAGGCGCGTGATCCGCCAGCCCGCGGCAAGTAGAAACCGCCAATATACCGGCTATTGCTGCCATGCAGTTTGCGCAGGTCTCTCTGGCTTCCGACCACAAAGATCGTCAATCGGTTAGACGGGCTGGGCTTTGGCACCGAGCGGTTGGTGACATACTCCATTGCAGAGTGGTAGCTTTCCAACATCTGCGCAAAGCGCCGCAAATCCTTTTCCGAATCTTCCGCGTAAATGACAAAATTGTCGCTCTGTGCCTCGCGCCATTTTGCCTGCGCCATTTCAGGGAAAAATACCGCAGCAAGAATGGCGAGCAGAGCGAAGCGCGTGAGCATATTTTGTCCCAACCGTAAATCCATTAGGTCAGGAGTATATGTTTAGAGCACGAAAAAGAAAGGCTAATTTACGTAAAATATTCAGCTATTAAGAACTTGCAGAAATATAGCGTTCAACATTCTTAGCCAGCACATCAAGCGGAGCATTTCCGCCCAAGATAACCGCATCGTTAAAGGCTTTAAAGTCATACGCTTTGCCCAGCTTTTGTTCGGCCATGCTTCGCTGGCGGACAATTTCACTATGCCCGACTTTATAACCGCACGCTTGACCCGGCCAGCTGCAGTACCGGTCAACTTCGCTCTCCACTTCCTGCCGTTTTGAACCGTTACGTTCGACGAAGAAGTTTACGGCTTGGTCGCGGCTCCAGCGTTTGTGGTGCAATCCGGTGTCGACCACCATACGGCAGGCACGGAAGGCCAGGCTTTGCAGATAGCCAAGACGGCCCACGGTGAAATCATCATAGGCGCCAAGTTCGTCCGCCATCTGTTCGCCGTACAATGCCCACCCTTCGGAAAATGCGTTGAAGGCGAGGATCGATCGGATCAGCGGCAGGCGGTTGGAATATTCTCCCTCCCACACATGGCCGGGAATTGTCTCGTGATATGTCAGGTCTGCCAGATCATATTTGCGGTGCAGATCGGTGGTGCGCAGGTTAATCCACATACGGCCCGGTATGGTCCCGTCCTTACTGCCCGCACCGCCATACGCGCCCGGTGCGCCCGGCTCCTCTGCCAGAGGCAAGCGCTTCACCTCCAGATTAGGATCCACCAATGTGTTAAATGCGCGCGGCATTTGCGATTTGATCCAGCCGATACGGTCCTGAATGAAATCCATAATTTCTTTACGGCCCGGATCGCCTTCTGCAAATTTGTAGCGCGGGTCTTGGCTGAGTGACTGCATCCGCTCTCCGACGGACCCGTCTGTATAGCCGATGTCTTTCAGGATCGGATCCATCCGCGCGTGCAGCGATTCCAGTTCTTCCAGACCTTGCTCGTGAACCTCGTCAGGGGTGAGAGGGGTGGTGGTACTGGCCCGCAAAGCCCATGCATACCATTCGTCACCTTTCGGGCGGGCTGACATTCCCGGATCGCTTGTTGCGCTGTTTTGTTGGCGCTTCAATTCGGCCAATTGCGCCTGCAGAGCCGGTACAATTTGCCCCGTAATGATCTCTTTCGCTTTGCCCGACACGCTTTGTGCGGCTGCCAGTTCTGCGTTTTCCAGCGGGCTCGCCAGCGAACCGCCCTCTGCTGCGTCGGTCAAGGTGGCTTCCATTTGGGCTACCGCCTTGGCGAGCAGGAAGTCGGGCGGGATAACGCCCATATCTGTCGCGGCTTTCATCCGTTCCAGCTCGCCATCCAGGACGGAAGGTACCTGTTCCAAGCGGGAGATGTAGGCGGCCGCATCGTTTTCATCACGCATTGGATGGGTCGAATCCATAAAGCGCGGCAGATCAAGATAGGACCCTACATTCTGGATGACGACGTAAGGTGCGTTGCGCCAGCTTCCCACGGCAACATCGCCATAGGGCAGGGCAAAGCCGTCCAGCGCATTGGCATAGGCGCTTTCGACAACTTCAAAATTCGTTCGCGTGTCGGAATCGAAATCCGACATATCAAGGCCGCGAATGGTTTCCAAATCTTCACGTAGAGTCTGTGCATAGGCGTCCTGACCCGCTTGAGACTGGTCTTCCAACTTGCCGCGCAGGGCAGCATAGTTCCCGGTATCCACTCCAAGGCCTGTCGCGCGCTCGGGTTCATGGGCGAGCAAGCGATATGCAATCGCTTCCAACTCTTCATCAGGTGTGCCGGCAAGCACGGTGGTGTTTTGTTTGCAGCCCGGGATAACGGCCAAAGAAACACCCGCCCCAATCCCGTAGAGGGCTTGGCGGCGGGTGATCGAAAATGTGTCGGAATGTTGTGTCATTCCGAATGTCTGGCGCGGCAATGTCAGGCTGTCAAACAGATGGCCTGTCCTAGTTGCCGCCGACTGCAGATCAGTCGAGAAATTCGGCTGGTACTGTACCGCCGTTTTTGGCGATCTGCTGCATTGTCTTCTTATGGAGCCACAGATTTTCTTCGGCAGTACCGGAGTAATTCGTGTCACCCAGTTCGCCCGCCAATTCCTTGCGGTTCGCAAAGCTGGAGTCGATACCCAGCAGTTTCATCAGATCGACGATCGACGTGCGCCAATTCAGACTGTCTGCGCCCGGCATGGAATCGAGTTTGGCTGCGACGTCTACTGTAGAGACGGGGGCTGCGGCTGGCGCGGTGGTCGCTGCCGGTGCTGCTGCTGATTTGGTTTCTTCTTCTTTGTCACCAAAGATAGCGTTTTTGATTGAGCTAAAAATACCCATGTTCATTTCTCCCGTAATTTGTTGAAATTCATAATTCTGCCGCGAATTGTGCGGGTCAATATAAGAACGCCTGATTAGCGATTCTGTTCCCAACATACGGGCTTCCACGAGCGGGTGGAAGGGGCTATTCGTGCGGCATGAACGTGGTGCTATCGATCGTGGTGTTGGCAGCTTTCGGGCTGCTGGGTGGGGCGTTTTTCCTGTGGCGAAAAGGCGGGCCGTTGAAGCAGGTTTTGCTGATGGTCCTGCTGGCAGCCATTGCCATTGCAAATGTCGCCATCTGGACGGTTCCAGATGATCAAGGAACCGCCCCGATCGACAAGCTTGAACAAGTCGAACAGGGCGGCCCGCGGGAGTAAGGCGTACGGCGTTAGTCTGGCAGCTGCCAGCGTACTGAATTGGTGTAGCTGCCGGTCACTTTCTCACCATTGGAATTTTTGGCCGCGTTGAATCTGGCGCGCTGTTTGATCAGCTTGCACGTTGCCTGATCCAGAGCGCTGTGGCCGGTTGAGGAAAGTATTTCGCAATTCTGCGCGCGCCCATTGGTGCCGACGGACACTTTAAATCTGGCGATGCCGGTATATTCGCGGTTTATCCAGCTGCTCCGGTAATCTGATGTCGTGACCCATTCGCCCGGATTGTTGCGCGGGCTGGCGCTGATCGGGTCGAATGTCGGGGCCGGGTCCGGTTGCGGTTCGATTATGCGTTCGGTGCCCGGACTGTCGATTGGCCCTCTGCCTGGCGTGATGACAATATCGGTATTCACATCGTCCAGCATATCGGTTGTGCTAACAGAGGGGGAGATATCAATAATGTCGATGATCGGCTCTGGTGTGAAAATATTCGTATCAGGAGCAGGTGCCGGCTTATCAATCGGATCCGGCTTTGTCTCTGGCGGCGGGGGAGGCGGCGGAAGTTCGATCTCCACATTTGTGCCTTCTGGGTTGGGGGGCATGAAGGTTTCGACGACTGTTGTCGCCAGTCCGCTGACCAAAACATATCCCATAGCGGCATGAATTGCGACCACGCCGACAACCGCTGCGGTGCGGTTGGTTTGTTGTTGGGCTTCCAAATAAGCCATGGTTCTTCTCCTCTTTTCCCAGCCAGTAGCTGAGTCCCGAGTTAATGATACATCATAACATTCGAAAAACAAGGATCATCGCGTGGCAATTCGCCACCCATCAAATAATCGTTATATTTTAGTAACTAAAGCGAGAATTTGCCAATCATTTGATCGGACAGGCGGGGTCCAACCGGAAATCGAGATAGTTATCGACCGATGCCATCAGTTCTTTCTGCTCGTTCTCGAAGAAGTGATTGGCGCGCGGGATCTCTTCATGGTGGATCGTAATGTGTTTCTGCGTGCGCAATTTATCGACCAGCTTCTGCACGGCGCTTGGCTGTACAACGGTATCAGCTGTGCCTTGAATGAAGATTCCCGATGCAGGGCATGGAGCCAGGAAGCTGAAATCATACATATTGGCAGGCGGAGCAATCGAGATGAAACCGCGCACTTCCGGGCGGCGCATGAGCAATTGCATGCCGATCAGCGCGCCGAAAGAAACGCCCGCGACCCATGTCGTCTGAGCCTCTGCATGGATGGATTGCACCCAATCCAGCGCTGATGCGGCATCGCTCAGCTCTCCAATACCATTGTCGAAACTGCCTTGGCTGCGGCCGACGCCGCGGAAATTAAAACGCAACGTTGCGAAGCCGCGATCTGTGAAAGTCTTGAACAGTTTCTGCGTAATCTGTTCGTTCATCGTGCCGCCACCTTGCGGGTGCGGATGCAGGATCATCGCTACCGGTGCGCGCGGACGCGGGGCGGGTGTGTAACGGCCTTCAAGACGGCCTTCTGGGCCGGGGAAAATTACTGATGGCATGGATTCAACCTGTTAGATGCTGCGAACGCGCGGGTGGCGCGCTGTGTTTCCCTGCCTATATAGTGCGGGATGCGATTTTCGCAATTGTGATAACCATATGGTGAGGCTGCCATTCCGGAACGCGTATATCTAGACCACGCAGCGACCACGCCGATACGTCCGCAAGCGTTGGCCGCGATGCAGGAGGGGTTCCGTCTATGGGCCAATCCCAGCAGTCCGCATGGTGAGGGGCGCAAGGCCAAGCAGGCGCTTGAAGATGCGCGGGACCGGATCAAGAAATCTCTTGGCTGGGATGGAGAGATTATCTTCACTAGCGGCGCGAGCGAAGCGGCTGCCATTGCGATACACGGCGCCCATGCGGATCGCCGTGTGACCAGCGCGGTGGAGCATGATGCGGTGTTTCTTGGCGGACTAAACACCTTCGATGCTGTCATGCCGGTTGAAAGCGACGGGCAAGTTTCGCGTGGCGCGATTTATGAAGCGGCTGGCGCCATCGGGACGGCCCCGGAGGAGCGGGATTGGCGCACGCTAATGTGTTTGCAACACGTCAACTCCGAAACCGGTGCGCAGCTGCCGGTTTCCGGCGGGCGTACCATCCTGTCCAATTTCGATTCCGTGATGCTTAGCGATTGCTCGCAAAGCGCCGGCAAGTTGCAGCTACCGGACACGGATATGGCGATAGTCTCGGCGCATAAATGCGGCGGTCCTATCGGCGTGGGAGCATTGCTGGTTCGTGACTATAAGTTGCTGCGTCCCGGCGGCGGACATGAGCGCGGCTATCGGCGCGGAACGGAAAATTTGCCCGCAATATTGGGCTTCGCTGCGGCGCTGGAGGAGGGCGAATGGCTCACTTCACCTGCGCAGCGTGAGGCGTTTTACGCGCAGTTTGATCAGGCGCTTTTGAAATTTGATCAGCAAGTCGACTTTATCGGCGCGCTGACCCATCCATCGCTCAGCGCGCAGGCGCAGCTCATCCGTCTTGATGCGATGGGCTTTGCCGTTTCCGCTGGCAGCGCCTGTTCCTCCGGCACACTCAAGAAAAGCCGCGTTCTGGACGCGTTCGGTGTCGATGATGATACTGCGGCGCGCACCATTCGCGTCAGCATCGGGTGGAACACCGCGCCAGAGGATCTGGAACGCTTTGCAGATGCGTGGGTAAGTCTCACATGATTTATTTCGATTACCAAGCAACTACGCCGCTTGCACCCGAAGCCCGCGATGCGATGTTGCGCTGGCTGGACGGGCCGGATGGCAGCGGCTTCGGTAATCCGCACAGTCCCCACCGGCTCGGCAGGCAGGCAGCGGCGGCTATCGAACTGGCGCGCGACCGGGTGGCGGCATTATTGCCCCCGGGCGGGAAGGTCATTTTTACGGGCGGTGCAACGGAAGCGCTCAATCTGGCTATCCGCGGTACGCAGCGCAGCGCACGCGAGAGCCGCATCGCTTATTCCGCAATCGAACATCTCGCGGTGGCCGATACGGTGCGGTCTTTGGACTGCCCGGCCGAGGAAATTGCGGTTGATGCTGATGGGATCGTTGATCTTCCGGATCACTTCCCGAAATCAACACGGATGGTCGCGGTGATGCAGGTGAATAACGAGATTGGGACGATCCAGCCGGCAATCGAAATCGCGCGTAAAGCCAAACAGGCCGGAGCTTTGTTTCTGTGTGATGCGGTGCAAGCTGCCGGCAAGATGGAGGTGGCCTCTGCCGATCTGATTGCGGTTGCCGGGCACAAGATGCACGGGCCGAAGGGCATCGGTGCCTTATGGGTGCGGGACGGCGTTGAACTTGACACGGTCCAGACAGGCGGCGGCCAGGAACAAGGCGTACGCGCCGGAACGCTCAGCCCGGCACTATGCGCCGGCTTTGGCGCGGCGGCAAAAGTCGCGCAGGAGCGGATGGCCGAAGATGCCGACCATGTCACAGCTTTATGGAACCGCGCGCGCGAAATGTTTGATGGCTGGGAAATCAATGGCAGCGCTCAGGCGCGTTATTTCGGCAACCTCAATCTGCGCAAAGACGGTATCGATGTTGCGCGTTTGATGTCGGACGCGCGCAATGTATGCTTTTCAGCAGGGTCGGCCTGCGCCAGCGGGTCTGGCAAGCCGAGCCACGTTCTCGCCGCACTGGGTCTGACCGCAGAGCAGGCCAAAAGCTCCATCCGTATCGGCTTCGGTCGCTATACGAGTCTGGACGAGTTGGAGAGCGGGATCGGCGCGATACTTCATGCTGCAAAAGAGCAGGGGCTGTAATGGTAAAACTGCGATTCCTAAAATCCGGCGGCGAGACGGTCGAAACGGACAGCGAGCCGGGCCAGTCGCTATTGTCCGCCGGGCAGGCTGCGGGCTTGCCGCTGGAGGGGACTTGCGAAGGGCAAATGGCCTGTTCCACGTGCCATGTGATCGTAGATCCGGACTGGTTCGGCAAACTTCCCGAGGCGAGTGAGGAAGAAGAAGATATGCTCGATCTCGCCTACGCAGTGGAACGCCATAGCCGCCTGTCCTGCCAAATAGAGCTTACCGA
>JAHDBR010000052.1:0-8097 GCA_020630295.1 Sphingomonadaceae bacterium
CGCGCCTATGGCAAACGTGGCTGACTGAAATCAGTTAGGGCAGCAATAATGGCATTTACCGCGACAATCTTGCTTTTGGGCTCGGGGGAATTGGGCCGCGAATTCGTTATTTCGGCCAAACGGCTCGGCGCATATGTGATCGCCTGCGATGCGTATGACAATGCGCCTGCGATGCAACTGGCGGACGAAAGCGAAACCTTTTCCATGCTTGATGGTGAAGCGTTGAGAGCGGTCGTAGCAAAGCATAGGCCCGATTTCGTCGTGCCGGAGATTGAAGCAATCAGGACGGAAATTCTGGCGGAGCTGGAGGCAGAAGGCGTCACGATCGTACCTTCCGCCCGCGCCACGCAGCTAACGATGAACCGCGATGCGATCCGCGATGTAGCCGCTCAGGAACTTGGGCTTACGACTTCACGCTATCAATATGCTGAAAGCCTCGATGAAGTTCGTGCCGGGGCCGAGTTCACTGGTCTGCCGTGCGTAATCAAGCCGGTAATGTCATCTTCCGGTAAGGGGCAAAGCACGGTTCGCACGGCGAGTGAACTGGAAGCGGCGTGGAATTATGCTGCCGCGAATATGCGCGGAGACAGGCAACGCGTTATCGTCGAACAATTCGTCGATTTCGATTACGAGATTACGCTGCTTACGGTCCGTCACAAGGCGGGTATCAGTTTTTGCCCGCCAATCGGACACAGGCAAGAACGCGGTGATTATCAGGAAAGCTGGCAACCGGCAGAAATGTCTGATGCGGCCATTGCGGCGGCGCAGGACATGGCCCGCAAAGTGGTGGACGACCTCGCCGGAGAAGGGCTGGGTTACGGCTTGTTCGGTGTGGAGTTCTTCGTGAAGGGGGACGAAGTGATCTTTTCCGAATTATCCCCGCGTCCGCATGATACGGGAATGGTCACAGCAATTAGCCAGAACCTTACCGAATTCGATCTCCACGCCCGCGCAATTATGGGTCTGCCAATACCGGCACAGATCAGAGCGCGTCCTTCCGCATCAGCGGTAATCCTGGCAGATCGCGAGAGCGACAGTCTGGGCTATTCGGGATTAAACGATGCCATGGCGGGCGGCGCAGATATCCGTATTTTCAGCAAGCCCACTTCACGCCCGTACCGGCGAATGGGGGTTGCCTTGGCGAGCGGCCCCTCAATCGATGATGCCCGCCGCACCGCGGTGGATGCAGCAGGCAAGGTTGTCATCAAATACGACTGAGACTGTTGTTCCTTATCCCAGCAGCATGACGTTCATCAGCCGGCCCGGGATCGCGAAAGCGACAATGCCGGGGATCATAAGAGCGGTCAGATAGGTGATAACCAAATGTTTCTTATGGGCGGCAATATCGCCTTTGCGCGCTGTGGCGATCACTTTCCATGCTGCGTGGAAAGTGATGGGCACAAAGATATGAATTACGCTGAAACCGCCGCTCGATTGGATAAAGATTGCGCTGGTGGCCGTGATCAGCATTAGCACCAGCCACAATTTACCGAGACGTTTGTGCAGCTTAGTCCCCTTGGGGGCGAGTAGCAGATAGCCGCCCAGCGGCACTGCGGGTAGCACTGTTGCGACATGAATAAGAACCGGCAGCTTATTAAAGTGATGCAGGTTTTCGACCAGGCCCATTGCGGCCCGACCCAAGGCGATTGCGCAGAAAAAGGTCATGGTGAAGCACGCGATGCTTACCAGAGTGCGCGCAACCGGGCCAATGTCCATTCCTTTCCCGAAAGCGAGGGGGCGGGCTTTGGCAGGTGTCAGAAAGTTCGGGCTCATGGCGGGTCTCGTTTCCTTTGTAGCGGTTCGTCTGAGCCATTGATGTCGAACTCCCGTTTGCGGGCAATCGCGGCTGCGTGAACTGTGCGCATCCTTCGTCAAAGGTGGCGATATTCGGCTGTTTGCCATTTCACGAAGCGTGAATGGGCGCTAGGTTTACGCCTATGAACGAGACCGAGCCGCATAATCGCGATATCAGCCCGTCAGCAAGCAGAGGCGCCAGATTCGCCCGGAAACTGATTATTGACGCGTCGGTCATTACGGCCATTTGCACTGTGCTTGCTTTGTTAGCCCCTTTGGGCACCGGATATATGCCGCTTGCATCGCGGCTTGCGTATTGGGTGGCTCTGGGTTTTGCCGGATATTGTTTCTACCAACCGTTGGGCTATCTGATTATCCGGCTGGGGCCTCGGCTCGACCTGCCTGAATGGTTCTTATGGGTGGGGACCGTGGTCATTGCCACGGTGCCAATGTCGGTAGTGGTCTGGTTGGTGAATTTTCTACCAGGCGATGTGCCTGTGCCTAGCTTGGAGACAGCTCTTGCGCATTATTTCTCGGTCCTGATTATCGGGGCGGTGATTACCCTGTTTTTCAATCTTATCCCCGCAACTAAGACGGCGGCTGCACCGGACGATGTGCGAGCAGCCGAAAAATCTGCGCCTGCACCCTTGGCAGAACCCGTGGCTGAACACGCCACTGAAACGGCCGCGCCGCTCGCCAGCAGCCGCTTTATGGACAGGTTGCCTGCCGAGTTGGGCACTGATCTGCTCGCGCTGGAAATGGAAGATCACTATGTGCGCGCGCATACAGCGCTCGGTTCGGATCTGATTCTGATGCGGATGCGCGATGCCATTCCGGAGCTTGACGGGCTTGAAGGGAAGCAGGTCCATCGCAGCTGGTGGGTGGCCCGCGGGGCTGTTGAAGATGTGAGGCGCGAGGGGCGTAATGTTCGCCTGATTCTGGCGGGCGGTTTGGAAGCGCCCGTCAGCCGCGCCAATGTGACCCAATTAAAGGACGAAGGCTGGTTCTGACCCAATATAAAAAGGGGCCGAAAGTATCCGGCCCCTTTTTGAATATTGCTGATGCTGAGGACTAGCCGCCAATTGTCACGCGGCCATCGCGGTAACCGCGCTCGGCCATTTCCTTGACATAATCTTCACGCTCGTCGGCCAGCTCTGTCGCATATTCTTCCCATGCATCGCGGCGATCTTCGAGATCGGTTGCGCGCTTCAGGTCAGATTGCAGTTCTTTCTTCGCCTCGCCAATATTGCTGCGGTAATCAAACCAACGGTCATTCGCCACGCCTGCGATTGGCTGGCTAAGGATCTGGTTTACTTCAGCGCGGGCCATGCGCTCTTCAGGAAGAGGGGTATGCGCCGAAGCGGTGCCGATACTCGCGGCCATCATTCCGCCAGCTACGATCAGTGTGGTAAGCGTCTTCATAATTGTTCTCCTTCAAATTGCAGAGCCGTCCCTGCTGCGTGAAGGTTCAACGGCGCAGCCATCATTTGGCTTCCACGGCAATCGCGCGGAATAAACGGCTCGACTGCGAGTCGATGTATTTTTCAGACAAAAAACCTCCCCGCGAACATTTCCGCGGGGAGGTTTTGTACTTTTGGCCTTTAGCCCGATTGTCAGGCGATGCCGAACAGTCCGTTGTTCATGACCTTTGCCCATGCGGCAGTGAAGTCATTCACAAATTTCTGCTCGTTGCCGTTTTCTGCATAGACTTCGGAAACTGCGCGCAGTTGCGAATTGGAGCCGAAGACCAGATCGGTACGCGTTGCGCGCCACTTCTCAGCGCCGCTTGCCCGGTCCTTGCCAACATATTCTTCGTCTTGGCTGTCATCGACGACAGACCATGCTGTGCCCATATCGAGCAGATTGACGAAGAAATCATTGGTCAGCTGACCCGCCCGGTCAGTCAGAACGCCGTGCCCGGTATTTCCGGCGACAGCTCCCAATGCGCGCATTCCGCCGACCAATGCCGTCATTTCCGGCATTGAGAGACCCAACAAGTGCGCCTTATCGACCAGCATATCTTCTGTTTTCACAGTCGCTTTCGTCTTCAGATAGTTCCTGAAGCCGTCTGCAAATGGTTCAAGCGGCTCGAAGCTTTCTGCATCGGTGTGCTCGTCTCCTGCATCGCCGCGTCCGCCAGTGAACGGAACGCTGACGTCAAAGCCCGCATCCTTCGCGGCTTTCTCTACAGCGGCATTACCTGCTGCCACGATAGCGTCAGCCATGGAAAGGTCACCGCGCAATTCGTCAATCTTGCCCAGTACCTTGGAAAGTTCAGCCGGATCATTGGCGGCCCAGTCCTTCTGCGGGGCAAGACGGACACGTGCGCCGTCGCTGCCACCCCGGTGATCCGAGTTGCGGTATGTCGATGCCGAAGCCCATGCGGCCTTAACCAATTCGCTGACGGTCAGTCCGCTGCCCAGAATAGCCGATTTGAAATCGGAAACCGCGCTGTCAGACGGTTTCGATCCTGCTGGTACAGGGTCCATCCAGATCAGCGTTTCTTCCGGTACTTCCGGCCCGAGATAGCGCGCCTTCGGCCCCATGTCGCGGTGACACAGCTTAAACCAAGCCCGTGCGAATGCGTCATCCAGTGCCGCCTGATCATCACGGAAGCGCTCCGAAATCTTGCGATATTCAGGGTCCATTTTCAGCGCCATATCGGCGGTGGTCATCATCGTTGGAACCTTCTTGGAAGGATCGCGCGCATCCGGAGCCATATCGGACTCTTCTGCGTTGACCGGCTGCCATTGCTGTGCACCCGCCGGGCTGTGGACCAGCTCGTAATCATATTTGAACAGAAGACGGAAATAATCGCCGCCCCACTGGGTCGGGTTGGGTGTCCAGGCACCTTCGATGCCCGAGGTGGTAATGTGACCCTTCTCGATCTCTTCCTTGTCAGTCAGCCAGCCAAAACCTTGCAGGTGCAGATGCTCTGATTCAGGGCTCTGGCTGAACGTATCAGACGGCTTTGCGCCGTGCGCCTTACCAAAGGCATGACCGCCAGCGGTCAATGCCACTGTTTCTTCGTCATTCATCGCCATGCGGGCGAAGGTTTCGCGCATATCGCGCGCCGACAGGAGAGGGTCAGGATTGCCGCCCGGGCCTTCCGGATTGACATAGATCAGGCCCATCTGGATTGCGGCCAGCGGGTTGTCGATGGCTTTGCCTTCGTCAGGATTAATGCGTGTTTCGGCGCCTTCATCGACCCATTTCTCTTCAGTGCCCCAATAGACTGTCTCTGGCTCGAACACATCCGCGCGTCCGCCGCCAAAGCCGAATACCGGGCCGCCCATGCTCTCAATGGCAACATTACCGGTCAGGATGAACAGATCAGCCCAGCTGATATGCTTTCCGTATTTCTGTTTGATGGGCCACAGCAGGCGGCGTGCCTTGTCCAGATTGCCGTTATCAGGCCAGCTGTTCAGCGGTGCGAAGCGTTGTTGCCCGCTGGAGGATCCGCCGCGGCCATCGCCCGTGCGATAGGTGCCGGCTGCGTGCCATGCCATACGAATGAAAAACGGGCCGTAATGGCCATAATCGGCCGGCCACCATGGCTGGTCGTCAGTCATCAGCGCCGTCAGGTCAGCTTTCAATGCATTGTAGTCGAGCGCATTGAAGGCTTCTGCGTAATCGAAATCTTCGCCCATCGGGTCTGCCGATTTTCCGCCTTGCGCCAGAATTTCCAGTTGCAATGCATCAGGCCACCAATCCTTGTTGGTCCGGCCCAGCAGGCTGCGTGCGCTATCTGCTCCTGTAAACGGGCATCCGCCGCTCATTTCACCAGTTTTCATATCCATAACGCATCTTCTCCATCTATTTCTGATTGCAGTGTTCTATGCCGAAACATTAATCGGTCAAAGCAATTAAGTTCTGTCACTATCATCGTTAAAACCGATTAAGGCCCATTAGGGTTCCAGCGCTGCTTGCTTTTATTATCTGAGCCGTCTGGCAGTCTTAGATGGCAGCAAAGTGACAGTGGCACCTTGCCGCAAGACAAAGTGGCATCTAAGCGCGATGAATGACAGATTTTACCAAAACGAAGGCGCTGATGCAGCGCGGTACGGACTTCCTTGGCAGCGAATACGCAATTCTTTGCGGCGCGATGAGCTGGGTGAGCGAGCGCAACCTTGTCTCCGCCATCAGCAATGCCGGCGGCTTTGGTGTCATTGCCTGCGGAGCTATGACGCCTGATCTTCTGGACACGGAAATCGCAGCAACAAAGGCGATGACGGGTAAGCCGTTTGGTGTGAACCTGATCACGATGCATCCGCAATTGTTCGATCTGATCGCGGTCTGCAAAAAACATAGTGTTACGCACGTTGTGCTCGCCGGGGGTATCCCGCCCAAGGGGAGCGTTGAGGCGATCAAGGAGTTCGGCGCTAAGGTTATCGTTTTCGCCCCGACATTGGCTCTGGCAAAGAAGCTGTTGCGAAGCGGCGGTGATGCTCTGGTTATCGAAGGGATGGAGGCTGGCGGCCATATCGGGCCTGTCTCAACATCGGTTCTGGCGCAGGAATTTCTGCCCGAACTTGCAGAGGACCATTTGGTATTTGTGGCGGGCGGGATCGGCCGCGGACAAGCGATTGCCGGCTATTTGGAAATGGGCGCAGTCGGTGTGCAACTGGGCACCCGGTTTGCCTGCGCCGCGGAAAGCATTGCGCATGAGAACTTCAAGAAAGCATTTTTCCGCGCCAATGCGCGCGATGCGATCACCAGCGTTCAGGTTGACCCAAGGCTGCCGGTTATTCCGGTTCGCGCGCTGAAAAACAAAGGCACCGAAGAATTCACAGCGAAGCAAATTGAAGTGGCCAAATTGCTGGATGACGGTTCGATTGAAATGGGCGAGGCACAATTGCAGATAGAGCATTACTGGGCAGGTGCGCTGCGCCGCGCGGTGATCGACGGTGATGTAGAAAACGGCTCGATCATGGCTGGTCAATCGGTCGGGATGCTCAAGGCAGAGGAACCCGTGGCCGATATTATGCAAAAACTGATGATGCAAAGCGAAGACTCGCTGACAGGCCGGTAATGAGCGTCGTCGAGAAACTTGACCATGTGAACATAATCGCGCGCGATCTGGGCCAGACCGCGCGGTTCTATACAGAATTGCTGGATCTGGAAGAACGCGACGGACCCGCGCATATGCGCGCAGATCAAGTCAGGTGGATGTATGACTCATCCGGAAATGCAGTACTGCACCTGAATTCTGCCGATTTCCCGCGCCGTTACGACAGAGACGTCACCACAGAGCAGATGACCGGCGCGATCCACCATATCGCATTTCGCTGCACGGATTTTGACGGCATGGTTCGTCGCCTCGATGCGCGGGACGCAACCTATGAGATTAATGATCGCCGGGCCACATCAGGTCTGCGACAAATATTCACGGCTGACCCGAACAATGTTTTGCTGGAACTCAATTTCTTTGGCGACTGACTTTTTTGGAGTGACATATGACCGAGTATCCGATTCCGAATAGTGGCGGAGATCTTTCGGGACGTGTTGCTCTTGTAACGGGGGCATCGTCGGGCTTGGGTGAACGTTTTGCGCGGGTTCTTGCCTCTCAAGGCGCTGCGGTAGTTCTTTGTGCGCGGCGCATGGACCGGCTGGAAGCGCTGGCAAATGAGATTGAGGCCGCGGGCGGAAAAGCCGTGGCCGCTGAAATGGATGCAACCGATGCAGACGCGCTGGTGGCAGCAGTGGATACGGGCGAAGCGGCGTTTGGTACAGTCGACATTCTAATCAACAATGCGGGTGTTCCTGATGCACAGCGCGCGCATAAAATGCCGGTTGATCTGGTCGACCGCGTGCTGGGCGTAAATCTGCGGGCGCCTTGGCTGCTTTCTACGGAGGTCGCGCGGCGGCTTATCGAAGCGAAAAAGCCCGGCAATATCGTCAATATTAGCTCGACCGCACATTACCGCTATGACGGAGGCGGAGCCGCTTTGTATGCGGTCACCAAAACAGCCATAGCCCGGATGACAGAGACGCTGAGCACCGAATGGGCGTTTGCCAACATCAACGTCAACGCGATTGCGCCGGGTATGTTTGTCAGCGAAATGACAGACGGAATGTTCGCCCGCATCGGTGACCCCCGTGAATGGGTTGCGCGCAAACGCATACCAGTGCCCGCGCAGCTCGATTCTACGCTGCTCTATCTATGCAATCCCGCCAGCGAGTGTGTCACAGGTGCCGTGATCAAGGTCGATGACGGCCAGAGCGCCAGAATGAAGATGTAAGCCAAAAAAGGGGCGCAGATTTCTCCGCGCCCCTTCTCAAAAGTTGTCAGACTATCAGACT
>JAHDBR010000052.1:8197-15853 GCA_020630295.1 Sphingomonadaceae bacterium
TCAGACTATCAGACTGTCAGACGCAGGCCTTAAATGGCTGCATCTTTCTTGACCGTGATCACTTGCGGATAGGTGAACTCGGTCAGTCCTTCCTTCCCGTACTCAGCGCCAAAGCCTGATTGTTTGTGGCCTCCAAACGGGGCGAATGGTGACAGGTGCATGAACTCGTTGATCCAGACGGTGCCTGTTTCCAGCTGTTCCGCAATGGCAACGCCCTTGTCTGTATCTTTGGTCCAAACCGCGCCAGCCAAACCGTATTCGGAATTGTTTGCCCGCTCGATTGCTTCGTCTTCAGTGCTGAATTTCATCAGCGGCATAACAGGGCCGAACTGTTCCTCGGCTACGATCCGCGCGTCTTCCGGCGGGTTGTCCAGAATTGTCAGAGGCACGAAATAGCCGGTGCCGGAGGGATCAACGTCGCCGCCGCTCAGGAACTTATAACCGTTATCCTTAGCGTCCTGAATCAATTCGCAGACCCGTTCGAACTGCTTCTTGTTCTGAATGGGCCCGACACCTGTTCCCTGCTGTGAACCGTCTCCTACAGTGACACCCTCTGCGACTTTGGCAATTGCAGCTGACAAGTCATCATAGATATCTTCGTGGATGTAGATGCGCTTTGCCGCGATACAGACCTGTCCCGCGTTGCTGAAGCTTGACCAGAACAGCTGCTCGGCCACTTTCTCGACATCTGCATCGGGCAGCACGATAGAGGCATCATTGCCGCCCAGTTCCAAAGTGATCCGCTTAAGGTCCTTTGAGGCACCTTCCATGATCTTCTTGCCGGTTGCGGTAGAGCCGGTGAAGGTGATCTTATCGATATCCTTATGCTCTGTAATTAACGGGCCAAGTTCGTCTTCGCCGGTGATGATGTTGACCACGCCAGCGGGCGCAATGTCTTTAATCAGTTCCGCGATCCGCAAAGTTGCCAATGGCGTGAAGGGGGACGGCTTCAGGACGATGGTGCAGCCTGAAAGCAGGGCAGGTGCGATTTTTTGCATCGCCATCATTACCGGGAAATTCCACGGCACAATGCCGCCTACTACGCCCACAGGAACGCGGCGGGTCCGGCTGAGGCGCGTATCACTATCCTCATTGACCTCGTCTTCGAGCGTCAGCGTGCTTTGCGCAGACATCATTCCGGCAGCGCCGTAAATCTCGCCCTTAGCCTGCTCGTGCGGCTTGCCTTGCTCGCTGGTGAGCAGGCGATACAGCTCGTCGGCGTTCTCTTTGATCGCGCCTGCCATCGCTTGGATTACGGCCCGGCGATCATCAATTGGAGTCTTCGACCACGTTTTGAAGGCTTTGCGCGCTGCTGCGACAGCTTGATCGAGCTCAGCTGCACCGCAGGAAGGAACCAAGCCGATTACTTTTTCGGTTGCAGGGTTCAATACCTCCAGCGTGGCGTCAGTGCTGACTAGCTCGCCATTGATGAGGTTCTTGTAAGATGTGGTCATGGTTCTCTCCTGATGTCACCGCGTCCGTATTGCACGCATTTCCGGTTTGCCAGTTCAACGCGCGGGACTGTGATTCGTTGCGCTGTGCAACCTATCACGGACACCATCTATCGCTCAATCAGGAAAGTCGGGCCTAAGCGGCGGGGGCCTCGACACCGGGGACCATCAAGGTTCGGCCGCCGCCATATTCTTCGCGGATGACGATGAGGCCAAGCGATTCGAGATGGTCAAGCAAACGGCGTATCCGCCCTGGTGAACTGGTACCATATGCAGCAGCCAGCTCATCTTGATCGGGCGTTTGCCCCTGCAAGACAGCGCGCAGCACCACCAGATACGGCGCCAGAATATCGCTATCCAGTCCGGCAGATAATTGGCGGGCTGTCTCCACTTGCGTGTCGTCCAACCCTTCAATTCCCGAAATCACAAAAGCAAATTCACGGCGGAACTGCTCCATATCAATGCCGACAGCGTGCGCACCTGCCGCGCGGCATTTTGTGAGGTAGGCTTGGAACAGATTGGATGCGGATTGATATGGGCTTGCCGGATCGGCGGCCAAATCGCGCAAAGCCGCCCGCGCAATGTCTTGCTGACTGGGGCCGTCATCGTGTGGCTTTGTTTCCGCAGGGCTAGCCTCTGGCTCTGCGTCCAAGATTTCCAGATTCCGTGAGAGGTCTTCAGCAACGGGCGACGGGGCAGGGCGCTCTATCGCGGCTGGCGCGACTTCTGCCTCCAGCTCTGCATGCAGCAAGGCCTCCATCTCCGCCGGTTTGGCGGCGGGTAGCGGCATCAGCCCGCTGCTATTCGTTTTGGCGCCTGTCCGCGTGGAGCCGATGCGGATCGAAAGAGGGCGGCGTGTGATTGCTGGGCCTAGCGCAAGAAAACTGCCACGCTCAAGATCGCGGATTTGTTCGGCCTGCCGGCGTTCCATGCCCAGCAGATCCGCAGCGCGGATCATATCGATATCCAGAAATGTCCGGCCCATCAGGAAATTGGAAGCCTCTGCCGCGACATTCTTGGCCAGTTTCGCCAGACGCTGCGTGGCCACAATTCCGGCGAGCCCGCGCTTGCGGCCACGGCACATCAGATTGGTCATCGCATTCATCGAAAGGCGGCGTGTTTCTTCGCTAATTTCTCCGGAGACAGCGGGCGCAAACATTTGCGCTTCATCCACCACCACGAGCGCTGGAAACCAATGTTCGCGCGGGGCATCGAACAAGGCGGCAATGAACTGGGCCGCGCAGCGTATCTGCTGCTCTACATCCAATCCTTCCAGCGCAAGCACAACAGATGCGCGGTGCTCGCGCACACGCCGCGCCAACGCCTCGATCTCGGCCACAGAGTGAGCTGCACCGTCAATCACGATATGCGGAAACAGATCGGCGAGGGAGGTAAAGTCACCTTCCGGATCAATCACAACCTGCTGGACCATTTCGGCGCTTTCTTCCAGCAAGCGGCGCAACAAATGCGACTTGCCGGAGCCGCTATTGCCCTGAACGAGCAGACGGGTGGCCAGCAGTTCCTCCATATCAATGGTAGAAGGCTTCCCTCCGCGTTCTTCGCCAATGATAATTTCGGTGTTCACATGATTTGGATAGCGGCAGCAATGCGAGTCGCGAAGATGCACGCCGCCGCTGTCCCCATGTGAAAGCCTATATCCGGCCCCGGGCCCTATTGTTCGCTGGACATCACCTTGTCCTGATTGGCGCGGAAGATCACAAATTCGCGGATCGCGTCGATCTCTTCCTTGGTCAGCGAATCCTTGAAGCTGGCCATGCCGCGATCTTGCAGCATTCCGTCATGGACCACGCTTTGCCATGCAGCCTTGTTTTCCAATGTGCCGCTGCGGCGAAGGTCAGGCAAGACGGTGGAGCCGACTGCGCCCGGCGCGTGGCAGACAGCGCAATACCGGGCGTAGTTCTTGCCGCCAGCCGCGATTACATCGGAGGATGCACGGCTAGGCGGAGGGTCGAGCGGCACGGCCGCCATGTCCTGCTGTTCGGGAAGTTCGGCTGTCCCGCCGATCTTGAACACCAGCATCCGGCTGACATTGCGAACAGGCGCCTTGCGCTTCAGCAAATCGCCATCCACCGTAATCGCATAGGCACCGCCCCAGCCAGCCAGAACTGCCACATATTGTTCGCCATCGACGGTGTAGGTGATGGGAGGGGCAACCACGCCGGTTTGTGCGGGGAAGCTCCACAATTTGTCGCCGGTCGCGGCGTTATACGCGTTGAATTCGCTGCCGGCAGTGCCTTGAAAAACCAGACCGCCGCCAGTTGCCAGCAAACCGCCGTTCCACGGCCCGGGATGCTCAACCGTCCAGCGTGCTTTCTTGGCCACCGGATCCCACGCGATCAGCATACCACGTAACGTACCGGCCACTTCGCGGCGGAACCCTTCGTCTGGTGGAAGGTCACCTGCTGCCAGATCGAACCCGACATTGAAGCCGCGCTTACGGTCAGGTTTCCAATCAGCTTCCGGTGCATAAACCATTCCAGCCTCGAACGCGGGAATGTACACCAGATTTTCATCCGGATGATAGGCCATGGGATGCCAGTTATGGCCGCCAAGCGCGCCCGGGGTGACCAGCGCCGGTTTGCCTGTCTTGTCGATCCGTGTCTCGGGATTTTCGATCGGGCGGCCATTCTCATCAATTCCGGTGGCCCAATTGACCGTGACATAGGGGTCGCCGCTTATGAACTCGCCCGTTTCGCGGTCCAGCACGTAAAAGAACCCGTTCTTCGGGGCTTGCATCAGAACTTTGCGCTGCGCACCGTCGATTTCCATATCGGCCAGCATGATATGCTGGGTGGCAGTAAAGTCCCACGTTTCGCCAGGGGTTGTCTGGTAATGCCAGACATATTCGCCCGTATCTGGCCGCACAGCCACGATGCTAGAGAGATAGAGATTATCGCCCTCACCGGTTCCGTCTTCGCCGGGAGAGCGATAGGCACGGTTCCATGGCGAACCGTTACCGACGCCAATATACAGTAAATCCAGCTCCGGATCATAGGCCATAGCGTCCCAAACCGTACCTCCGCCGCCGATGCCGCTTTCGCTTCCCAAGACGTCGCCCGACCATGTTTCGGCAGCCTTCTGGAGATATTCGGGAGAACTTTCGTCTTCATCGCCGCCAGGGACGGTGTAGAACTTCCACAATTGATCGCCGCTATCCGCGTCATAGGCGGCGAAGAAACCGCGCACGCCAAACTCCGCGCCGCCATTGCCGATCAATACTTTGCCATCAATCACGCGCGGCGCGCCAGTAATGGTATAGCTTTGATCTTGGTCTACGGTGACTTTTTCCCATTCAACCGCACCCGTTTCACGGTCTAGCTTGACCAGCCGTCCGTCCAGAGTGCCCAGAAACAAATTGTCGCCCCATGCGGCCAGCCCGCGGTTCACAACATCGCAGCAGGCTTTCACACCCGTTTCGCCGGGCACCTCTGGATCGTACGTCCAGATTTCCTCTCCTGTAGCGGCGTTATGAGCTTTCACCTTGCTCCAAGCAGTTGTGAAATACATCACGCCGTCAATAACCAGCGGGGTAGCTTCCTGCCCGCGCGCCGTGTCCATATCGGCGGACCATACAAGACCCAGCTCGCTTACATTTTCCGTATTGATGGCATCCAGCGGGGAGAAGCGTTGTTCTTCGTAATTGCGGCCATAGGTCAACCAGTTGGCATCGTCCGCCTGAGCGCCCAAAAGCCGCTCTGCGCTTATACCTGCTTCGCTCATTTGCTCGCCGCAGGCCGCCAGTGTTCCGGTAAGAGTGAGCGCTGTCAGCGCCGCAATTGCCATTTTTCTCATCGGTGACCTCTCCCAAAGTCGCTTGTTCTGCGCTGTTTTCAGTCGCGCTTTGCAACTGTTCTGCCGGAACTACGGGGCAGAGTCTATAATTGCTTCGATATGCTTGCGCAGCCGGGGGCTGCACGCCATGGTCACCTCGTAGGAGAGTTCTGAAATGTGCGATGATTTCACCAAAGAACAGGAAGAGGCTGCAATCCGCCGAATGCGGTTGAGCCGGCGGGATTTTGCAGCTCTGTCAGGAGCCGCAGCTGTTGCTGCTTGCGCGCCCGGCGAGGTTATACCCGCAGCCAGCCAGACGTCTGCCGCGAATTCTTCTGCTTTGGAGAGAATGTTTCTGACTGAAGAATCGAATGTTAGTTTTCCGACCAGTGATGGTACGATGGATGCGTTTTTCGTTCACCCTCACAGCAATACAATGCGAAAGAAAAGTCCGGCAGTTATCTTGTGGCCTGACATTGCCGGATTGCGGGAATCGTATCAGATCATGGCGCGAAAACTTGCCGCGCAGGGATATGCCGTTCTGGCCGTCAATCAGTATTACCGTGATGCAAAAGCGCCAGTGCTGGGCAGTTTCATGGAATGGCGCACCGATGCGGGTCGCGCAAAACTTCGCCCGATGATTGATCAGCTCAGTTCCGATGCGGTGATGCGCGATGCCAAGGCGGCGGTCGCGTTTTTGGACGCCCAGAGCGCAGTCGATACGGCGCGCGGTATCGGCAGTAATGGCTATTGCATGGGCGGCCCGTTCACAGTTTACTCGGCATATGCGTCACCCGACCGGATCAAAGCGGCCGCCAGTTTCCATGGTGGCGGGTTAGTCCGCGAAGACGGCCAAAGCCCGCACAAGCTATTGGCAAACACGCAGGCCAGCTATCTCTTTGCAATCGCGCAGAACGATGATGCCAAGGCACCCGATGACAAGCTGGAATTGCGCAAGGCCGCTGATGCTGCTGACCGTCCGGCAGAAATCGAAGTCTATGCCGCCAATCACGGCTGGTGCACCCTCGACAGCCCCGTATACGATCAGGCGGAAGCCGACCGCGCTTGGAACCGGATGTTGGCATTATTCGAAGGGCTGTAAAAACCGCCCCGCGTGTATTCTGTCACTGTCGGGCCTTTTCAGATTGACCCGATGCCTCAGTCAGCCTTCGGCTTGAAGCGTGAACCGGCCATGTTTACGGTTGTGCTCCATCCACCGGTCTAGAAACAGGCCCAGCGGTTTCGGTTCAATGCCGAATTTTGCGAAGCCGGCGGCTTTGTCGCTTACAACGCTGCCTTGTTTTAACAGCGTCCATTGATCCTTGCTCATTGGCGTGAGAGGCAGCGCCGCGAAGATACCAGATACAGTATCAGGCATCGGAATGAAGGTTCGCTCTCGACCCTGTGCCGCCGCAATCCGTTCGTTTATTTCGAGCATGGATAATTGCTCCGGACCGCCTAGTTCATAGGTCTTTCCGCCATGTTTTGCGGGGTCGGACAGCGCGCGCGCAACAGCTTCCGCGCAATCATCCACATAGACCAGCTGCAATTTCGCTTCGGGCCCAAAAACCGGCAGTACCGGCATCATTTTAATCAGTCCCGCGAACATATTGATGAACTCGTCATCCTGCCCGAAGATAATTGACGGGCGCAAAATGGTCGCTTGCGGGAATTCCTCGCGGACCAGTTTTTCGCCTAGCGCCTTTGCGCGGCCATATTCCGTCGTGCTCTCTGCATCGGCGCCGATGGCACTAATATGCACCATCGATGTCGCTCCGGCGCTTTTGGCATAGCGCGCAATGGTGCCGGAACCTTTGCCCATCAGTTCGGCCAGATCGCCGTCGAAAGAGCCGACCAAATTGACCACCGCATCCGCGCCGCGGGTAACAGCCTCGACACTACGTTCGTTGGTCACATCGCAGCGCGCGAACTGGATCTGGCCGAGATTGGCCAGAGGCTTGAGCTTCATTGCCTTTTCCGGGTTACGGCTGGCAATACGAACACGTGCACCGCGCTCTAACAATGCCTGCGCGACATAGTTGCCAAAGAAGCCACTACCACCGGTCAGGACAACCAGTTTGCCATTAAGAGGATCGGTTTTTGCCATAGGAATCGGGCCTGTACCAAATGAGAATATCAACAAGACGCGCCGGCACGCTCTGCCAGTGCGAAATCTAACTTTGCCATGCCGTAACGCGCTCTGCGCTGCAACCGTTCCGCGCAATCATATGAAGATTCGCACGAAGCGCATTGACACATGACAGCCGCGCCCGCTATCGGCGCGCTCCTACTCATGAGGTGCGCATCATGCCCGCCTTGCTGATGGGCCCAGATGGCGGAATTGGTAGACGCGCGTGCTTCAGGTGCACGTATTCGCAAGGATGTGGAGGTTCGAGTCCTCTTCTGGGCACCA
>JAHDBR010000053.1 GCA_020630295.1 Sphingomonadaceae bacterium
TCTATTACGCCTCGGCTAGAGTTCCGCGTTTGCGCTGGATGTATCCTTTGGCGATGTACAACCCGTACGCCGCACCGCCCAGTGGCAGAACTATCGACAACAGCATGATAATGCCGCCAATAGTCGTGCCCGCGATGGTGCTTACCGATCCGAATGCGCTTTTGATCGGGTCGATGAAATTGCCCGATGTCGCTGTGGTCGAGCCGTAGGAAATATCGACCCGGCTGAAGGCCACGCGGGTGCGCATTTCTTCCAGCCAGCTGCGCGCCTGGTCAATCTCTTCATTGACCCGCGCGACGCTGCGTTCAGCCTCCACCAGTTCGGACACTTTGCCGCGGCGCGTGCGCAATACTTCCATCAGCCGGTCACGCAAAACGGTGCGGGCTTTTAGCCGCGCCTCGGTGTCGACCATCTGTTTGGACAGATCCTCGCCAGCAATCGTTGCGCTGGTTTGTTCGGCACCCGCAGTTTCGGCTGCGGTACCCAGTTGCTCACCAAAGGCGCGCGCTTTCGGGGCGGCCACGGCCAGTTGCAGATTACCGTTCGCATACTCGCCCGTGTCGCCGGAATGGCTCATCGACACGATGCGGCAATTAAAGGGGCCTTGCGCCTCGCACAGATCGGCGTGGCGTTTTTGCAGCGCGGCTATGTCGGACCCGGGCAGCTCAAAGCCGTAATTATAGACATACGATATTTTCGGCATCGACACCGGAATATCGGGCAAGGCAGAAGCTGCCGAGGCAGGCGGCGCAGCGGCAGTTGCTTCAGCATCGCTAGCACTCTCTGCCATTTCCATGTCCGCACTAACCGGGGATGCTTCCGCATAATCGGCTTGGGCGCCGCTCGGGTCTTCTGCGCAGCCGCCAAGCAGGGTGCCTGCCAGCAAGGCCGACCCGGCAAACCTCATAAAGCGGCCATTTAAACTCAATTGCCTCATTTCCGTCTCCTTTTTGCCATAATTTCGCCACAATTGAGGCGGGAATGTGGCAGGAGTCAAGCGGCAAATGAAAAAGGCCCCGCCACATTGCTGTGGCAGGGCCTCTTAATATACTGAATTACAGTGTTTTTATGCGGCTTCAGCGATTTCTGTCTGCAGTTGCGCAATTAAGGCATCGGAGAAGGCCGGGATATCGTCCGGATTGCGACTTGTGATCAAATTGCCATCCTCTGCCACTTCCTGATCGACCACATTCGCACCCGCATTGGTCAAATCGGTGCGGATTGATGGCCAAGCGGTTACGGTTTTGCCGTCAATAATATCTGCTTCCGCGAGCAACCACGGCGCGTGGCAGATTGCTGCAATCGGTTTCTTCCGCATATCGAAGCTACGTACGATATCGATCGCATCTTCGTTCATCCGTAGAATATCCGGGTTCATCTGCCCGCCCGGCAGCAACAGCGCATCATAATCATCTACGCTGACATTGCCCAACATCCGGTCAACAGAGACGCTTTCGCCCCAATCGCCATCCTGCCAGCCTTTAATTTCGCCTTCGTCGATGCTTGCGATCTCCGTTTCGATATCTGCGTCATTGAGGCGCTGCATTGGCTCCATCAATTCGCTCTGTTCGAAACCGTCTGTCGCTAGGATTAGTACCTTTGTCATTGATTAACTCCTTGTAATTGCTTTGGTAGATCAATGGGCGGGGACAGAGTTTAGTTCCACATTGTCCTGCGAGCCGTGGCAGTGATAAGGCGAACCGCATGGCCACTACCGATAAAGACGATTTTGATTCCGATCCGTTCGATGCAATTGTCGATGCGCCGTTCGATTCCGCACTTTCGGACAGGTATCTGGTATATGCGCTGTCGACGATTACCGCGCGCTCGCTGCCTGATTTGCGTGACGGGCTGAAGCCGGTTCACCGCCGCTTGCTCTGGACCATGCGCCAGCTGAAGCTGGATCCGAGCAACACTTTCAAGAAAAGCGCCCGCGTAGTGGGTGAGGTTATCGGTAAATATCATCCGCATGGCGACACTGCGGCTTATGATGCGATGGTCCGCCTCGCTCAGGATTTCTCGCTCCGCTATCCGCTGGTCGAAGGGCAGGGCAATTTCGGCAATATCGACGGCGATAATGCTGCAGCATACCGGTATACCGAAGCACGCCTGACCAAGACCGCAATGCAGCTTATGCAGGGATTGGACGAGGGCACAGTTGATTTCATCCCGACCTATAATGGTGAGGAAGAAGAGCCGGAACTTATGCCCGGTCTGTTTCCCAATCTGCTGGCCAATGGCGCCAGCGGCATTGCAGTGGGCATGGCCACCAACATCCCCAGCCACAATGTTGCAGAGATTATCGACGCCACGCTTGAGCTGATCGACAATCCCCATGTCGAACACAGCCGGCTGATGGAATTGTTTGCAGGGCCTGATTTGCCCACCGGCGGGTTGATCGTCGATAGTCCGGAAATCATTTCGAAGGCATATGAGACCGGGCGCGGGTCGTTCCGTATTCGCGGGCGCTTTCATGCGGAGGAAGCGGACAAGGCGGAGGATCGCGATGCCGGTATCGAGCGGCTTGGCGGCGGGCAGTATCAACTGATCATCAGCGAAATCCCCTATCAAGTGCAAAAGGGCAAGCTGATCGAGCAAATCGCGCAATTAATCGCTGACAAGAAACTGCCGATTCTCGAAGATGTCCGTGATGAAAGCGACGAGAATATCCGGCTGGTACTGGTGCCCAAGAACCGCAATGTCGATCCGGAACTGCTCAAGGAATCGCTATATAAGCTGACTGATCTGGAAACGCGGTTTGGACTGAACCTCAACGTGCTGGATGCCACGCGCACGCCGCTGGTTATGGGCCTGAAGGAATTGCTTCAGAACTGGACGGCTAGCCAGATTGAAATTCTCCAGCGTCGCAGCCAGCACCGGCTGGACAAGATTGCGGCGCGGCTGGAACTTGTCGAAGGCTATATTATCGCCTTCCTCAACCTGGACCGCGTGATCGAGATTATCCGCACGGAAGACGAGCCGAAGCCGATCATGATGGCGGAATTCAGTCTCACGGACCGTCAGGTCGAGGCCATACTGAATATGCGTCTGCGCAGCTTGCGCAAGCTGGAAGAAATGCAGCTGCGCGGCGAGAAAGACGAATTGCTGAAAGAGCGCGAGGAGCTGGAGAAATTGCTCGGCTCGCCCGCACGTCAGCGCACACGATTGAAGCGTGATCTGAGCAAGTTGCGCAAGGAATATGCGGAAGATACCGAGCTTGGCCGCCGCCGCACAACCATTGCAGAAGCTGCGCCGACGATCGAATTCAGCATGGATGCGATGATCGAGAAAGAACCGATCACGGTAATCCTGTCGCAAAAAGGCTGGATACGCGGCGCGAAGGGCCATGCTGAACTCGCAACCGAAGATGGTATGGGCGATTTCAAATATAAAGAAGGCGATGGGCCTGCATTTGCACTGCACGCGCAGACCACGGATAAGCTGCTGATTGCCGTTGATAATGGCCGCTTTTTCACGCTGGGCTGTGACAAATTGCCGGGTGCACGCGGGTTTGGCGAGCCTATCCGCAATACGCTGGATATTGATGCATCCGCGCAGATTATCGGTTTGATAGTTTACCGGCCCAAGGGGCAGCTATTGCTGGCGGCATCGAACGGCAAGGGCTTTGCTGCAGAAATGGACGAGATGCTCGCCGAAACGAAGAAAGGGCGGCAAGTCGTCAATCTGAAAGGCGATGCGAAATTCATGGTGATCCGCGAGATCGCCGAGGACCATGATCACATTGCTGTAGTGGGCGACAACCGTAAACTCGTCGTTTTTAGCCTTGAGGAGCTGCCAGTACTTGGCCGCGGGCAGGGGGTAATGCTGCAGCGATACCGCGATGGCGGATTGTCGGATGCGACCACATTCAAGCTGGAGGACGGGCTTAGCTGGGCCATGGGCGGCAAGGGAGACCGGACGCGTACCGAAGCTGAGATTTGGCAGTGGAAGGTGGCACGCGGCGCTGCCGGACGGATGCCGCCGCAAGGCTTCCCGCGAGACAATACGTTCTGATCATCAGGTTCATACAAAAGAGGGCCGACTACCAGCCTTGAGGCGGCAGCCGACCCTCCCTCTGCGACCCGAAGGGCCTCTATACGCTGACGCGTATTTCCGACCGCTTCGAGACATACGGAACCGCGCCCCGCAAAATGCGGAGGAGTGCGAGGAGTGCGGCTCCAATCCAACAACTAGATTAACGTTTACGTAAGGGTTACAAGCTGAACTTTGGCTGAAGTAAGCGCTTATATACCCTTCATTTTACGATTGCTTACGCCGGATAGGACGGTTGCCGCCACCTGGGTGATTGGGCCGTCCGCCGCCCTTGCGGTGCGAATTTTTAGCTGCCGGTTTTTCACCATTCGCCCGTTTGGCCTGAACCACAGGTTTAGTCACCGGACCTTTCTTGTGGCTGACATTTTTGGGGCGAGCATTGCCATATTCGCCGCCGGAATTGCCTTCGCCCGAATTGCTACCACGGCGGCGATTGTCGCGATCCTCGCGGCTGCGATATTCGCCTTGATCGGGAGAGCGCCCCTCTGCATCGCGCCACTTGCGGTCGCGGCCGCCTGCGGGTTGCTTTTTACCGCGTCCCCCGCCGCCATTTCCGCCGCCGCCATTTCCGCCACCACGGTTTCCGCCAGCTGCGCCTTTGCCTTTGCGGAAACGCGCGGTCCGGTCCTGATCGCTGCGTTCAGCGCCAGTGCCTTTACGCGCCGGAGCGGGCAGGCCCTTGGCTTCTTCCACGAAGTTCTCCGGTAGTTTAAAAGATTCCAGACGGACCCCTGTGAGCCGCTCAATATCGCGGATATAGGGACGCTCGTCAGGCGCGATGTAGCTGATTGCGATGCCGCTGCGGCCGGCGCGGGCTGTCCGGCCGATGCGGTGAACATATTGTTCGGCCACATTCGGAATCTCGAAGTTAAACACCACGCTCACGCCGGGCACGTCGATACCGCGTGCGGCGATATCGGTCGCCACCAGCACGGGCACGCTACCGCGGCGGAACCCGTCCAATGCCCGGGTGCGCTGGGCCTGTGATTTATTGCCGTGAATTGCCGCAGCATTGATCCCGGCCGAAACCAGATGCCGCACAACGCGGTCGGCACCGTGCTTTGTGCGGGTAAATACCAGCGCGCTTTCGATTTCGCCATTAGCGATGCCTTTGCGCAGCGAAATCGTCAGCAAGGCTTGCTTTTCACGCTGGTCAATGAAGGTCGCATATTGCTCGACCCGTTCTGCCGTTGTCGATTGCGGCGCAACTTCTACGCGGACAGGGTTGGTGATGAACCGCTTGCCCAGATTGGCAATGGCATCAGGCATGGTCGCTGAAAAGAACAGGCTCTGGCGCTTTTGCGGCAGCATATTGGCGATACGGGTCAGCGGTTTGATAAAGCCCAGATCCATCATTTGGTCCGCTTCATCAAGGACGAAGATTTCAACATTGCCCAGCGTTAGTGCGCGCTGTTCAACCAGATCGATCAAGCGGCCCGGTGTGGCAACCAGAACATCGCAGCCGGGGACCAGCTTGCGTGCTTGCTGGCGGACAGGAAGGCCGCCGAAAACAACCTGAACAGACAGGTCTAGATACCGCGCATAATCGCGCATATTATCTGCAATCTGCGCGGCCAGTTCACGCGTTGGTGACAAAATCAGCATCCGGCAGGCGGCGGGCTGGCGCTTTTCGGGATTCTCGGCGAGCCGGTGCAATGATGGCAGCGAAAACGCGGCTGTTTTACCAGTGCCGGTTTGCGCCACGCCAAGCAGATCGCGGCCGTCAAGCAGGGCAGGAATAGATTCCCGCTGAATCGGGGTAGGGTCCGTATAGCCTTTGGTGTTCAAGGCACGGAGGATAGGTTCGGCGAGGCCGAGTTCTTCAAAATAAGACATAAATACTTTCAAATACGCGCCATGCGGATTCGGGAAAACTTCCGGAATCCGGGCGCAAAGGGGTCCTTACGGCGACCCATGCGTGAAAAAGGGAAGCAAGCGAATAACGCTAATTCCGTGCATCAGCGGCGGGACTAGCCCTTTGATTTCAAAGGGGAGTTCACGCGCGCCGCCAATTTCGCGAGAGGTTTCCCGCGCCGGACGTTGTGGGCCATGTAGGCAGTGCGGAGTGAATAAGCAATGAAATTACACCGGGCGCGTTAATTATTGCGTGTTGTCACTGCGCAATCACGTCGTCCAAAATCGCTTCCACACGGGTCCGGTCCGGGAAACCTTCCGCGACCCATTGCGCCTCCACCGTCTGCAAAATCCGTGCAACATCCGGCCCTGCGCCAACACCGCGCGCAACGATTTCTCCGCCCTTAAGTGGTAGGACCGGCGGCTCCCAGTCATTAAGCGGTGAAATATCTGCACCGGTCAGCAGCAGCCGGTCAATCGCTCGCTCTTTACCCAGTGAGTAAGCTAGACCGCGCGGGTTTTCCGCATCTGCAAGTTTGCGGTCGGCTGCCGATGACAGGCGGGATCGCTGCGCGCGGGACATTCGCAGGCGAGTGCCTACTTCCGTGGCCACAGGCGGCAATGCGGGCAGCAGAGCGGCCAGCCTTCTGATCGGGTCAGCTGCGATACCGGCGGCCCGTTCGGCGGCGATCAGGGATTGTAGCCGCTCAAGATCCTTACCGCCGGTTTCTGGCAGAATAACTTTCCAAATTCCCAACCGCGCCATCAGGTGCACGGTTTCATATGGATCAGCCAGCGCCAGCAATGACAGCACTTCCTTCGCCACACGTTCGCGGCTGAGCCCCTTGAGCGTTTCTGCCTGATGCTCGCACGCATCCAGCGCGTCCTGGTCCAGCTCGCTGCCAAAACGTGCGTGGAAGCGGAAATAGCGAAGGATACGTAGGTGGTCCTCGCGGATTCTTTCACCCGCATCACCGATAAAGCGCACACGGCGGTTCGAAAGGTCCTTCATCCCGCCAAAATAGTCGGAGATTTCCCGTGTCTCCGGATGCGCGTATAACGCGTTGATTGTGAAGTCCCGTCTGGCGGCATCGTCACGCCAATCGCTTGCAAATGCAACGGTTGCGCGGCGGCCGTCAGTCGAGACATCCTGCCTCAGCGTGGTAATCTCCACATGGCCGCCATCCAGCACGGCGGTTACGGTTCCGTGGTCAATTCCTGTCGGCACGCTGGTGATACCGGCATCTTTGAGCCGGGCAATTACGGCCTCGGGTTCCAGCGTGGTAGCGGCATCAATATCCGCCACATCCAGACCCAGCAACGTATCGCGCACCGCGCCGCCGACCCAGCGCATATTTTCGGCGCCAAGCACACGCACCAATTGCGCCAGATCGGCGCGCCTAGTCCATGATGCGCCGGGTAACAGATCAGCCATCGAGCAATGCCTTCAATTCGATCCGCCGCGAGAGGTTGGAAATGATCGCGGCGGTCACACCCCAGATACGGAAATTGTTCCAGTCCATTTCCAGATATTGCCGCATTTCGCCGCGCCAGAAAACCTCGTTTTCCTGCCAATTGTCACGTTCGAAAACGTGGCTCAGCGGCACTTCGAACCATTCCTCCACTTCGCGCGGATGGGCGGCCAATGGCAAATCTGCGGGAACCACGCCGAGCACAGGGGTTATATCGAACCCTGTGCCGGTCTGATATTTGTCCGTCTCACCAATAATTTGCACTTTAGCGGGCGGAATAGCGAGCTCCTCTTCGGCCTCGCGCAAGGCGCCTTGAATGGCGGTTTCACCCGGCTCCAATTTGCCGCCGGGAAATGCCACTTGTCCGGGATGGTCGCGCATTGTTGTCGGGCGCTGGGTCAGGATCAGGCCCGGTTCGGGCCGGTCGGTGACGGCAATCAGGACAGCGGCCGCCGCAGTTCGGCTGGCATCGGCAAACCGCACATCTGTCAGCAGGTCAGGAATATCGCGCTGGTGGCCTGCCTCAAACAGATCGGAAAGCCGGTCAAACAGTCGGTTCATTCGGGCAACAGACTGAAGGAAGTGCCGGCACTGGATATTGTCCAGTCATCGCCCTGTTCCATCGCGATGTCTGCGATCTGGCTATAAGTGCTGCGATTAAGCCGCGCCTCTAATCCGCGGCGCACATGTAGATATATTGCCGGTGTATCGGCGTCGCCGCGCGCCGTGATGGCGTGATCCGGCCCGGCGATGATCAATTCATCGGTATTCAGGCGCAGTGCCAAACCCCCATCGCGCATGGCTGCGTCAACCGCGATAAACGGCGCGTCCTCGACCTTGATCGAAAGTTTCTGGAACGGCGTGACAAGAAAATGCTGGCGTTTGTTGTCGACCATGAGAAGGCTGGAAAACGCGCGGACCATGGCCTGCCGCTTGATCTCTCCGCCGTCATGGAACCACGTGCCATCAGCAGCAATCCGCATCAGGCTGTCGCCATCATGCTGCGGTTCCCAAGTTTCCACCGGCGGCAGTTTGCGCGCGGCAACTTGTTCCGCAATTTCAGGCAGGCTCAACTCGGCAAGTTCAGGGGGAGGTGTATAAGGCATCTGTTTCAGGCGGATGGCAGACTGCAGCCGCTTCGCCAAGCTTTACGCATCATTTTCACTCGAAGCCGGGGCTGACGTTCCGAAATCTTCCGGCCATGGTCCCAGCATCCCCTCTTGCGGCAGAATCGCGGGATTGGCGCAGCGGACCAGAAGACGGGATTGTTCGTACGGGCCGGGGCAATGCCAGTTTTGCGTAGGTTCAGCAGAGAACCCGAAGAACCTGCCGTAATATTCGGGATCGCCAATCATCACTTGGGGCAGGGCGGCACCCCCGTCAATCGCACCAAGCGCCGCCAGCATGAGCGCTTTACCGTAACCTTCGCTCTGTTTCTCGGGCAGTACTGCAACAGGGCCGACCATAATCAGTGGATGATTGCGGCCTTCCGGATCGGTAAGGGCAACCGGCCATAGCTGGATCGTTCCGGCCAGATATTCATCATCGTCAAGCGCGGCGAAACTTAGACCTTCAAGCCAGTTCACACCCTCGCGAATACGGTAAGCCGTGCGCGCCTGACGACCTTCGCCAAACGCACGGTCAAGCAATTGCTCGATCAGCTCGGCATCTACATTCGCAAGAGGTATAATCGCTGCCATAACGCGCGGGCCGATAGGATGCACCGCGTCCGGTGTCGATTTAATTCCGCTTGGGCCTGATAAGGCTTATTTTGCCGGTACCAGACGCAGCAAGCGTCCACCTTCGCCGTCCTCGGCAATCCAGATTGCTCCATCCGAGGCTTCGGCAATGGTGCGGATGCGATTTCCGAAGTCAAACCGTGCAGCTTCGCTGGCGTTGTCACCGTCAATTGCGACGTGCACCAGCGCGTTGCTGGACAGGCCGGTAATCAGGGCGGTGCCTTTCCAAGACGGGAACATATCGCCGCGATAGAAGATCATGTCGCCCGGTGCGATCACCGGTGTCCATGTGATTGCCGACGCGGCAAATTCGGGACGCGTTGCGTTATTCGGGATTTTCTCACCGTCATAATGGTCGCCATCGGAAACGATTGGCCAGCCATAATTCGCGCCGGCTTTAACCAGATTAAACTCGTCACCGCCAGCGGGACCATGCTCGACTTCCCACAGGCGGCCTTGCGCGTCGAAATCCATGCCCAGAATGTTCCGGTGGCCATAAGACCAAATTTCATTAGCTGGTGAACCGTCCGCCATCATCGGGTTACCGGCAGCCGGTGTCCCGTCCAGATTGAGGCGGACAATCGTGCCGATTGTGTTTTTGTTGTCCTGCGCTGGTTGCATTTTCTGACGATCGCCCGATGCGACATACAGGTAGTCGCCGGCAGGAGAGAATGCGATGCGGTGCGAATAATGCCCGCGTCCGGTGGTTTTTGGGGCTTGCCGCCAGATCACCGAAAGATCACGGATGTCGCAGGAATCGTGATCCTCGCACACCAGCTTGCCGCGTCCCACTGCTGCGCCGCGTGTGTCATTCTCACCCGCTTCGGCCCAGCTGAGATAGACCATGCCACTTTCTGCATAATCGGGTGCAAAGGCAATATCGCCCAATCCGCCTTGGCCGCCGTAGTCAACTTCTGGAACGCCGCTAACGGTACCCAGCTTGCCATTTGCGGGCTGGAAGAACTTTATCGCTCCGGCCTTTTCAGTAATGAACACGTTTCCGGTGGTCGGTTCAAACGCGATCGCCCATGGCCGGTCATAGGTGCCATGCTCCGTGACTGAAAACGGACCGACTTTCTCGGCAACTTCCGACGTCGATGCCGGTTCTACGGCAGGCGCGCTATCCACCGAAGTGGCAGGGCTGCAACTTGCGAGCATCATCGCGGCAGGGAATAGGGAGAGGGCGAAAGGGGCGCGTAAAGAATAGATCATGTTAGCTGCAACTCCTAAAACCGGTTTTGGTGCCGCGCCATTTATCATCGGGGTCGATGAGGCTGGCCGCGGTCCGCTTGCAGGACCGGTTGTGGCGGGGGCGGTCGTGCTTTGCAAGAACTACCCTGAAGGTCTTGATGATTCCAAGAAACTGACGGCAAAGCGGCGCGCAGTGCTGGATGCACAAATCCGCCAAACGTGCGTGTGGGCAGTGGCGATTGTCGACCCCGCCGAGATAGACAGCATCAATATTTTTGCCGCGACCATGCTGGCTATGAGCCAAGCGGTGGAGCGAATTGTATCGATGCATCCGCACCTGCCGGATGATGTGCTGATTGATGGGAATATGTCGCCCTCGGGGCGCTGTGATGTGTGGAATACAGACGCGTGGGGGCAGGGGACGCCCATTATTGGCGGTGACGGGTTGGAACCCGCCATTTCCGCAGCTTCAATTGTGGCCAAGGAATGGCGCGACCGGATGATGCAGGACGCAGCATCGGAATATCCACATTATGGATGGGAGCGGAACAAAGGCTACGGCACAAAGGAACATATGGCGGCGCTTCGCAAACACGGTCCGACCCCGCATCACCGGCGCAGCTTTGCGCCGGTTGCGCAGTTAAGCCTGCTTTAATTGCACCTTATGCTAGCCGAGAATTTCGCGCGCTTCTGTGGCGACTACATCGGCAATTGCGGCGTAGCTGTCGGAGAATGCAGCACCTTCGCGCCATAGTGCCGCAATCGAGCGTTGTTCGTTCCAGTCCCTGATCTGGAAACGGCGCACCATATCCTCGCCGCCGGTTTCGGAACGCAAATACAATTCCGGCAGGATCGCAAGGCCAAGGCCGGAGCCTGCCATTTGGCGCAAACTGTCGAGGCTGGTCCCTTCATAATCGCGCAGAATTTCCGCGCCCAGCTTCTCGCAGACTTTCTCCGCCTGCCGGTGCGAGGGGTGGCGGCGATCAAGGCTGAGGACCGGCTCGCCCGCAAAATCGGAATATTCCAGCTCGCTTCTGTCCAGCAAGGGGTGGTCCGGCGCGCCGACAATCTGCAGCGGTTCCCGAAATAGCGGTTCGGTATGCAATCCCGAACCAAGAACTGGCAGCGGCGCCAGCATCATATCAAGACCGCCATTGCGCAATTCGGTAAACTGGTCCGCGGGTATCCCTTCGCGGATATAAAGGCGAAGGTCGGGAAAATCGCGGTGCAGCCGGACCACCACATGCGGCATCAGATAGGGGCCGATAGTGGGCGATACACCCAGACGGATGGTTCCTGCCATGCCGTCCTGACCGCGTTCCGCCAATGCGCGTATTTCTGCCATATCGCGCATGACCCGGCGGGCGCGGCTGGCAATGTCGCGTCCGATTGGTGTCAGTCGAACAGGCCTGCCGCGTTCCACCAGCTTCGTGCCAAGGCGCAGCTCCATTTCCTTCACTTGCTGGCTCAAAGTCGGCTGCGTCACATTCACACTGTCAGCCGCCCGGCCGAAATGCTCTGTGTCCTCAATAGCGATCAGATACTGCAATTGGCGGAATGTTGGCATGATAGATAAAACCTATCAAAAACTGGTATTATATACAATTGGAATTATCAAAACCGATGCGCGATATAGTCCTCAACGGGGCACAAATAGGAGAAAGACATGAAGAACTATCTCGAAAAATTGCGCCAGAGACATCGCCGGATTGATCGTTTGATCGATACCAGCAAGGCAGCGGGAAAGCAGGCGGAGATCAAAAATCTCAAGCGTATCCGGTTGCAACTGAAAGATAGAATTGCCGAGCTGCAACGGGAAATGCGACCCGTCCAGCAGTAAACCGGTAAGGGCAGTGCCGGAGGACCAATCCCCTCCTCCCGGAACTTCGGCGCTGCCCATAAGTTTGACATTATACAGCGGCGCTGGTGGAGATCCCCCGGCGCCGTTTTTCAAGATTTAAGGGGCACATCAATGGCCGTTCAAGCCGCAGTTAAATCCACCGGGCAGTTCCTGCGCGACTTTATGAAAGAAGAAAGCGCGGGCGGCATTGTGCTGATGGTGTCCGCCTTCGCGGCGCTGGTCGTCGCGAATAGCGGGCTTGCCAGTTGGTACACCGGGATGCTCGGCACAGAGATCGCTTTGACGGTTGGCGGGACGGGGATCGAAAAACCCGCCTTGCTATGGATCAATGACGGCCTGATGGCGCTGTTCTTTTTCCTCGTCGGGCTGGAAGTAAAGCGTGAGGTTCTGACCGGCCAGCTATCCAGCTGGAAGCAGGCCTCGCTTCCATTATTTGCTGCGCTGGGCGGCATGGTACTACCTGCGCTGGTATTTCTTGGGATTAACTGGAACACGCCGGAAAATCTGAATGGCTGGGCTATCCCGGCTGCAACCGATATCGCCTTTGCGCTGGGAATTCTGGCGCTGTTGGGCAGCCGCGTGCCCGTAGCGCTGAAAGCGTTGCTGCTCGCGGTCGCGGTCATTGATGACATCGGTGCGATTGTGATTATCGCGCTGTTCTATACGCCCGGCGTTGAAACCACGATGCTGATGGGTGCGGCGATTGTATTTGCGTTGCTGGCGCTGCTGGGGTGGGCCCGTGTCGGGTCGCGCATCCCGTACATCCTGCTGGGCATCGTACTGTGGTATTTCGTTTTGAAATCAGGTGTCCACGCGACACTGGCAGGCGTGGCTTTGGCGATGACTATTCCTGTGACGACTCGCGGCGGTGATAATCTGCTGGAGCATATGGAGCATGATCTGCACCCCTGGGTCGCGTTTATGGTTGTGCCGATCTTTGCCTTTGCCAATGCCGGCGTCGGGCTGCTGGATGTGGAGCTGTCCGCTCTGCTCGCACCGTTGCCGCTGGGCATCGCGCTCGGCCTGATAATTGGTAAGCAACTGGGCATCGTAGGGTTTGCGTGGCTCGCCACCAAATCCGGTATCGCCAGCCTGCCTGTCGGGATTAGCTGGATGCAAATCTGGGGTCTGTCCCTGATTGCGGGTATCGGTTTCACCATGAGCCTGTTTATCGGCAACCTAGCCTTCGCATCGCCAGAGCAGATTGCTGCTGTGAAGCTGGGTGTTCTGAGCGGATCGTTGATTGCTGCGATTGCAGGGGTGTTTATCCTTCGCGCAGCGTCTAAGCCCGCCCTATGACAACAGCGATATTACTGGTCCTGGCGGGCCTGGTCGGATTAGGTTTGGGCGGCGAATGGCTGGTGCGCGGTGCAGTGGGCATCGCGCAGCGGATGGGCATTTCCAATTTGGTCACCGGACTGGTGATCGTGGGTGCCGCCACGTCCATGCCCGAAATGGTCGCCAGTATTCAGGCGGCGCTGATCGGCTCGCCGGAGATCGCATGGGGTAACATCGCTGGATCAAATCTAGCCAATACGCTGCTAATTCTGGGTGCAGCCGCACTGGTTGCGCCAATCGTTCTTACCGGAGCCGGACGGCGCGATGCAGTGGTGGCACTGTCAGCATCGTTGCTGGTTTGGTTCTTGGCCTGGCGAGGTATTGCTTCACCTTGGCTGGGGGCGGGGCTGCTGGCCTTGCTCGTGGTCTATATTATCTGGCGCTACAACCACCCGCGTCCGCTTGACGAGGAAGAGGCCGAAGAACCGCCAGTGGCGTGGAAATCGGTGCTCTATTTCGTGATCGGTGTCGGCACGCTGATCTTGGGCGGCAAGCTGCTGGTAGATGGCGCAGTAGATCTCGCACGGTTTGCTGGATTGAGCGAAACGGTGATCGGTCTGACGGTGGTCGCAATCGGCACATCGCTGCCAGAACTGGCCGCATCAATCGCGGCTGCGCTGCGCGGCAAATCCAGCCTTGCGCTCGGCAATGTGGTTGGTTCAAACATCTACAATTTGCTGCTGATCGGCGGTGTCACGATGACCGTGGCGCCCGTTCCGATTACCCGCGAGCTGGTCGATCTGGAATTGCCACTTGTGGCAGGCACTGCATTGCTGGTTCTGCTGCTCTGCTGGTTCGCCAAAAGCATCAGCCGCGCGGCTGGCGGAATGCTTGTGGCCGGATTTGCGATCACTACAGCGCTGTTTTTTACATAAACTGTGGCATAGAGTCTTCCGCGCAACACCCCTCTATATCGAGTCCATCAAAGCACATTAGACTCAACATCTTGTGGCGGACTCTTTTCGTTCTCTCTTGGTTCGCACATGGTTAGCGCGGCGTTAACCATGTTGTGCGAAAACTCTTTCCTTGACGTGGAGTCCGGTTGGACTCACCCTGTGGATAAGTCACGATAGGGGAATTCGAAAATGGGGGTCATTCAGACCGAACGGATGCGCACAAAGGCCAGAGCAGCTGTCAAAGTTGCGGGCCAACCTAATGCGCCGTCAGCGGATTTGCCGCTGAGCCAGATACTGACCGGCGACTGCGTGGAATCCATGCGTTCTCTGCCGGATAACAGCATTGATCTGGTATTTGCGGACCCGCCCTATAATCTTCAGCTTGGGGGCGATTTGAACCGCCCCGATGGCAGTCAGGTGGATGCCGTGACTGACGATTGGGACCAGTTTGACAGTTTCAAGATTTATGATGATTTCACCCGTGACTGGCTGACAGAGGCACGCCGCGTGCTCAAACCCGATGGCGCATTGTGGGTCATCGGCAGCTATCACAATATCTTCCGCGTGGGCGCCATTTTGCAGGATCTGGGCTTCTGGATTTTGAACGATGTTGTGTGGCGCAAAAGTAACCCGATGCCCAATTTCAAGGGCACTCGTTTCACCAATGCGCATGAGACACTGATCTGGTGCTCGCAGGGTGAGAAGGCGAAATACCAGTTCAATTACCGCGCCATGAAAACGCTGAATGACGAATTGCAAATGCGCAGCGACTGGGTGCTGCCCATTTGCGGCGGCGGCGAGCGTTTGAAAGAGGGCGGCACCAAAGTGCACCCGACTCAAAAGCCCGAAGCACTTCTCTATCGTCTGCTATTGGCGACTACGGAGAAGGGCGACGTAGTACTGGACCCGTTTTTTGGTACCGGCACGACCGGCGCAGTTGCCAAACGGCTTGGCCGCGAATGGATCGGTTGCGAGCGCGAAGGCGTCTATACCGAAGCCGCGCTGAAACGGATCGCCAAAGAATTGCCGCTGGATGAAAGCGCGCTGGAAACCATGCAGAGCAAACGCAACGCGCCAAAGGTCGCCTTTGGTACGCTGGTTGAAAATGGCTATATCAAACCGGGCACACAGCTATTCGACAAAAAGCGCCGCTGGACAGCAAAAGTCCGCGCAGACGGTTCGCTGGTCTATGAAAAGCAGACCGGAAGCATCCACGGCCTCGGCAAAGAACTGCAAGATGCACCAAGCTGCAATGGCTGGACATTCTGGCACTACGAAGTGGCCGGCGATGTGAAACCAATCGACGATGCGCGGCAGACTTATCTGCTGGCCAACGAGGATTGAG
>JAHDBR010000054.1 GCA_020630295.1 Sphingomonadaceae bacterium
ACAGCACACCCAGATGCGCCAGGCTGACTTCACCCGGCTTTACTTTCAGACCGCCGCCCGTCAGCGCGGCCATGCTGGCGGAATGGTGCGGCGCGCGAAACGGCCGCTCGCGGCTGATCTGGCCGCCTTCCAGAGTTCCGGCAACCGATTGCACCATCGACACTTCGAGCGCTTCACCCGGGGTCATCTCCGGCAGGATGCCCGGCAGGCATGAGGCAAGCAGGCTTTTGCCCGCACCGGGCGGTCCGTTCATCAGCAGATTATGCCCGCCGGCGGCGGCAATTTCCAACGCACGCTTGGCGGTTTCCTGACCCTTGACCTTGCGCAGATCGGGACCGGGCGTGGCGGGCTCTACTGCCCCCGGTTCGGGCTCTGGCAGGACCGAGGTGCCTTTTAAATGGTTGAGCAAACTTACGAGATCGGGCGCCGCGCAAATGGGTATCCCGCTGGCCCAGCGCGCCTCTGCGCCTTGCGACGCAGGACAGATCAGCCCCGCCTCCAATTCGCTTGCGTGCAAAGCGGCCAGCAGAACGCCGGGCGATGCCGCGATGCGTCCATCCAGCGCCAGCTCGCCCACAGCCACCCAATCACCCAGTTGTTCTGCATCGGTCACGCCCATCGCAGCCAGCAAAGCCAGCGCGATAGGTAGATCGTAATGCGAACCTTCTTTGGGCAAATCTGCAGGCGAAAGATTGATGGTGATCCGCTTGGGCGGCAGTGACAGCCCCATTGCGGCGAGCGCGCTTTGCACCCGTTCGCGGCTTTCTCCCACGGCCTTGTCCGCCAGTCCTACGATAGTGAAACGCGGTAAGCCGGGGGCGATCTGGCACTGCACCTCTATCGCGCGTGCCTCCAACCCCAGATAAGCGACCGTCCTGACCAATGCGACCATGCGCATTACCCCACAAATTGTTCGGTCCTCACCGCGCATGGCTGTGAATGGAAAATCCAGCATTGTCGAGAAGTTAGCGCCCATCCGGACCAATCGGCTTTTTTCGGGCCCGCGTTGTTAACCCGATCGTAACCCCATCGCTTCGCAATTGAACAACAAGGTGTCCCCTAACAGGACGGTATGCGCTGCGTTGTCGCCCTTTGTTTCGCCCTGTTGGCCCTTTTCGCTCCGGCTGCCCATGCCGAAGCGCAAGTGCTGTCAGTAGAAACCTATATTGAAGAGTGGGACCCTGCGCAGCAACGCTGGGTCCGTGTCGAGGACGGCGCGCAGCGTTTTGCACCCCAGACCGTACAGCCGGTTCGCAAGGCGCACACACCTGCGGCACCTTCATCGATTGCAAATTACGGACCGTTCCGCGTGGTAGACCAGAACCGCGCTGAAATGGTCGGTGTGACGGGCCGCGCTTCGCCTGCGCAATTTGCCGCCATGCTGCGCGACTACCCCCAGATCAGCACGCTGGTGATGCGCGAGGCACCGGGCACAGATGATGACCGCGCCAACATGAAGGTGGGCCGGATGATCCGCAATGCGGGCATCTCTACCCATGTACCCTATGGCGGTTCTGTCCGTTCGGGCGCGGTGGAGCTGTTTCTGGCCGGAAAAGAGCGCCGGATTGACGATGGCGCCGAATTCGCTGTTCACAGCTGGATGGATGAATATGGCCGCCAGCCGCAGGATTTCGCCCCCGATTCGCGTGAGAACCGGATGTATCTGGATTATTACCGTGAAATGGGCATGAGCGCAGAACAGGCTGCGGCATTTTATGACATGACCAATTCTGTCAGCTATTCGGATGCCAAATGGCTTACTGCGCAGGATATGCGCGGCTGGCTGGGTCAGGCTGCAAACGACAATGCTGCCGCAGACACTATCGCAAAGCCGGCACCGAAGATTACTGCCGCACCACAAATAGCTTATCTTGACTTAGAAGCGCTGCTCCCTTAATTGCGCGCTCCATACAGGCGGCCCGTCTCGAGCTAATCGGATTCGGCGGCCCTTTTTATTTCTTTCGAGGTTCTCATGAAGCGTACTTTCCAGCCAAGCAATCTCGTGCGTGCACGCCGTCACGGCTTTTTCGCACGTAAGAAGACAGTCGGTGGCCGCAAGGTCCTTCGTGCGCGCCGTGCACGTGGCCGTAAGAAACTGTCTGCCTGATTGACCTTGTCCAACGCGCTAACCGCGCGGCGGGCTCACACGTTCAGGCGGCTTTGGATTCTACTCCGATAGCTTGGAATATTCCGGGGCCGCAGGCTTCGCGAGCGCGGCTGCGCGCACGAGCTAACGTAAGGTAGCTAAGGGATGCGGAGGCATTCCGCCCGGCAATTGAGGGACAAAACCAAAGACTCCTTCGTTTCTTGGCGCTACTCCCTCCACCGTGACCAACTCGCCCCTCTCCAAACCTAAGGTTATTTCCGCGCGAGCGGATTTCCTTGCGGCCAATCGCGGATTGCGCGTGGCGCGGCCGGGATTTGTGCTGCTGGCGCATCCCAATGGCGGCCGGGCAAAGCGGTACGGCATCACCGTTACCAAACGAATCGGTAATGCGGTTGTGCGCAACCGGATAAAGCGCCGTCTCCGCGAATTATTGTGGGATATTCTACCGGAAAGCGGGCTTGAGGATCACGATCATATCCTGATCGCTAGGGAAAAAGCGCTGGACCGGGATTTTTCGGTTCTGCGAAAAGAGCTTGGCTATGCGCTGAAGCAAGCCCGCGATGGCAAGGGCGATCCGCCCCGTTCGCACAGATCAGGCGGGCGGCGCGATAAGGGCGGACAAGCACGCAAGAGCGGGGCTGCCCATGATAAGCGCCCGTAAGTTCAATCAAATCTTTGGTGTATTATGCTGGTAAATCACCAGAGGGTCCCTATCTGAAGCCTTGATGAAGACAGTTCTCATCTGGATTGCCCGCCTGTGGCAGATCGGTCCGTCGCGGATTTTGCCGCCCACGTGCCGCTATATGCCAAGCTGCAGCGAATATGCGATTGAGGCTTTGGGCAAACATGGCGCAATCAAGGGTGGATGGATGGCGCTTAAGCGTATATTGCGCTGCCACCCGTGGGGGGGACATGGGCATGATCCGGTACCCTGAAGCGTTTAGACAGACAGACAATACGGAATTTGATCTTGGATAATCAGCGTAATCTCTTGTTCGCAGTTGTACTGTGCGCCGTCTTGTTGATCGGCTGGGATGCGGGGATGAAATATTTCTATCCGCAACCGGCTGTAGAAGCGCAGGCAGAACAAATTGCAGCTGCAGGCGGAGAAGCATCTGTCAGCGCCGCAAACGCTGATGGCACGCCGGTAACGCCGGAAGATACCGCGTCTCAGCCGGTTGATCTGGAGACAGAGCTTGTTTCCGCAGAGCGCGTTAAGATTGACGCGCCGGAAATTACCGGTTCGATCAATCCGGTTGGCGCACGCATTGATGATATTACGCTGAAGACGCATCGCCAGACGATCGAGAAAGACAGCGGCAATGTGCGCATTTTCTCTCCTGCAGGCACGCCGGTTCAGCATTTTGCGCAATTTGGCTGGGCAGGCGAAGGGGTAAAGGTCCCCAATCCGCAAACCGTCTGGCAAAGCGAAGGCGGCCCGCTGTCGCCTGATAGTCCGGTCACGCTGAGCTGGAATAATGGCGAAGGGCAGCTGTTCACGATCAAGCTGGCGATTGATGATCACTATATGCTGACTGCCGAACAAACCGTGGCGAATACCGCCGAGGGTCCGGTTGTCGTGCGCCCGTTCGGTATAATCAACCGCACCAGCACAACCGCCAGTGCCAGCACATGGAACGTCCATTCCGGTCCCATCGGCAGCTTTGGCGATGCGGTGCAGTTCGGCCCGGATTATGATGATCTGGCCGAAGATGTCGAAGAAGGAAAAACCGAAGGCCGCGCGCACTGGCTCGGCTTCACCGATATTTACTGGCTGTCCGCGCTGATCCCTCAGGAAGGCAGCGATGCCGATGCGGATTTCCGTTCACTCGGCAATGATCTTTACCGTGCTGACCTGATTTACCAGCCGGTCACCGTGGGTGCAGGCCGGCAGGTCACGCGCACAACGCAGCTGTTTGCGGGCGCCAAAGAAACCGAAATCCTCGACCAGTATGAAGACGCCGGCGTCGACAAGTTTGGCAAGTCGATCGACTGGGGCTGGTTCTCCATGATTGCATGGCCGATCTGGTGGCTGCTGACCAAGCTGTTCGGCATTGTCGGCAATTTTGGCGTCGCCATTATCGGCCTGACCATTCTGATCCGTTTGTTCCTGTTCCCCATCGCGCAAAAACAGTTTGCCAGCATGGCTGCGATGAAGGCGATCCAGCCGAAGATGAAGGCAATTCAGGAACGCTACAAAGACGATAAGCAAAAGCAGCAGCAGGAAATCATGGCGCTGTATAAGAAGGAAAAGGTCAACCCGCTGGCGGGCTGTCTTCCTATCCTGATCCAGATCCCGATCTTCTTCGCGCTGTATAAAACCCTGATTCTGGCGATCGAGATGCGTCATCAGCCATTCGCGCTGTGGATTCAGGATTTGTCCGCGCCCGATCCGGCGAAAATTCTGAACCTGTTCGGCCTGTTGCCATTTGACCCGCCAAGCTTCCTTGGCATTGGCGTGCTGGCGGTGCTTCTGGGTGTGACCATGTGGCTCACCTTCAAAATGAATCCGACCGCGATGGATCCGGTCCAGCAGCAGATTTTCAATATCATGCCGTGGATGCTGATGTTTGTGATGGCACCGTTCGCAGCGGGTCTGCTGCTATACTGGGTGACCAACAACATTTTGACGCTGGCGCAGCAAAGCTATCTCTATTCAAAGCACCCGCAATTGAGAGCGGCGGCGGAGAAAGAGAAAGCCGATAAGGCCGCAGCTGCCGCCCGCGACGCGAAGGAATAGGGGTGGCAAACGCACTCAGCCCGGAAGAATTGGAAGCACAGGAAGAGGCCGAACGGCTGGAACTGGCAAGGCGCGCCTCGAAATTGTTTTCGGGCCGTGTGGACTTCCTCCTATCCGCGCCGCAGCTGAAATTCCTGCCCGAACCGACAGTGCCCGAAATTGCCTTTTGCGGCCGGTCAAACGTCGGCAAATCATCGCTGCTTAATGCGATTACCGGACGCAAAAGCATCGCACGTGCATCGGTGACGCCGGGGCGGACGCAGGAACTGAATATCTTCGAAGTGGGTGAACCCACCCTGTTCCGGCTGGTCGATATGCCCGGTTACGGCTTTGCCAAAGCGCCGCTGAAAGTGGTCGATAATTGGAAGAAGCTGGTCCGCACCTATCTGAAAGGCCGTCAGGTTTTGAACCGGACGCTGATGCTGGTGGATAGCCGCCACGGCCTGAAAGAGGTCGACCGCGAAATGATGCGGATGCTGGATGAAACCGCGGTTAGCTACCGCGTGGTTCTGACCAAGGCGGACAAGATTAAGGCCAGCGCGCTTGATGCCGTGGCAGAAAAAACGGCAGAGGAAATGGCCAAACATCCAGCTGCCTTCCCCGTGCTGCACATTACCAGCGCGGAAAAAGGCATGGGTATCGAAGAATTACGCGCAGCTGTGCTGGGCGATGCGGGCGTTTAAACCCTCACCGCATTTTCACATTCTCTCACAATCCCAGCACCCGTTTCGCGATGATGTTGCGCTGGATTTCGTTGGTTCCGCCGTAAATGCTTTGTGCGCGGGTGCCGAAATAGGTCGCTACACCGGGCGCGGCGAAAGCGGAGGTGCCGGTCCAGTCGGGGCTGACACTGTCGGCAAATTTGCGGTTGCCATGCTCTGCCGCTGCGACGCAAAATAGCTGCGTAATTTCCTGCGCCAGTTCGGTTGCCATGATCTTCAGGATTGACGCTTCATTGCCCGGTGCGCCGCCATCCTTGACCGAGCACAGCACGCGCAGCGTGGTAATTTCCAGCGCATCCAGCTTAATCTCTGCCTCGCTCAGCCGCGTAGCAAAGGCGCTTTCATCAATCAGTCGCTCGTTCCCGCCGGTCGGGATTTGCGAGGCGATACCGCGAATATGCGACAGCTGCGTGCGCTTGCCGCCGATCCGCGCATAGGATGTCCGCTCGTTCCCCAGCAGATATTGCGAATAGGTCCAGCCTTTGCCCTCCTCGCCAATGCGGTTGGCGGCGGGCACACGGACGTTCTCGAAATCGACCTGGCTCAAATGATATTTGCCGTCGATGGAGATAATCGGTTTCACGGTGACGCCCGGCTTATCCAGCTCGGCGCAGATGAAGGTAATGCCCAGCTGTTTCTTGGCTTCCTGCGATGTGCGCGTCAGCAGGAAAATCCAGTCCGCATGATTGGCGGCAGAGGTCCAGATTTTGGTCCCGTTGAGGATGTAATCGTCACCATCGCGCACCGCGGAAAATTGCAATGAGGCCAAATCAGATCCTGCCTCCGGTTCGCTATATCCCTGTGCCCAACCGGTCGACCCATCGGCAATTCCGGGCAGCCACCGCGCCTTCTGCGCGTCCGTGCCGAATGTGTAGACCACCGGCCCGACATACACGACACCCATCGGTGTGACGGTGGGGGCACCGGCGCGCTCCAGCTCCTCGTCAAAAATATATTGTTCTTCAATCGACCAGCCGGGGCCGCCATGTTCCTTCGGCCACGCACTGGCGAGCCAGCCTTTCGCACCCAGCGCCATTTCGGCTTCGCGAACTTCCGGCGTGGTCAGGCTGGCCCCGCTGGCAACTTTTGCGAGAATGTCTTTTGGATATTCATTGGCGAACCAAGATCGCACCTCTTCACGAAAATCTTCGAGTGCAGGATCAAAATCGAGGTTCATAGGTCAGGTCCATCTGTGGTTTGACCCACGCTCTCACATTCACGGGAGCAAGCCAAGTCCGTCTTGCTCGATTGCGATGCGGTCATGAGTTGCCAGCGCCAAACGTGCAGCGTGACAAGACGACTTTGCGGCAAATGGCAGACTATCTGCTTACGACCCAGTTGCGGACATACGCCGCGCAAGCAACGTCAGCCATCTTAGGCCTTACTTCAATCGCCTTTTGATCCGGCTGAGCGCTTGCGGAGTGATGCCGATATAGGATGCCAGATCGGCCTGACTAACGCGGCCTGCAATGTCGGGCATGGTTTCAACCAGCAAAGCAAAGCGGTCCTCTGCCGACATGCTCAGCAATTGATACTCACGCTGTTCCTTGCGTTTGCCATATGTGCCCAAAAAGCCGACCAGCGCGTTGGCGAGCCCGTTGTCGCTTTGCGCAGCGTCGGCGAGAACCTTGTAAGGCAAAGCGATGGCAACTGTCGGCTCGCTGGCGACGAGACTAAAGGTGCACGGATCACCATCGACCAGAGCGACCATGCTGCCAATGATCGAGCCTTCGGGAAGGAAAGATTTGATGTGCTCTTTGCCATCAGAGCGAATGTAATAGGCTTTCAAAAGACCCGATTGCACGAAATAGATATTCGAATCGCTATCGCCTTGCATGAATGCATGATCACCGGCCTCCAGCAAAACATTGCTGCCGTTCTTGACCATAAGCTCTTGAAATAGCGACAAATGAACCTCGGTTAATTACGGCGGTGTGTGGATCAGTAATATCCTAGCGCCATGAAACTCGAAAACAAAACCATCGTATTGACCGGCGGCAGTTCTGGTGTCGGTCTTGATTTGCTCCGAATGCTTAGCGCTGGCAATCGCATCATCAACCTTTCGCGCCGTGCTCCGCCCGATAACGCTTTTAAGGATAGTGGCAATATCCAGCATATTGCGACTGATTTGGCGAACGAGGCAAGCGTGCGCTCCGCGATTGCTCAGATTACAAAGGAAAATCCAGACGGGATCGAAGTGTTGATCAATTGCGCAGCAGTCCAGTTTCTGCCGCGCTTTACAGATGCCGATTTTGATCCGGCCAGCATTGCGGCAGAGATCGCCATCAACCTGACCAGTCCGGCCCAGATCATTCACGGTTTGTTGCCTAGCCTTCAGAGGAGCAAGCAAAGCGTCATCCTCAACGTAAATTCTGGGCTTGGTCTGGTGCCTAAAGCTGAGTCGGCGATTTACTGCGCAACCAAAGCAGGCCTCGACAATTTATCACGCGGTTTGCGAGCGCAATTGGCCGGAACAAGCGTGCAAATCAGCCAAGCGTTCCTACCGCTGGTCGACACTCCCATGACCACCGGGCGCGGGCGTGGCAAACTTTCCTCAACCGAGGTCGCCCGCCAAATCATTTCCGGGATTGAACGCAGCAAGACCGACATCGACATTGGCAAGGTGTCGCTATTGCGCCTCGTCAACCGCATTTCCCCCGCAATCGCCAACCGTATCATGCAAAAAGGTGACTCATGAAAACACTGCTTAAGGTCATGCTGACCATCGCTGCAATCTTTGCCTCGACCTTCATTCTGGGCCGAGTGCTAGGCATTTTGACAGCGGATAATGTGCGCGATTGGCTAGAGCTAGCGAGCACATTGTCTGTGTTCACTGTTGCTGCGGTGGTGATCGGATTGCTCGCCATCGATTTGTTCGTCGCTGTTCCGACGCTGACCATTGTTATCTTGGGGAGTTATTTCCTCGGCTTTGAATGGGGCTTCGCCGCTGCAATGACAGGTTCCGCGCTGGCGGCATTTGGCGGCTATGCGATCTGCAACCGCTGGGGAGAAGGCGCTTTGAGCAGAGTGATCCGCGACGAAAAACAACGAAGCAATATGCGTGATGCATTTACTGCGCACGGGCCAGGCATGATCATACTCGCACGCGCTGCTCCAATCTTGCCCGAAGTGACTGCCTGCATGGCCGGTATGACGAAGATGCCGCTGGCGCGCTTTGCAATGTTTTGGCTAATCGGAACGCTGCCTTACATGGGGATCGCCGCCTATGCTGGTTCGGTCAGCACATTGGACGATCCGCGCCCCGCAATCTTCGCAACTTTGGGACTTTATGCCATCATGTGGGCGGGTTGGTTCGCCTACCGTAAATGGTGGACGAAGGGCGGAGAGCGTCTGCTTGTTTAAAGGCAGCGGAACGTCCGCTCCCCACCCCAAATACGGTCAAAGCGGCTGATCGCCCATGCCGACAAAAGCCGCCGAAAAAAGCGTGAGGCTTTTTCAATCTGCCGGCTATCGCGCAAACAGCATGTCGTCGCTGGCAAAGGCTTTCATCTCCAGCGCGTTGCCTGACGGGTCCCGGAAGAACATCGTGGCTTGTTCGCCCGGCTTCCCTTTGAACCGGATGGTCGGTTCAATGTCGAAAATGGTCCCGGCGGCGCGCAGCCGGTCGGCGAGTATCTGCCAGTCTTCCATCGTAAGCACCACGCCGAAATGCGGAACCGGTACGCCGTGCCCGTCCACCGGATTGCTGCCTGCGTCGCCTCCGCTACCCGGTACCAGATGGGTCACGATCTGGTGACCGTAGAAATTAAAGTCGATCCATTCAGCAGATGATCGCCCCTCTGCGCAGCCCAGCACGCCGCCATAGAATGCGCGCGCGGCAGACAGATCGTTGACGGGAAAGGCGAGGTGGAAAGGGCGTATGGTCATAGCGCCATAGTAACGGCTGCGGCGGTAGCGCCAAACATTTTCCTACGCGGCTATGGGCTGTCATATTGCGCGGCATGGCAATCCCGAATCCTGCATATGATGACACCCGATTGATGCCGCCCGTCCGCCTGCAAGTTTTTTCTCCTGAAGGGTGGTCCATGTGGTCCATGTCTCAGGTTCTACCTCTGGCCTCGTTCAGTCTCGACAGCGCCATGATGAACGCTTAGGGCGGGGTTCTGGTGGCAATAAGGTGACAACGATGAAGCTGATCATCGGCAATAAGAACTACTCAAGCTGGTCGCTGCGCGGCTGGCTCGCGGTGAAGCAATCGGGCCTGCATTTTGACGAAATCACCGTCAATATAGGCGGCGAGGAATGGCAATCCGCGAAGAAGGAATCGGGTGAAATCATGCCCGCAGGCAAAGTGCCGATCCTGTGGGACGGCGATACTGTGGTGTGGGACAGCATGGCGATTATGGAGTATTGCGCGGACAAGGTCGGGCGGGACCGGTTCTGGCCCAAAGATGAAACAGCGCGCGGTATGGCGCGGGCCATGACATCTGAAATGCACAGTTCCTATCTGGCTTTGCGGCGCGAATGCCCGATGAACATCCGCAAGCGTTTTGACGCTATCGAGATTACCGAAGACTGCAAAAACGACATTGTCCGCATTCTGCAATTATGGGCAGAGGCGCGCGCGCGTTTCGGGCAGGGCGGCCCCTATCTGTTCGGCACTTTCGGCGCCGCTGACATCTTCTATGCACCAATCGTCAGCCGTTTCCTGACTTACGGCGTGGGCGTTCCCGGATTTGCCGAAGCCTATATGCAGGCCGTGTGGGAACATGAATGGATGCAGCAATGGATCAAGAGCGCAGAAGACGAGCAATGGACTCTCGAACAATACGAAGTTGCGCCGCAAAAATGAGCGAGACTGGTTCCCGCTTTGCCGGATTTGCCGCCGCAGCAGCGCTGGTGCTGACATCGCTGGTTCCGTCCGCCGCATGGGCGTGGGGCGGATATGGCCACCGCACGACCGGCCAGATTGCGCTTGCCAATGTGAAGCCGGAAACGCGGGCCGCAATCGCCCGGCTGATGCGGTACGAGAAAGACCTGGGCACGCCGGAATGCGATTTGAAGGATCTGGAAGATGCGACTGTATGGGCCGATTGTGTGCGCCGGACACGGTGGCGCTGGGGCTATACTGCGGCCTGGCATTACCGCACCACGCCAATTTGTGAGGACTATCAGCCGTGGCGCAATTGCAGCGGCGGCAATTGCGTAACCGCCCAGATTGAACGCAATCAGCGCTTGCTGGCGGATGAGAGCCTGCCCGGTCCGGTCCGGCTGGAAGCGCTCGCCTTTATGGTCCATTTTGTGGGCGACATTCATATGCCGCTGCATTCGGGCGACAAGGATGATCGCGGCGGGAATGACCGCAAGGCATCCTATGGCATCGTGCCGGGTATGAACCTGCATTGGATTTGGGACGGTGCGCTGGCAGAGCGTGCGATTACCTCGACCGAGGGGCCGATTGTGCGGCGGTATTCGGCGGTTGAACGCGCAGAATATGGCGGCGGTGCGCCCGCTGATTGGGGCCGCGAAAGCTGGCAGATCGCGCGTGATGTTGCCTATACCACAGCCTTTGACACGGATCCGTGCGCCTCTGAATTGCCAGACGAAACCGCGCTGACCCAAGAGGATATTGTGGAGGCGGTTCCCGTGGCACAGCGGCGCATCAGACAGGCAGGTTTGCGCATGGCGGACATGCTCGATCAGGCATTTGCACCTGGCCCCTTGCCGGAACCGGAGCGTAGCCGATGAACGCTATAGACCTTGCAGAAAAGCTGATTGCCGCCCCCAGCGTCACGCCGGCCACCGGGCTGGTGTTCGACGTGATGGAGGCGATGCTGGAGCCATTGGGTTTCGAGGTGCACCGCTTTGTGAAGGGTGAAGCGCCCGACGGGCCGGTAGAGAACCTGTTCGCCATTCGCCGCGGTCCTGAAGGCAGCAAGCACTTTGCCTTTGCCGGGCATCTGGATGTTGTCCCGCCGGGAGAGGGGTGGACCTCTGCTCCCTTTGCACCGGAGCGCCGGGGAGATTTGCTGTATGGCCGCGGCGCGGTCGATATGAAGGGGTCCATTGCCTCTATGATAGCGGCTGCGGCCGATGTGCCTGCCGATGCCGGAACGGTCAGCTTCATCATCACCGGTGATGAGGAAGGGCCCGCTGTCTATGGCACCCGCGCCTTGATCGACTTTATGAACGCGCGCGGAGAGACTCCCGATCTGTGCCTGGTCGGGGAGCCGACTTCGGTGAACCGCTTGGGTGATATGATGAAGATCGGCCGGCGTGGATCGGTCAATATCTGGTTGGAAGTTGAAGGTACGCAAGGCCACGTGGCCTATCCGCATCTGGCCGACAATCCGCTGCCAAAACTGGTTGCGATACTGGCCGAACTGGATGCGCTTGTGCTGGACGAAGGCACGGACTGGTTCCAGCCGAGCAATCTGGAGATTACCGATCTGGAAGTCGGCAATCCGGCCCATAATGTGATCCCGGCCAAAGCCACCGCCCGCATCTCTATCCGCTTCAACGATACGCATAGCGGCGCGTCATTATCGGAGCTGGTCGGGGAAATTGCGGAAAAGCATGGGGGCACGGCAAAGCCTATCATATCCGGCGAACCGTTTCTGACGCCGCCGGGCGAGTTCAGCCAGATCATCGCGGATGCGGTGGAGGCCGAAACGGGCGTTGCGCCAGAACCTTCCACGACTGGCGGGACATCCGATGCGCGTTTCCTGCGCGCGGTGTGTCCGGTGATCGAGTTCGGACTGTGCAACGCCACGATGCACAAGCGCGATGAAGCGGTGGCGATGGCTGATCTGGAAACGCTGGCGGCGATCTATGCACGCATCACAAAGGAAGTGCTTGCGGGGTAGCGCCTAGCGTCCTTTGGGTTTCTCCAGCACTTTCTTGCGGAAGCTGCACAGATCGGTCAGCTGACAGCGCCAGCATTCGGGTGTGCGTGCCTTGCAGATGTAGCGGCCATGCAGAATCAGCCAGTGATGCGCGTGCAGGCGGAAGGGTTGCGGCACGCGCTTGTCCAGCTTGGCCTCTACCTGTTCCGGCGTCTTGCCTTTGGCCAGGCCGGTGCGATTGCCCATCCGCAAAATATGCGTATCGACCGCGAAGGTTTCCTGCTTGAACCAGCAATTGAGAACGACATTGGCGGTCTTACGCCCTACCCCGGGCAGCGTGACCAGCTCATCGCGGTCATCGGGCACTTCGCTCCCATAATGGTCGATTAGCCGCTGAGAGAGAAGGATGACGTTCTTGGCTTTGGAATTGAACAGCCCGATTGTCTTGATGTGCTCCTTCAGCCCGTCTTCGCCCAGCGCCACCATCTGTTCGGGCGTGGTAACTTCAGCGAAGAGCCTGCGCGTTGCCTTGTTCACCCCGACATCGGTCGCCTGCGCGGAAAGGGCTACGGCCACCACCAGCTGATAGGCATTGCCATATTCCAGCTCTGTTTCCGGTTCCGGATTGTCCTCTGCCAGGCGGCGGAAGAATTCGAAGATCTGGTCTTTGGTCATTGCTGCCCGCTCATGAGCAATCCCAACTATAGGCAACGCGGGAGAAGTCGCCTTTCGCCAAATCATCGCTGCGCATCAGGAACACAGCTTCGCCCAGATCGCCCCAAATGAAAATGTCGTCAGACGTAAGCCGCAGCAGTACATGGTCCAGCTCCGCATATTTCGGTGATGCGCGCACATCTGACTGGGTGTATGCCGGGTAACCGCCCGTGTGATGGCCGAGGCGCCGCTGCACTGCTTCGCTATCGAGATAGTCGTACAGCGGATCAAGATCGTAATCGGGATAGAAAGCATTTATCCGCTCATCAGCCGGGTGAATGCTGGCATCAATCCGGTCGGTAAAAGGTGCGGCTTTGAGAGCTACGCCGGAATTGCGGACTTCCATGTTCCGGAACGGCGAGACATCGCTGAATGCAATACCGTCCACGTTTTCAAGCGGCGGCGGCGGTTGCAGGCGGCCGCCATCAGATCCGTTTCTGGCGATCACTTTGAATTCTCCAGCGAAAAGATCGTCGAAATTGGCACCAAACAAATCTTCTCGGGCCACAAAAAACTGGAGAATTGTATCAGCGGGATAGCCGTCCAGCGCGCTGCAATCGGCGCAATTGAGTTGCAGCAGAAACTCCAGCGGGACGTGGTTTTTGTCAGTTGGCCATTCTGCGCCATCGGCAATCCAGACAGGGCCGCCAATGTAACTGCTGCCCTCGGCAATTGTGCCGGCGGCATCTGGTGTCAGTGCAATCGCGGGAAGCGTTTGCGTTTCGTACCATTGCTTGAACGCGGCAAACTCTGCCTCGGGCAATGGCGGTTTACGTTCTGCGGGCCTGCCGGTTTGCGGCGGAGCGGGTGACTTCCCGCCCGAAAGCAGTTTTTCGGTAAGCCGCGAGACACCGACAAAAATGCCAATTGCGACCAGCGCAAGCACCACAAGAAACAGGAGGTTCATAGGCCGAGCACCTTATCCATCGAATATAGGCCGCTGGGTTGTCCGATCAGCCATTCCGCCGCCTTGATCGCGCCGCGCGCGAAGATCATACGGTTTTCTGCATTATGGGTCAGAGTGATGCGTTCCTCGCTTCCGGCGAAGGTGACACTATGATCCCCGGCAACCGTCCCCCCGCGCAACGCCGCGAAGCCGATAGCGCCTTCTGCACGTTTGCCCGTATGGCCGTCACGCCCGCTTTCGGTGTTTGCCGCAAGATCGATGCCGCGACCCTTGGCAGCAGCTTCACCCAATAGCAGCGCAGTGCCGGACGGGGCATCCACTTTCATGCGGTGGTGCATTTCGACGATTTCAATATCCCAATCATCGCCCAGCTTTGATGCCGCCTGCTGAACCAGATGCGCCAGCAGCGTGACACCCAGCGATGTATTGCCCGTTTGCAAGATAGCGATGTTCTGCGCAGCATCACCGATCAGCGTATGGTGGTCATCCGCCAAACCGGTGGTCCCTATCACCATCGGCACCGATGCCGCCTGCGCCGCCTGAAGATTTTCCGAAAGGGCAGCGGGAGCGGAGAAATCGACCAGCGCATCGCAGTTCGCTGCAAGCCCGCTCACATCGCCGTTTTTGTCCACACCGCCTGCACAGCTGTGTCCCGCATCGGCAATCGCTTGCTGCAAAGCCTGCCCCATGCGGCCCTCGCTGCCGATGATCCCGATTCTGATTGCGCTATTCGCCATTGCAAAGTTCCCTTTCGCTATGCTTCATGCGGCACATGAGCGACCTTCGCAATATCGTGATCCTGACAGGGGCGGGCATAAGCGCTGAAAGCGGTATAGATACTTTCCGCGCGGATGGGGGCTTGTGGGAACAGCACCGGATTGAAGATGTCGCGACACCCGAAGGCTTTGCCCGTGATCCCGATCTGGTTCTGGGTTTCTACGATCAGCGCCGCGCGGCGGTGCAGACCAAGCATCCCAACCCGGCGCATATAGCATTGGCCCGGCTGGACCGGGAATGGAGCGCGCGGCCCAATCACAATCTGCTGATCGTGACGCAGAATGTCGATGATCTGCACGAACGGGCTGGTGCGGCGCACGTACATCATATGCATGGTGAACTCCTCAGCGCATTATGCACTTCATGCGAAATGCGCTCTCCGTGGACGGGCGCAATGATTGAGCGTCCGCCATGTCCGATGTGCAAAGCGCCAACTTTGCGTCCCGATGTCGTCTGGTTTGGCGAGATGCCTTATCAAATGGACCGGATTTATGGTGCGCTTAGAAATGCGGATTTGTTCGTATCCATCGGCACATCAGGTGCGGTTTACCCTGCAGCCGGTTTTGTGCGCGACGCGCGTGAAATGGGAGTGGAGACGCTCGAACTCAATCTGGAACGCAGCGAAGGATCGGCATGGTTTGGTGAAAGCAGATTAGGGCCAGCGAGTGAATTGGTGCCTACTTGGGTGGATGAGGTTTTGGCGCGTTAGGTTGCGTGACCGCACCCGTTGCACGCCGGGTCTTTCGCAATATTAAGCGTGCGCA
>JAHDBR010000055.1 GCA_020630295.1 Sphingomonadaceae bacterium
TGCGTTTCACCGGTGACACCGGATGAAAGGTCAGACAGGAAATAAAGGCCAGAACCGCCAACATCATCGATCGTAATGTTGCGCCGCATGGGAGAGTTTAACTCGTTCCATTTAAGAATGTAGCGGAAATCGCCGATCCCGCTGGCCGCCAGTGTCTTGACCGGCCCAGCTGAAATCGCATTTACGCGAATATTCTGCGGCCCCAGATCGTTCGCTAGATACTTCACGCTCGTTTCAAGCGCAGCCTTTGCAACGCCCATCACGTTATAATGCGGAATTACTTTCTCAGCGCCGTAATAGGTTAGCGTGATAATCGAACCGCCATCAGGCATCATCTCAGCTGCGCGTTTGGTCACAGCGACCAGCGAATATGCGGAAATGTTCATCGTCATCAGAAAATTGTCGAGGCTGGTGTCGACATATTTGCCGCGGAGCTCGCTCTTGTCGGAAAAGCCGATGGCATGGACCACAAAATCAATCGTATCCCACCTGGTTTTGAGCGTGTCGAAAGCTGCATCCAGTGCTGACATTTCGGATACGTCGCATTCAAAGGTGAAATCGGACCCTAGCTGTTCAGCCAGAGGCTTCACGCGTTTGGCCAGCGCCTCACCCTGATAGGTGAAGGCCAGTTCCGCGCCCTGTTCATGCAGCTTCTTGGCGATGCCCCATGCAAGCGATTTGTCATTGGCGAGGCCCATAATCAGCCCGCGCTTACCTGCCATCAATCCCGTCATAGTGAACTATCCTTCGATCAATCTTTCGCGTCAGCGCTCTCGGGTTCAGCCTCTTCAGGGTTCGCCAGCGCTGCATTCAATTCTGCGCCAATAACGATTCCCAGCCCGACCAGCCAGAAAAAGAACAACGCAATCATCATTCCTGCGAGGCTGCCATAGGTCAGATCATACGCAAAAAAGCTTTTCAGAACCGGCGGCAAAGCGATTGTTACAGATACCCACCAAATCGTGACCAGCAAAGCGCCGGGCCATTTAGGATATTGGCGGCCGCGATAGGATTCCGGGGTCAATGTCACGAACAGCATGAAAATCGATCCGAACAGGCCGAATGCCGGGACAATGCGCGAGAATGACAGTTCGGATAACGCATCGTTCAACCATGGGAGATAGGCCGCGATGACTTCTTGTGCGGCGCCGATCATTACCTGCGCGAAAAGGGACAGCATCAAAAGGATGACTGCGCCCACAATCAGGCCGAAGGACAGCAAGCGGTACCGCCAGAATGCGAGCGTTGCCTCAGTTCCATAGGCGCGTCTCAGAACATCGCGAATGGTCTCTACCAGACTGGAAACGGTCCATAGGCCGACAATACCGCCAATCCATAACAGCCACCCTGACCGGGCCTCCACTACGCTGCGCGCAACGGGTTCGATAACGTTACCCACGACCGGAGGTAGCGCGAACAGGATGGCGTCAATCGTCGCGGCACGTTCGCTTTCCTCGCCTATGGCAGAGAAGATCGCGGCGCCAAGAATGAAGAAAGGAAACAGCGCCAGCATCGCCATATAAGCAAGGTTACCCGCATGGATAAATCCGTCATGCCATGCACCCGCCAAAGTGCGTTTTACGACATCAAAAAACCGTGTCCCTGGCCCCACGCGCGACGACACTTTGTCTTTCAGAACATCGCGCTTTCGCATTCTGGCTTCGGGAGAAAGCGAGACTTTTCGCCTGTCGCTATTGGATCGAACCTGAGAAATGCGAAGTTCTCCCTTATCCGCGCGGCTAAACCATTGTGCGGCGGCGGTTTAGACGCCCATCTCGGCGCGCGGATTGCCTGTATCCTGCCAGCCTTCAAGACGTTTGGCCAGTTCGGGCAAATCTTCGGGGAGGATAATCTCGAGCGTGACAAGCTGATCGCCGCGCTTTTTGTCCTTGGCGGAAAATCCCTTGCCCTTCAGCCGCAATATAGTTCCGCCATTTGTGCCCGGCTTCAGGGTCATCATAACTGGCCCGTCGACTGTCGGCACCTTTACCTTCGCGCCGTTTACAGCTTCATCGAGCGTGATCGGCAGATCCATGCGCACGTCATTGCCGTCGCGGCGAAAGAAGGGATGCTTGTCGATTGATACCAGTACGATGCCGTCTCCGGTGCCGCCGGGACCCCGCTCGCCTTTGCCTTTCAGCCGGACCTTCGTGCCCTCTTCCACGCCGTACGGCAGGCTGAGGTCGATTGTCTTGCCGTCCGACAGAGTGATACGCTGCTTTTTCAGGCTGGCCGCATCAACAAATGGAACGCGGAGCCGGTACTGGATATCGGCACCTTTTTGCGGCGGGGGAGGCCTGCGGCCAAAATTTTGACTGCCGCCGCGCCCGCGCGCGCCGCCCATTCCGCCACCCATTCCTCCGGCCATTCCGCCGCCGCCAAACAACCCTTCGAATATGTCACCCAAATCGACATTGTCGGAACTGAAGCCTTCAAAATCCTGAGCGTTGAAGCCGCCTTGCGGACCGCCTGCGCGCCCGCCGCCGAAGCCGCCGCCCATTCCGCCAAACGGATGGGTGGGATTACCTTCGCCGTCAATCTCGCCGCGATCAAATTGCGCCCGCTTGTCCTTGTCTGAAAGCAGATCATAGGCCTGCGTAGCCTGCGAAAATTTCTCCGCTGCGTTCGGATTGTCCTTGTTACGATCAGGGTGCAGTTCCTTCGCCAGATTGCGATAGGCACTTTTGATGTCCTTTTCGGACGCACCGCGCGCTACACCAAGAATTGAATAAGGGTCAGCCATAGCGTATTAGCTAGGTGCTACAGTCTCGCTGCGCAAGCGGGGATGGCGCATTCATCTGCTTTGATGGCAGGCTGCTACCAATGTGCAGCATTTACCCGCTGGTGATTTGTTGCAATGGCAGGGACCAAACACAGGCGTTAGGCGTAGTGTGGGCATAGCTTACTCATCCGGGATTAATTCAATGCAGTCCGAAATCAGCGCGATTCCTAACACCGATCCTTTCGCCTTGTTCGGCACATGGCTGGCGGAGGCTGGTGAGACCGAACCCAATGATCCCAACGCAATGGCACTGGCCACGGCTGCTCCCTCTGGGGCACCATCCGTGCGGATGGTCTTGCTAAAGGGGCACGGGCCTGAGGGTTTTACGTTCTACACCAACGCTGAAAGCCGCAAAGGCGAGGAAATCCGCGCCAATATGCAAGCGGCGCTGCTGTTCCACTGGAAGTCACTGCGCCGTCAAATCCGTATCGAAGGTCCCTTGGTACAGGTTTCTGACGCGACAGCTGACGCATATTTCCATTCCCGCTCACGCGATTCGCAGCTGGGTGCAGTGGCATCCGACCAATCACGTCCGCTGGATGATCGCGCCACCTTCATTGAACGCTTTGCCGCTGCAGAGGCCGAGTTTGCCGACCGGCCAGTGGACAGGCCCGAACATTGGACCGGTTTCACCGTCAGGCCCAATGCCTTTGAATTCTGGCTCGACCGTCCGAACCGCCTGCATGACCGGCGCCGGTTTGTTCTGGGCGGCGCTGGCGATAGTGCGCGGTGGCATGATACGCTGCTCTATCCATGAGCGATCATTTGGCCAATCAAGACACCGCATCTCATAAAAGCGCAGAATTGGCCGAGCGCGGGCGTCTGACCCGCATGGCGGCCGCCGCTTCAATCACAGTTGCGGCGTTCCTCGTTGTGCTGAAACTCTGGGCCAGTTGGGAAACCGGATCGACCGCCATGCTTGGCAGTCTGGCCGATAGTGCACTGGACATGATTGCCAGCGTGGCGACCTTGTTCGGGGTGTATGTGGCCGCACAGCCGGCGGATGAGGATCATCGTTTCGGGCACGGTAAAGCCGAATCACTCGCTGCCATATTTCAAGTGATGCTGATTGCGCTTTCGGCTGCGGCGATCGCATTTCGTGCGATCGAGCGTTTGATGGAAGGGGGAAGGACTGCGGCAGCCGCCGAAGGTATCGGTGTGTCGATTGCGGCAATTGCCGCGACATTCGCGTTATTATTGTGGCAGCGCCACGTTATCCGCCGCACAGGCTCGGTCGCAATTTCGGCCGATCATACGCATTACCAATCAGACTTGCTGTTAAATCTGGCGGTCATCGCCGCGCTGGTTCTGGACCAGTTTGCCGGTTTTTCAAAAGCCGATCCGATCTTTGGTCTGGGGATTGCGGCTTGGCTCCTATGGGGCGCATGGCGCGCAGCGAGCGAGGCAATCGATCATTTGATGGACCGCGAATGGCCGGACGAGAAGCGGCAGCGTTTCGTCGAACTGGCCGCGCGCCATCCCGAACTCAGCAATTTACACGATCTGCGCACCCGCACGAGCGGGACACAGGATTTCGTCCAGTTTCACGTCGATATGCCTGCCGCGATGACCGTGGAACAGGCGCATGACATTATCGAGCGGGTAGAGGCTGACTTGAGCCGGCATTTCCCCAATATGGATTTGTTGATCCATATTGACCCGGAAGGCCACGTAGACGATCCGGGAAATATGCTGACCGAAGAAGACGAATTCGCAAAGTTGGAGAAAGACACATGACGGCGCTTCCTTATTGGCACGTGGATGCGTTTGCCGACCGTCCGTTCGCCGGAAATCAGGCAGCGGTTATGCCGCTGGTTGAATGGCTGCCCGATGACATTCTTCAAGCGATCGGCGAAGAAAACAACTTTGCAGAAACCGCGTTTGTGGTGCCGGACACGACTGGCGAGGCCGATTGGGAATTGCGCTGGTTCACGCCGACAGACGAGGTTGCGATGTGCGGCCATGCGACACTTGCCAGCGGCCATGTCTTGCTAATGCGCGATGGCGGGGACCGGGTAACGTTCCGCACCCGGAAGGCAGGCGTGCTGGAAGTGTGCAAAGCGGCATCGGGCTATGAACTTTCCATGCCGGTGACAGTGGTGCAGCCGCGTGACGATACCGCTTTGCTGGACGCACTCGGCGTTGAGGGTCAGGTTTTCCATTCCGTTTCGGGTGCCGAATCCACCGCCATCATCCTGATGAAGGACGAGGCCGCTCTGCGTCGTGCGCAGCCAGATATGCAGACATTGCGCGGTATTGACCTGATGGCGATCTGCACTGCGCCGGGCGACCATCACGATGTGGTTAGCCGCGTTTTCGTGCCCGCATGGGGTGTCGATGAAGACAGCGTTACCGGCTCCGCTCACGCTGCCCTTACACCTTTTTGGGCCGAACGCCTCGGCAGGGCCGAGTTTACGGCGCATCAGGCATCTGTGCGGGGCGGTAATCTCCAATGCCGTTTGGAGGGAGACCGAGCATGGGTAGGAGGCCCGTGCGTCACGGTGATAGACGGGACTTTTCACCTGCCTGACTGACCCAGCATAGATTAGCGGGCATAGATCAGGGCGCCGGATAAAGTTCGACCACATCAAGCAATTGCTGGAGCATTTTGGGCCGCTGTTCCTGGTCGGAATGGCCAAGCCGGACGACCGTCAGCTTCTGCTCCGGCGAAACCAGAATATATTGCCCCATATGGCCGATTGCAGCGAACATTGTGTCAGGTCCGCGATCGGCCAGCTTGTCATCCCGGTCGATGCCCGATTCCAGATTTAGCCACGTTTGCGCGCCGTAAAATCCCGAACGCGGGCTTGGACTGGTCATGAATTCGATCCATTTACGAGGGATCAGCTGCGAGCCGCGATATGATCCCTTATTGCGCAAGAATTCGCCAAATTTGGCCCAGTCTCTGGCACTGGCATGCATCAGGCTGCCGCCGATCAACGTGCCATTCGCGTCATATTCGGCCAACATGGAATCCATACCTAACGGACCGAACAGCCGCGTGCGGAGAAAATTGTTAACTGCCTCACGGCGTGTGTCGGGATCTTTGCTGTTGGTCAGCACGCGTGCAGCTATGTCGGCCAAAATTACGGTCGTATTGCTGGAATATTCAAAGCGTGCGCCCGGTTCATCCTCCAGCGGCTGCGATGTGGCCCAGTCTGCCATATCATCGCGCCCGTCCATGAACAGCATCCGCACCTCTGCAGAATCGTAAGGCGGATCGCCAGCCTCGGTATGGCGCAGGCCGGACCGCATCTGGAGCAATTGGCGCAAGGTTATTTCTCCGCGCGGATCGCCAGGGCGGTTCCAACGCGGCTCGGGTACTGATTCGTCCAGCCGCAAACGTCCGTCTGACACCAGCATTCCGATCATTACCGCAGTGACCGTTTTGGCCATGGACCAGCTGACGAAACGGGTATTTTCGTGATAGCCCGGTGCATAGCGTTCGGCGGCGGTACTCCCTTCATGCATGACAATCAGGGCCCGCGTTTCGCCTAGCTCTGCATTTGTGAAAAGATCATCGATTTGACGCGCCAACTGGTCTTTCGCCGCACCTGCATCGTCACGCACCGCATTTAAGGCGGCATCCGACAGCGGTTTTTCCGGCGGCGGTGCCTCCGAACATGCAGCAAGGGTTGGCAGCAGTGTCAGGCAAGCGATAAGAGGCAGGCAACGGTTAATCATGATGATCTAATTCGCGCACGGGGAAACGCTTGGCAATGGCTAATTCAAGGACAAAATCGGCGCGCAGTGCGGGCACTCGCAAAACGCCCAGATGGGTGTGGGTATTGGCGGTTGCGGCGTTAGCGATTGCGGCAATTGGCTGGTTCTACCGCGCGCCGATTACCGGAACCGCCGGTGCAGGAACTGCTTACGCGGCCCGCGTGGCGTGTTCATGCCGATTCGTTGGCGGCCGCAATCTGGAGGATTGCGGCAAGGATTTGCTTCCCGGGATGGAGCTGATCACGCTCAAGGAAGATGTCGACGCGAAAAGCGTGACCGCCCGTTTCCCGTTCATCATCTCGGAGACTGCCACTTACCGTAAAGGGTATGGCTGCGTTTTGGAAAAGTGGCGCGACTAGGCTTCGGTTGAATCAATCCAGCCACCGCCCACAACACGCTCGCCAGCATAGATGACGGCAGCTTGCCCCGGGGCAACGCCATATTCCGGTTCTGCGAAACGGATAATAGTGCGCTGATTATCACCTAGCGGCCCGTCGAGAATGATTGGAACCGGCTTGGAAAGCGAACGGACTTTTGCTGTCAGCGGCTCATCGGGAAGCGGGCCAATGCGGTTCGTCTCGATAATATGTGCAGCGGACACGGCCAGCATCCGCTTTGGGCCCACCAGAACATGTGCTTTCGCCGCATCTATGCCGACTACGTATAGTGGTTCGGCCAGGCCGCCAATTTCCAGCCCTCGGCGCTGGCCCACAGTATAGTGTATCACACCTTTATGCGTGCCCAGTTCCTCGCCCGTTTGGGCATGCACAATTGCGCCGGGCTCGCCGCCCTCGGGACGCATTGAACGCACGATTTTAGCGTAATCGCCATCCGGCACGAAGCAGATGTCCTGACTGTCCGGCTTGTCTGCATTGCGCAAACCGGCTTGTTCAGCCAATTCGCGAACTTGCGCCTTTGGCAGGCCGCCAAGCGGGTAGCGGATATAGTCGAGCTGCGCGTCTGTGGTCGCATATAGGAAGTAGGACTGATCCCGTGCAGGATCGACTGCTCTATAAAGAAGCGGCTGACCCAGTTCCGCGCCAGCGGTGCCCATCACGCGCCGGACATAATGCCCGGTTGCCAGGCAATCCGCGTTCAGTTCTTTCGCCATTCTGAGCAGATCGGTGAATTTGGGTCCCATATTACAGCGGATACAGGGCACCGGCGTTCGGCCAGCCAGATAATCGTCGGCAAACTGTTCGACCACGTCTTCACGAAACGCGCTCTCATGGTCGAACACATAATGCGCGATACCCAGACGGTCGCATACTGCACGCGCGTCGCTAATATCGTCTCCAGCACAGCACGCACCCTTGCGGCCTGTCGCGGCTCCATAATCATAAAGCTGCAAAGTGATGCCAATGACTTCCGCGCCCGTGGTTGCAGCCAGTGCTGCGACAACAGAGGAATCAACTCCGCCGGACATAGCCACAACAATGCGGCAGTCCTTCGCATCGCGGGGAAGGTCAAACAATGCAGCCGTGTCCAGAGACGGATCAATAAGTGTCGCGGTAGTCATGCACGCGCCCTTACACGCAGCGTGCGCTCTTCGCTAGCGCGGCGTTTACCTGCCGTTGTTCAATCCTAAGGAGATGTAAACTCGGGCTTTACCTGTTCTTGACCTGCTCTGGCTATTAGGGTCGCATGTTCGAAGGAAACATTCACGAATCCGGCTTTGAAAAAGCCATGGAAGGCGGCGGTTTGCGTCAGCTCGACTGGGGTGCGCTTGTCGCCCGATTCGAAGCTGCCCGTGAACTGCGCGGCTTGCTCAACACGAATCGCAATGCGCGAGCGGGCAATTTCCAGAATTTCTCCAAAGTACAAGGTCCGGCGCACTCCGTGCCAAATCTTAACGCGGAACCGTGTTTTGTTAACCCAGATATTTCAATCGATGGCAAAGATACCTGCGCCATTAAAGGTTCTGCCGCGAATGACGCGGTAACCGGCGACAGAGAGTTGTAATGATCGAGAATCAGAAAATCCGTCCAGCGCAGGTAATCGGCCCATTGGGAGAGCCGCTTTCAATCGCTGATTTGCCGCCGCCGGAAACAAAGCGCTGGGTTGTGCGCCGGAAAGCTGAAGTGGTCGCAGCCGTAAATGGCGGTTTGTTGACGATCGACGAAGTGCTTGAGCGCTATGGCCTGACGCTAGAGGAATTTGCATCGTGGCAGCGTGCGGTTGACCGCTCTGGTATGCAAGGCCTGCGCGTCACCCGGATCCAGCATTACCGCGATTTGTACGAGCGTCAGCTCAAATACTGATCACACGAATCTGTCCAATCTAGGCAAATCTGGTCAAACCGACAAAAACCGACTAGTCCTGTAGCTCCACCGATCAAAGGTTGGGGAACCGTTTTGCTTGGCTTCCGTTAGGTGGCTGAAGTTTAACGAATAACAGGAGGAATTGGATATGGGTTGGATTGCAACCATCGTTTTGGGCGGAATCGCTGGCTGGCTCGCTAGTCTGGTAATGAACCGTGATGCGTCAATGGGCATTCTTTGGAACATCGTTGTCGGCGTTGTAGGCGGACTTATCGGTAGCGCCATCGGTAATGTTACAGGTTTTCTCTCAACAGATGCCGGCTGGATCATGTATTTGATCACTGCAGTCATCGGTGCAGTCGTGCTGCTCGCAATTGTGAACTTGGTCCAGCGGGGCCGTGTTCGCTAATCAGCGCACGAATTTGAATTTGAAGAGGGTCGGTTGCGAGAGCTTCCGGCCCTTTTTCGTGCGCCTATTATGACGAAAAATTGAGCTCGTGAGGTCCTGCGCGGCTGGCTGTTCGTCGAGGTAAAAAGCCGCTTGTCGAGCGAGCGTTTGCTGCTGCCGCAATGCAGGCCTAGGGCTATTGCTGATCTGGGAAGGAATATTGCATTCGGTGATATATGAATGTAATACACCTATATGTTGACCCTAAAGTGGCGGTCACTCGGGCGTGATGGGCGATCAGGATAGAACATGAATTACGAAACCACGGTGCGGGCTGAAAAAGCTGAATATGTGAGCGACAAGCTTGCTGAAGAGAACGAGCCGAAGAGCCGGAAGCCCCTCGTCTTCGGCTTGATTGCGTTACTTATCATCGCTGCCATTGGCGCAGCCTATTTTTATGTGAGTAGCGGTGAAGCCGGTTCGGCTGGCGCTGCGGATGATCGTGAAGACCAGGCCGCTGCCATCACTGTAATTGCACCCGGCCAAGGCACCATTGCCGGTGAAATTATTGCCAACGGCACTTTGGCCGCGCGCCGCGAATTGCCTGTGGGCGTTGCCGGCGAAGGCGGGCGCGTTGTTTCTGTACCTGTCGACGCGGGCGACTGGGTGCGCGCCGGACAGGTTCTGGCTGTGGTCGACCGATCGGTACAAAACCAGCAAGTGGCCAGCGCCACGGCGCAAATCGGCGTGGCAAAGGCAGATGCCGATCTGGCGCAAGCGAACCTCAGCCGCGCTTTGAAGCTGGTGGAACGCGGTTTCATATCCAAAGCTGATATTGACCGGCTGACGGCCACGCGTGACGCCGCCGTAGCCCGTGTTCGCGTTGCCGAAGCGCAAGTCAGCGAACTGCGCGCCCGCAATGCGCGCCTTAGCGTGATCGCACCTGCCTCTGGTCTGGTTCTCGAGCGCAATGTCGAGCCGGGTCAAGTTGTTAGCGCCGGTTCGGGTGCACTGTTTCGTATCGCCAAGGGCGGCGAGATGGAGATGATGGCAAAGCTGAGCGAGGTTGATCTGGCGCAGGTTTCCGCTGGGACGGCTGCACGCGTGATCCCGACAGGATCGGAAAAAGAATTCGCTGGTCAGATCTGGCAAGTTTCGCCCACCATCGATGCGCAAGACCGGCAGGGCACGGCGCGAATTTCCCTGCCATACGCGCCGGAACTGCGGCCCGGCGGTTTCGCCCGCGCCACTATCGAAAGCGGCACGATTGTCGCCCCGATGTTACCGGAATCTGCCATTTTGACCGATGCCGAGGGTAATTTCGTCTACATTGTCGGCCCGGAAAATAAGGCGACCCGGCGTGCGGTTACCACTGGTATGGTCACCGCAAACGGCGTGGCTGTAATCGAAGGGCTGGACGGCTCCGAAAGAGTTGTTCTGCAAGCAGGCGGTTTCCTCACTGACGGTGAAGTGATCGATCCGCAACTCGTCGACTCAAGCGAAAGCTGAACATCATGAACTTCCGCAATATGTCTGCATGGTCGATCAGAAACCCGGTGATTCCGCTGGTTTTCTTCACTGCAATCCTGCTTGCGGGTATTCTTAGCTTCTGGCGGATGGATGTGGTCAACAATCCGGACGTCGAATTTCCGGCGGTCAATGTCAGCATTTTCCAGCCCGGTGCAGCACCAACAGAGATCGAAAACCAGATCACGCAGCGTGTCGAATCTGCTGTGCGTTCCATCAACGGTGTCAGTTCGATTTCGTCTTCCGCGCGCGAGGGTTCTTCAAGCACTACGGTCGAATTTGAAATCGGGACCGATGTGAATGACGCGGTCGCGGAAGTTAAGAATGCGGTCGATACTGTGCGCGGCAGTTTGCCCGACGGTATTCTGGAACCGCGCATCAACAAGATTGAAATTTCAGGCGGTTTTCTGGGCATCTATGCGGTCGAAGCCGATGATATGACCATCGAGCAGCTGAGCTGGTTTATCGACGATTCGGTCGCCAAGCAGTTACTCGCAATTGAGGGAATGGCCGAGGTTAACCGCTTTGGCGGCGTGAACCGCGAGATCGAGGTAATCCTTGATCCTGCAAAAATGCAGGGCCTCGGCGTTACCGCCAGCCAGATCAACAGTTCGCTTCGCTTTGATAATATCGATGCTGCGGGCGGCATGGCCGAAGTGGGCGGCACCCGCCAATCGGTCCGCGTGCTCGGTAATACGGAAACCGCATTCGACCTTTCGCAGCGGCAAATCCGGCTGACAGACGGGCGCACAATCCGCCTGTCGGATGTGGCGCTGGTCCGCGACGGTTTCAGCGAGCGGTCTTCGATCAGTAAGGTTCAGGACAAGGAAGTCGTCAACTTCGCGATGAGCCGCGCCAAGGGTGCTTCAGATGTCACCGTGTTCGAGGAAGCAAAAGAGAAAATCGCGGCCATCGAAGCGGAGAACCCCGGCATCCGGTTCATCCCGCTATTCAACACGGTTAAATACACAGTCAGCCAGTATGACAGTTCGATCGCGGCTATGATCGAAGGCGCCATTCTGGCGGTTGTGGTGGTGTTTTTCTTCCTGCGTGATTGGCGCGCCACAGTAATTTCCGCGATTGCCATCCCGCTTTCCGCCATTCCAACCTTCTGGTTTATGGACCTGCTCGGGTTCAATCTGAACTTCCTGTCATTGCTGGCGCTGGGGCTTGTGGCCGGTGTTCTCGTCGATGACGCTATTGTGGAGATCGAGAATATCGTGCGGCATATGCGGATGGGCAAATCCGCCTATCAGGCATCTATTGATGCGGCTGACGAGATCGGATTGGCAGTTGTCGCAACTTCTGCCTGTATTGTTGCGGTGTTCCTGCCGGTCGGGCTTATGCCGGGTATCTCCGGACAGTTCTTCAAAAACTTCGGCATTACAGTGGTGATTTCGGTCATCATGAGCCTGGCTGTCGCGCGGATGATCACACCGATGCTGGCGGCGTATTTCCTGAAGGCAAAAGGCCACGCCGAACATGGCGAGGGGCCGTGGATGGAGCGCTATATGCGCATTTTGAACTGGTCGCTTGACCGGTCCAAGATGAAAGCGGCGCGGGAAAACCTGCCGGGTATCCGCAATCGTTTCTTGTATGTTTTGTCAGCGATCCTGCTGCTGCTGATATTGATTGTTTTGCCGGGCGCGGCGGTGTTCGGTGCCTATAATGCGCTTTCCAGCCTCGCCATCCCTGACACACTGGCCTCGGCAGTATCGAGTGAACAGAATAGCTGGCTCTGGCTGATGGTTGATAAGCCGTTGGAGATTATCCAGCTGGCCTTGGTCAGCCTTGTCGGTCTGATTGCGGTGTTTGTTTTGATCAAACTGATCGGATTGATTTCGCGAATGTTTGGCGCGCGCATATTCCAGTCGTTCAAATGGCTTGAAGCCCGTTTTCTCGATCACCGCGTGTGGATGGTCGGCTTGGGGTATTTTGCCTTCATGCTGACGATCCTGCTGTTTATGAATACGCCGGGGCAATTCCAGCCGACAATCAATGACGATAATAGTCAGGTCCAGATCGAGATGGTCCCTGGTACTACGCTGGAAAGTACCGAATCCGTCGCAGACCGCGTTGCGGCGCTACTTTACGAGCAAGATGAAGTGGAGCGGGCTCTCGAAGTCGTGCGTGAAGGCAATGCGACGATCTACATCACGCTGGCAGAAGACCGCGCGAAAACATCGATAGAATTCGAACGTGATCTGGCCCCTGAACTGGCTAAAATTCCTGATGCCCGGGTTCGTTTCCAGTCCCAGTCCGGCGGTTTCGGCTCAGGACGTGACATGACCGTGATGCTGGCCGGTTCGGATCCGGAATTGCTGGAAGAAACCGCCGCACAGCTGGTCGAGCAAATGAAGGGTCTTGATACTCTGGTCGCGCCGCGCATCAATGCGGACATTAACCGGCCCGAATTGCTGATCAAACCGCGCGCGGATATTGCCGCCGAGCTAGGCGTAACCACCGCTGCGCTGAGCCAGACGATCCGTATCGCCACAATGGGCGAGATTGAGCAGAATGCTGCGAAATTCTCCCTTTCCGACCGCCAGATTCCGATCAGCGTCAAGCTGCCGAAAAGCTCGCGTCAGGATCTTTCGACGATCGCTAAACTGCCCGTGCAAACCGCGCGTGGTGGTTCGGTACCATTGGAACGCGTGGCCGAAATTTCATTCGGGTCCGGCCCGACCACAATTCAGCGCTACAACCAGAACCGCCGAGTTTTGGTGGGTGCCGATCTGGCGCAGAATGTTGTGAAGGGCGAAGCGCAGGCCCAGATCGACAAGCTGCCGGTGCTGGAGAACCTGCCGCAGGGCGTGATCCGCGATGTTGTGGGCGAAGATGAATGGCAGCAGGAACTCGCGCAAAACTTCGTAATTGCGGTCTTTTCAGGTGTGTTGCTGGTCTTTGCTGTGCTGGTGCTGCTGTATAAGCGCCTGATGTCGCCGCTGGTGAACATGTGCTCGCTTGCGCTTGCTCCGCTTGGCGGCATTTTCCTCGTGTGGCTCGTTGGCCAGCCTGTTTCGATGCCCGTCATGATCGGTGTGTTGATGCTGCTCGGGATCGTGTCGAAAAACTCCATTCTGCTGATCGACTTTGCCATTGAAGCGATGGCCGAGGGCAAAGCCAAGTTTGAGGCGATTGTTGATGCCGGTCACAAGCGGGCACAACCTATTGTCATGACCACCGTGGCGATGACCGCGGGTATGGTCCCGACGGCGATTTCGCTTTCCGGTGATGGAGCCTGGCGTCAGCCCATGGGCATCGTGGTGATAGGCGGGCTGATTATGTCAACCGTCCTGACGCTGGTGATCGTACCGGCAGGATTCAGCTTGGCAGACGGCCTTGAAAAACGCATGGGTCCTTGGATGCGGAACAAGTTCCTCACCTATAAGCCCGGCGATGACCGTTATGACGAAGGAAAATCCGGCCCAGAGGCGCTCCCTGCAGAGTGACCGATCACGGCTTGATGAAACTGTTGCGGCTGTATCCGGTGACAGTCCGCCGCCTGCAGCTGCGCCCGCTGTAAAGCCTCCATTGCCGCCAGATACGGCGCGCCGGATGCGCATCACGGCCACGCTGATGCTGGTTCTGATGGCGGCGATATTTGTGCTCTCGAAACAATATCTGCCGGTGCATCCTGCGTGGGGATATGTGCACGCATTTTCGGAAGCGGCGATGGTTGGCGGGCTTGCGGACTGGTTCGCGGTAACCGCGCTGTTCCGCCACCCGCTGGGCATTCCTATTCCGCACACGGCCATCATTCCGGAAAATAAGGACCGGATCGCGGATACCATGGCCGATTTTCTGCGCACCAATTTCCTGACACCGCAGGTCGTGGCGCGGCGGATGCAAGCCATGAATATGGCGCGGGCGGCAGGCGATTTTCTGGTGCAACCGACCCAGGGGGCGCAAAGCCGGATTGGCGCAGGCGCGGCAGAATTGGTGGCGGGCATATTGGAATCGCTCGATCCCGACCGGCTTGGCGGGCAAGTGAAGGTCGGGCTGAAAGCGCAAGCCCGCAAGATCGAGATCGCTCCGCTTCTCGGACAGATGCTGACCACGACCATCGCGGATAAGCGCCATCTGCCGCTGATTGATGCACTGGTGCGCTGGTCAGGCCTGACACTGGAAGACAATGAGGACATGGTGCGCGACATGATCAGCGAGCGCGCCAATGGCATTATCCGCTGGACGGGTCTTGATGGCCGCCTTTCCAGTTCTGTTCTGGATGGTTTGTACAAGTTGCTGGCCGAAGTGCTGGTCGATCCCGAGCATCCGCTGCGCGATAAAATCCAGGAAGGTCTGGACCAGTTGGCGCATGATCTGATGCACAATCCTGAGATGCAGGCCAAGGTCGAGCGGATGAAGAATGAAGTGCTGGAAAACGAAGCTGTCGCGCGCTGGTGGGAAGGTGTTTGGGAACGCATGCGCGCGGGCATGATCCGGATGGCCCGAAATCCCGAGACGGTTTTGGGCGGGCAGATTGGTGATAGCTTGGGCGAGCTTGGTCAGGCGCTGCGCGATGACCCCCTGTTGCAGACACAGGTAAACCGCTTTGCCCGCCGCACCGCTGTGGGGGTTGCGACGCGTTATGGCGACCAGATTGTGCAGCTTGTGTCGGAAACCGTGCGCCGCTGGGATGCACGCACGCTAACCGACCGGGTCGAAAACGCAGTTGGCCGCGACCTGCAATTCATCCGCATCAACGGAACGCTGGTCGGCGGACTGGTCGGAATGACAATCCATTTTCTGGACCGGTTTAT
>JAHDBR010000005.1:0-71577 GCA_020630295.1 Sphingomonadaceae bacterium
ATCTGGCGCTACATTTTCCAGCTCGGTTTTCTCGATGGGCGCGCTGGGCTCATATATCATGTCCTGCAGGGTTTCTGGTACCGGTTTCTGGTCGATGCAAAGCGATTTGAACTCGGTCGCGGCCTTAAGAAATACGGGAGTGAGGCTGAAAAGCTCGCCTATCTTGAGGCTGCTACCGGATTGAAGATTGCGCAGTTCAGCGCGAATGGCGGCGCACGATGAGCGGCCAGACAGCCCCCGTTCTAACGGTGCATCCAAAGGCACAGCTTGCCGCGCAGACGCCGCAGGGCATGAACATGTTTTTTGGCTTTCATGACATTTGCCCGTGGGCGCCGCATGGCCAGACATTGCTCGCCTTGCGCCTGGCACCGGAATGGCAGTCCATGGCAGACACTATCAATCCGGCAGAGATTTGCCTGTGGGACAGCGAAAATGGCGAAATTGAAGTCGTCGGCACAACTGCGTGCTGGAACTTCCAACAGGCTGCGCGGCAGCAATGGCTGCCCGATGGCACGGGCCGGTTTTGCTTCAACACATTGAACGATGCGGGAGAATGTGCGGCTGAGATTGTAGATCCCCTATCCCGTAGCCGGAAGACAATTCCCGGCGGTCTCTATGCGGTGGCGCCGGGCGCTGAATGGGGCGTGGCGCCGGATTTCGGGGTTCTGGCGAAAAGATGGCCCGCATATGGCTATGCCAGCCTAAAGGATTTGCCTTCACCGCAAGATCCGGCATCGTTCGGAATAACGCGGGTGGATTTGGACACTGGAATTGGCGAAATTCTCATCTCGCTTAAGGACGTTCTGGACCATTGGGACGGAGACCCGCGGGGTAGTCCGCAAGGCGATGGCCATTTCCTGACGCACCCGAGCATTAGCCCGAATGGCAAGAAGATCACTTTCCTGCACCGGTTCTTCGCGGAAGATGAGGGCTCTTTCACTCGCCTACTGGTATGCAATGCCGATGGCACCGGATTGCGGGTGCTGGCGGAAGAGAAGGTCAGTCATTTCGACTGGTTGGACGATGAGACATTACTCGTTTGGGCGCGCTTTACGGGTGGCGGGCTTGCGCAGATGCGCGCAAACGGCACGCTAAATTCGCCATTGATCCGGCCCGCTGTCAATTTGGCGCGTAAGTTTACCGGACGCTGGAAAAAGCGCATTCTGGCCGAATCGTACTTTGCATTGCCAATCGATGGTTCAGGTGACCGCCGCAAATATGGCTGGCCTGCGCTCGATGCAGACGGGCATCCGATGGTGGCTCGATCACACGATTGGGTGGTGACTGATATGTATCCTGACAGCAGCGGCACATTGCCCCTGATCCTGTGGAACGACCGCAGCGGTGAGCGTATCGATGTTGCGCGGTTGACGGATGGGGTATTGACCGGTGACAGCGATGCGAAATGTGATCTGCACCCGCGCTGGGACCGGTCGGAAACGCGCATTGCAGTAGATTGCTGTGATCGCGGATTGCGCAGGATCAGCCTGTTTGATGTGTCTGGCATTGTTAGTGCGCCGCTATGAAGATCAGTGTCGTCACCAACGCCTTTAACCAAGGGCAATATCTCGCCGCTGCTGCAGAAAGCGTTTTGAGCCAGCAAGGTGCAGAGATCGAATATTGGATCGTCGAGCCGGGCTCTAGCGACAACACGCCCGCGGTCATTGCTGCGATTGAATCCCGCTTTCCCGGCCGTGTGAATGTGCTGCGCGAGAAAGATGATGGTCCTGCCGACGGGCTAAATCGCGGCTTTGCCCATGCCACGGGTGACTGGTTCATCTATCTCAACGCTGACGACGTGTTTTTACCGGGCGCGTTTAGCGAAGCTGTGAAGGCGTTTCGCGATCACCCTGAAGCTGGCGCGGTGATCGGTAACGGATATATCGTTGGTGATGACGGCGCGTATATTCGCCGCGCTATATCGAGCCGCTTTACCGCGCGCAGATTCGTGCGCGGCCAATCCTTCGCGCTTCAGCAATCAACCTTTTATCGCGCCGATGCCTTCCGCGCTGTGGGCGGATTTAATCTGCAGAACACGACCAGCTGGGATGCGGAGATTCTGGTTGATATGGACCGGCGCGGCTATCCGCTGATTAATGTCGGCGGGGACTGGTCGTTATTCCGGATGCAACCAAACTCCATCACGGTTAGCCAGCGTTTCGCTGAGGAAAGCGCGCTGACGCATCAGCGCTATTTTCGTGAGGAAATGGGCCGGGAGCGCACTTCGCGTGATGTGCACGCTAACAGGCTGCGGCAATTGTTCCACCATGTGCGCCATCCATGGCAAACCTTGCAGCGCGTTCGTGACCGGATCGCGCCGCCAAACCGTCGTTTCGCAGAAACGGATACGCCAGCCTGGGCACGCGATTTGTGACGCAGCGCCCGGTCGCCTTTGTGTGGGATAATTTTGGCCCGCTCCATGTCGACCGGTGCGAGGCGGCCGCGCGTCAAATTGGGCCACGAACGCCCGTCATCGGCATAGAAATTTTCGCCGGTAGCGATGATTATGACTGGCAGCAGCCCGAAGCGCGGGGGTTTCGCAAGCAGACTCTGTTTGCGGACGGAAACTGGAAAAGCAGGCCCGCAACGAAAGTTTCAGCCGCAATTGTTGACGCGGTCACAAATGCAAATTGCAAGGCTGCGTTTCTGTCTCACTATGACCAGCCAGCCATGTTGCTTGCGGCCATCCGGCTTAGGCGAACGGGCGTACAGATTTTCACAATGGGATGCTCCAAATATGATGATGCAAAACGTCATCTGGCCCGCGAATGGCTGAAGCAGTTTTTCTATCGACCCTACGACGGAGGAATTGGCTCTGACTACCGGTCGACCGCCTATATGCGGCGTTTGGGGCTGCCTGCGGACCGCGTTCTGGGCGGCTATAATACTGTCAATCAAGACCGTATTCGTGCGCTGGCAGCGCGGGCTGCGCCGGATAATAAGGACTTCGGACAGCGTCCGTTTCTGGTGGTTGCACGGCTAATTTGGGAGAAGAATTTCCCGGGGCTGTTGAAGGCCTATGCGCAATATTGCCAGATTACCGACATGCCGCGCAGATTGCAGATTGCAGGATCCGGCCCCCTGGATGACGAGCTGCGCGCGCTGGCGCGTGAACTCGACATTGACCGCTACGTGGATTGGTTGGGCTTTGTGCAAACCGAACAGATAGCGCCATTGATGCGCGATGCGCTCTGCTTGATTTTGCCGAGTGTGTCGGAGACATTCGGGAATGTGGTGCCCGAGGCGCTGGCAGTTGATTTGCCGATAGTGATTAGCAGTCAATGCGGCGCGGCGGACCGTTTGGTAGAGGACGGCGTTAACGGCTATAGTTTCAAGCCGGATGACCTTGCGCGTTTGGCAGAACTGCTAAGCGAAATTGGTGCAGACGAAGCGAGGTGGCTGACACTGAAAACGGGTTCGCGAAAGTTGGCTCCGCTTGGCGACACCAAATTATTCGCACAATCAGTAGAGGCCTTACTGGCTTAGGGCTCGGTCTTAGGCTTTGTCTGTTCGCTGCGAAGGCCGATCTGTTTGGCCGGGTTGCCGCCCCAAACACTGCGGGCAGGAATGTCCGTAATGGCGCATCCTCGTGCCGCCAGCACAGCGCGGTCCCCTATCGAGATACCCGGCGCGACATAGGCTTCCGCCGCAATCCAGCATTCTGCGCCAATCACAATTGGCCGGGTTACCAGCTGGAAATCGGAATCGCGGTGGTCATGATCTCCGGCGCAAAGGAAGCTACGCTGGGAAATTACGGTGCCCACGCCAATTTTAATCGGGGCCATATTGTAGCATTGCACCCCCGGCCCAAGGGTTGCTTTTGCGCCGAGGCTGAGATGCCTGGGTAGCCAGATTCTGGCTGATGGATAGACTACGCTGCCTGCGCCCATTCGCGCGCCGAACGCGCGCAGCAAGATGCGCCGCCACGAATGGCCGAATGGCGGCGGCATCAATCGGCCCAGAATTAGCCAAACGACGTTCCACACACCGCGCTCAAATCTGTTGGATAGCGGAAAACTGGGGCCGCCATCCTTGGGCTTGCTTGTGCTGGCGTCTAGCGGCTTGCTCATTCCAACGGCTCCAGTGTGACACTTTCCAGCGTCATTCCGCCGAGCCTTGACGCGGCTGTTTTGGTGGTGACGAGTGAGAGGACTGCAGCGGGACATTTTTCCGCGATGGCGACGGTGGTGGTTCCTAGTGCTGGCAAAATTGCTTTCGTATCGCCGCACTCGATCTGCCATTCAAATACATCTGCCGCGCCTTCGCCTGTCGCCGTGAACCGATAGGGTCCTTGATCCAGCGAAATCCGTTGGATCAACACAGCGCCGGCTATTCCCTGCGTTTGGGTAACAGTAATTCCGCCAGAGGCGCCCACGTCCAGCGTTGCCGGCGCAGCGGACGCCATTCTCCATTCGCCGCCAATTCCCGCTTTTGCAGGGTTAAACAGGCGGAACACCGGATCATAAATAATGCCCGTTTTTGTTGCGGCTTCACCGGTTGCCTGACGCCAGAGGGGCAAGCGCAAATCATTGAAGCCAGCCTCAGCAAAACCGGCTTCCGCATCGCGGATGATAGCGCGCAGCCACGCGCCATCTTCCTTGTCGAAACGGGAAATCAGCGCAACACGGGCTTGTGCAGCTTCGCGTGTTTCGGGCCGCGAGCGGAAATATTCCTGCCACCACGCGCCGCTTGTGTGCATCGCAGCACGGTTAGCCAGAAGTGCGATTCCGCCTTCCCTCAGAATAAGACGATCTGCCAGCGGGCCAGCAACTGCGGCACCTTCTATCCGGCCCAATGCATCAATCCGGTAAGACGCAATCTCCAGCTCGTTCTCGCGGAAGGCTGCTTCTGTCAGTGCAATGTTGGTCGGGGCATCGCGCCAGCCAAGAGCCGCAGCATTGTTAAGCGCAATTAGCCTGTCATTTGCTGATTGACCAATCGACGAAACGGCCAGTCCAAGCTGGTCATAGGGCATCGCGCGAACGGCTGCTTTGCCAAACGGTGCCGCCGCTTCTGGTGTGTCGGTTTGCAGCAGTGACTGCGCTGCAGCGCGCTGCAATCCTGCATCCCACACGGCAAAGCGGGCGGCCTCAGCCGGCTGCGATGCGGCGATCATTTGCGGGATGAAGGCAATGCAACCGGCAACGCCAAGCAGAGCCGCAGCGATCCCGGCCCCTAATGCGCGCATCAGGCGGTTTCCTCACCATAGGAATAGTAATAGCCGTATTCGTAACCGTAGCCGGAGTTTTTAGGATCAAACCGGTTGAGCACGGCGCCGTCCACTTGAATGCCATTGTCGCGCAAGCGGCGAATGGCAGTGTGCGCCCGGCCATGGGTGGCTCGCCCTGCTTCGGTCACAAACACCAAATGATCCAGCCGCTGCGCGAGCAATACGGTATCAGCTAGCCCCAATACCGGCGGTCCGTCAAAGATCACGATGTCATAGGCAGCTGTGACGGCGCTACGAAACTCTTCGAAGCTGGCACTGGATAGAAGCTCGGGCACGGAAGGGGGCAATGGACCGGACGCAATCAGGTGCAGATTTTCCTGTGCTTTGAAGACCGCCTCCTGCCAACTGTTCTGACGCGTCAGAACATTGGTCAGACCAAGGTCACGCGACGTTTTGAAAATCCGGTGCTGCGACGGGCGGCGCAAATCCGCATCGACAACGAGTACCGATTTCCCCGCACGGGCCATGCTGCGCGCGATACCGTAGGCGACCAGGCTCTTGCCTTCGGATTGCTGGCTGCTGGTGATAAGCAGGTTGGTAACGCCCTCGGTCGACAGCAACGCTAGCGATGTGCGCAGAGCGGCGAAGGATTCCGAAGCGCTGGACTTTGGCAATTCCAACTCTGCCACAATATCCGCATCGCCATCGAGTTTTGGCACCGTGCCCAGAAACGGCAGGCGTAGACGTTCGGTCACATCCTCCGGCGTCCGTGCGGCATCATCGAAAAACTCGCGCAAGATAACATACAGACCTGCGAGCAAAAGGCCGCCAAGTAATGCCAGCACGACATTCAAAAGCGGATTAGGCCGGAACGGTCCGCCGGGGACTTTGGCCCGGTCAACCAGCGTGATGTTATTGGTCGATACGCCGGCAGATGCGCTGACCTCCTTATAGCGTTGCAGCAAAGCGTCATACATTGCCCGGTTCGTCCCCGCTTCGCGCGCGAGGATATTGTACTGGATCCGCTCTGATTGTTCACTGGCAGTGCCTGCGCGCAGCGATTTAACCTGCGCGGCCAGACGCTGTTCATTGCGCAGGGCGGCTTGATATTCCTGCCTTAAGGCACCGCGCGCATCAGACACTGCACCGTTTAGCTGGCGATCGATACCGGCCAGTTTCTGCTGGTGCTGTTGCATCACCGGATGGGCCGGTCTGTAGCGTTCGGCATCGCGGGCCATTTCGGCCGCGACCGAGGCTTTCTCGCGGCGGAGACCCTGAATATAGCCATTAGTCTGAACATCGGGAATGGAGAACGCGCTGCCCCCATTGGCGACGCGGTACCTTTCTTCGGCGGCGATGCGCTGTGTACGCGCGGAATTAAGCGCAGAATTTGCCTCGGCCAGATTGGTCTGGACGAGCGAAACGCTGCCGTCGCGGTCACCGGGCTCAGGGAGGTCAACTAAGCCAAACCGCCTTGCATAGTCGACTTGGTCGCGCTCGCTTTTCTCCAACCGCTCTTTCGCCAGATCGAGCTGCTCCTCGAGATATTCGCGCGCATAGGATGACGAATCAAACTTGCGCTGGAGATTGGCAGCGATGAAGCTTTCGACATAGGCGTTTGCGATAGTTGCCGCATAGCTCGCATCCGGCCCCGCAAAGCTGACTTCGGCCACGCGGCTATAGCCGGGTAGCTCGGCGGCGACGTTTCCTTGCAGGCTGGCCGCGATCACATCCCTGCGGGTTTGCGCCATGGTTTTGCCCGGCGCAGGCGATTGCGGAGCGCTGAGGCCCATCCGTTCGAAATAGGTATCGTCTTTCGCGAGATTGAGCCTGTCGGCCACTTTCTCTGCCATGCCGGTACTAAGCAGCACATCAAGCTGTGTTTGCAGGAACCGCTCAACGTCCCATTCAACCGGCTGCATACCAGAATCGTCATCCAGCACTTCATTGACCTGACTGTCGATCTGTACGGTTGCCACGGCCCTGTAAATCGGGGTGGTGGATAGCGTAATGATGATGCCCAATAGCAGTGCTGCTGCGACCAGCCCGCCGGCAATATACCGATTGCGGTAAAGTGCAGAGGCAATCCGTCGCAAGTCGATGCCAATTGCAGGCATTCCCTGATCATAGCCATATGATCCGGCCATATCAGCCTGCGCCGGTTCGCCAGCCACGGTTGCCGGAGACGCGCTCATCTTTCTGATCCTGCTTGTGTGTGCCTGTCCATCGTCAGAATACCCTGAACACGCCAAGCAGCGGTGCGGCTGTAAGCGCATCTCGGTAAAGCTGGCGGAGACTGTCGGTCCCGACAATCACTTGATCGCCGGGCAGGATCTCAACGTCAGCAGCGTTTCCGGAATTGATCATTGCCAGATTGAAGATGGCGCCAATCCGTTCACCCTCGACGCGGCGGAAAACCACAACTTGGTCGAACTTTGCGACATTGGTCGGGCCGGCGGCGAGCGCCACTGCGTCAACCAGCGATAGGCGGCTTGGCATATCGTAGACGCCCGGCTTGGTTACTGCGCCGGTCACCGTAACGCGGCGCAATGATGCGCGTGTCAGGGCAACGGTTACGCTCGGATCAACCAGATAGCGCGCGCCAAATTGTTGTTCCAGCGTGCGTGCAAATTCGGATGCGGTCAGTCCAGCAGCAGGTACTGAGCCAAGCAACGGCACCTGAACTCTGCCGTCAGAATCAACCAGCGCTCTTTCCAAAGACAGATCAGGTTCGCGGAAAACCGAAATACTTAGCTCGTCATTTGGGCCGATCTCGGAACGGCGCGGCGCGACGACGTCACCTGTGGGGACGATATCATAGGCGGCCTGACCGCTCGGCAATTGTGCTGCCGGGCCGGACGCACAAGACGCCGCGAATATACCAAGGATCAAGACGAGACACTGCTTGATCATTCTCTATTCCCATTCTCCGGCGCTGTGCATGCAACAGGCATTATTCAAACTGTAGTACTCAGGCAGTAATATTGGCGCTGCCGCTCTAGTCCAGAGCCGCGCCTCAACTATGTGCCATTTCGTTTTCGTTTGCGCAAACGGAACTCACCGGTTTGTGCGGCGCCTGTGCACAATCCGAAAATAACTGCCAATGTGCCGGTCCGCAGAGGAAAATCTACCGCCGAATGCAACAGGACAATTACGGCTATTCCCCAGCACGCCCAAAGCGCAGGCTGAGCGCGGCTTTGCAGCAAATGCCATCCGATGAATAGCACCGCAACCGGTCCTGCTATTGCCGTCATGACGCCGTGAATACCGCCCTCAAGCACAAGTTGTAAAAAGTCATTATGTGCCGCCACGACATAGCGTGCCTCCAGCATATCCAGGTCTTCATGCGCCATATAGACAGGCACGAAGGTGCCATAGCCCGAGCCAACCGGCCACATTGCGCGTGTCGCCACGAGAGAATCGCGCGCCATTGTGATCCGTTGATCGCTTGAAGCTGCTCCAAAACGATCAAAGATTGTGTCGAAAGCAGGGATGAACAGGATCCCGATTGCTGCAACAAATGTTGCCAGAACAATAGGAATTACCGCTTTTTTTCGAGGTCTCCAGATGATGAGAAGCGCGGCAATGCTGGCCGGAAATGCCAAGGCGATCCCGGCCCGTGATGTTGTCGCGATGACCGCAAACAATAAAAACGCGACCGCTGCGCTGGCTGGCACGCGCAGCTCGCGCTGGCGGTGCGCAGGCACCAGCACTGTGATCAAAAGCATTCCGGCAATTAGCAGATCGGCGTGATGGTTGCGGTTTGCAAATAGCCCGATCGCCGCGCCGATATGCTCGGTCTGGTACACAGACAGGCCGCCGGTCAGCCGCTGGGCGATGCCTAAAAATGCGCTGATGATGGCAAATCCGGCGACGATTTTGAGCAATTTTATGACAGATCCGCTGCTCATGCGGGTCACGGCAATATGTAGCGCAATCGGCGCGCATAGGGTCAGCAGGCTGATGGACGCGGCGCCCGGGTCAAGCGCAACCGGGCGCCAGCCAATTTCATTGCCCGAAGCTGCTAGCGTCGCTGCGGCCAGCTCTCTCCCGGGAAGCATAGTCCAGATTTCCGGCGGCAGCGGAACCAGTTGTAGGGCAGCCAAAGCCAGCAACCCAAGCGCCAGCTTTGCCGTCCAAATGAGCTGCGGCGCGTGCGTATCGCTCAGAAGCGTGAAAACCAGTGGCAGGGAGGCGGCCAGAACAATCAGATCATTGGCAGGGCGCGAGGTACCGCCAGCAATGAGTGCAGCGACTAGCAGAAGTACGGCCGCCGGAAGGTAACGGTGCGGGCGCCGGTTGACTGTTTTATTCATTAATCAACCCTCGCAATTCCCCTTTGCCTGAGACTGCCTGTGCAAATTCGGCATAGGTGGCTGCAATCCCGTCTCTAAGCGAAGTTTGCGCAGCCCAGCCGAGGTCTGACAAGCGGAACGTATCGAGCAGTTTGCGCGGTGTCCCGTCAGGCATTGAGGTATCAAACCGCAAATCTCCGTCAAACTCGGCAACCTCCATTACCAGCCGCGCCAGATCGGCGATGCTGATTTCCTCTCCGCTGCCGACGTTGATGTGCTGTTCTTCGGAATAGTTCTGCATCAGGAAGATCAGTGCATCGGCCAGATCATCTGCGTGCAGAAATTCTCTGAGCGGCGAACCTGTGCCCCATAAATGTACTTCGGCAGCACCGCCGTTCTTGGCTTCATAGATTTTGCGGATCAAAGCCGGAAGCACGTGACTGCCAGCCGGATCATAATTGTCACCCGGCCCGTACAGATTGGTCGGCATAGCGGATATGAAATCCAGGCCGTGCTGTTTCCGGTAGGCCTGACACAATTTGATGCCCGCGATTTTCGCTATCGCATACCATTCATTGGTCGGCTCCAGAGGGCCGGTTAGCAGGCTGTCTTCTGTGATGGGTTGTGGAGCGAGTTTGGGGTAAATGCAGGATGATCCCAGAAACAGTAATTTGCCAAGTCCCAGTTCCGCGCTGGCACCGATCACATTGTTCTGGATCGCCAGATTATCGTGAAGAAAATCTGCAGGTGCGGTATCATTGGCGTGGATTCCGCCAACTTTTGCTGCAGCCAATATGACTGCATCCGGGCGGTTTTCGGCAATCCAGCCTCTCGTTCCTGCCTGATCGCGCAAATCCAATTCTTGGCGAGTTGCGGTCAAAACCGTACAATTCTCGCGGCCCAACCGGCGCATCACTGCCGAACCCACCATCCCGCGATGACCGGCAACAAAAATCCGTTTTCCTGTCAGATCATATGGCATCAGATCACCCCCTCCGTCCCGCAAGATGGTTTGCGAGAACGCCTATTTCCTTTGCCGGGAAAGTCAGCAGAGCAGCAATATAATCCCGGCTGCGCAGATCAAGCACTGCCACTGTGAGCGGGATTGTAATTGCGACCATCAATACCTCTCCGATTATCAGCGCGAGCGGGATAGCGGTGAGGCCCAGGTTCGCTGCGAAAAGTACCATCAGCGCAAACGCCAGTACGCTCACCGCAAGATAACTCCAGGCGAGCGGGCGATGCCGGTTGCTGCCGAGCCGGATGGAGGACGCGACCGTCCAAACAGCCTCCAAGATCGTCGCCAGAATGAGACCGGCGAACAAGGCCGGCATGAATGCAATCTTGCCGCTGGTCCATAATGCAAAAATCGGCGCTCCGAATAACAACAAGAGCGCTGCACAGGCTAGAGCCGCCCAGAATGTCAGGCGGGAAGCACTTAGCAATATGGCAGCAAGCTCTGGCCGGCTTGCTTCGTCTTGGAGCAATCCGGATTCCGCTCGCAGTGGTATCACAACCAGCTGCACCGCCTGCGAAGTGGCCCGAGACAAGGTGCGATGCGTGGCAAAAATTGCCACTGCTGCGGCGCCCAGCGTGAAACCGATTACGACGATCGCCCCTTGGAGAATGAGCGATTGGGCCAAGGGGAACAGCAGAAATTCCAGTCCGCTCGTGACAAATTGGCGCAGCTTCTCCTGCCTCTTGCGGAAGGGATTGATCGGCACTGTGAGTCCGCGGCCTGCCAGGATGAGTGCGAGTATTGCGTATTCAAGTATCCGCGTGCCGAGGAGAATTGCCGCCAGCGCGATCGGTCCATAATCGAGCAAGGCAACTGCAACGAAGGCGAGACCGACACGCAGAAAAGCGCCGAGCGCGCGCGTTGTGAGCCCGGCGGGAAAAATCTTTTTGGCGCGCATCCCGCCAATCAGCGCCAGTGCATTGTGCGACAGTAAAGTGCCGGCAATCAGCAGCACAAAGATTATCTGCGCGTCCGTCTGCCCGATCCGCTCCAAACTGAGCCAATCCGCGACCGGACTTGAGGCAACAAGGGCGCTGAGAATCGCAAATAGTATGATCGACCAGATCAGGAAGAATGACGTGTAATCCCGGAAGAACCGGCGCACGCCGTCATCGTCATTGTCCCCCGCCCGTTTGGCCAATTCGTTGGAACCGGATTGCACCACGCCGAAATCGAGCAGAGACAGATATATCGGGATTGCGGCGATGAGCAGCCACTCGCCGAAGAGTTCCACAGACCAAGCAGTAAGCAGAACGGGAACCAGCAAGAACTGTTCGAGCAGCCGCGCAATCAGGCTCAAACCGCTGGCGCCGCTGGCTTGTAGCAGGCGGGTCCTAACCCCGCTCATGACCGGGGTTGCGCATCAGTTTCAGATCGGCTTCCACCATTTCGCGCGCCAAATCACGTACTTCGGTTTCGTGTTTCCAGCCAAGTTTTTGATGCGCCTTGCCCGGATCGCCAATCAGCAAATCCACTTCTGTCGGGCGGAAATAGCGTGGGTCTACCTCGACAAGTGTGCGCCCCGTTGCGCGGCATTTGCCCACTTCGTCAGCGCCGGTCCCGCTAAATTCCAGCGATATGCCGGCATCCTCAAAAGCCCATTTGGTAAAGTCGCGGACCGAGGTGGTCTGACCGGTTGCCAATACATAATCATCCGGTTCGTCCTGCTGCACCATCAGCCACATTCCGCGCACATATTCCTTAGCGTGGCCCCAATCGCGCTGCGCATCCAGATTGCCCAGATACAGCCGGTCCTGTTGGCCCAGAGAAATTGCCGCAGCTGCCCGGGTGATCTTGCGCGTCACAAAGGTCTCTCCGCGCAGGGGGCTTTCGTGGTTGAACAATATCCCGTTGGAAGCGTGGATTCCGTATGCCTCGCGGTAATTTACGGTAATCCAGTAGGCATACAGCTTTGCCGCTGCATAGGGGCTGCGCGGATAGAACGGTGTGCTCTCGCGCTGCGGAACTTCCTGCACGGAACCGTAAAGCTCCGAAGTTGAGGCCTGATAGAAACGCGCGGTTTTTTCCAAGCCGAGAATCCGGATCGCCTCAAGCAGCCTCAGCGTGCCAACACCATCCGAATTGGCTGTATATTCTGGCGTTTCAAAGCTCACCTGAACGTGGCTTTGTGCGGCCAGATTATAAATCTCGTCGGGCTGCGTTTCCTGCACGATGCGGATCAGATTAGTGGCATCGGTGAGGTCACCGTAATGGAGAAACAGCCGCGGGTCCGGGTCGTGCGGATCTTCGTAAATATCTTCAATCCGGCCGGTGTTGAAGGACGATGACCGGCGTTTGATGCCGTGGACTTCATATCCCTTCTCAAGCAGCAATTGCGCCAAATAAGCACCGTCCTGACCAGTAATGCCGGTCACGAGGGCACGTTTCGGGTTGCGGGTTTTCTGGTCAGGTTTTTCCATCAATTCAGGCCTAGCGAGTTTACACGCAGGAGCAAGTAGGGGCAATTTCGCGCGGGTCAGTGACCGCCCGACAGATGCCGCCCAACGCGCGCTTTGCAGGATGCAGCGGCGCGCGTTTCTGTGTCCGTCATGCTTGAGGTAAAATCTCTTATCCGCTGCAAAAGCCACGCCGGATATGTCTCGCCGGAGATGCCGTCGGGACTATGCATTCCCCGGTTTTCGCCAGAGGCGCGCCGCTTTATGCGCTTAACCAATGCCGTCATGCCGCCTTTGCTGCGCGCTTCCATAATTGCTGCTGCGGCCCCCACATCCTTGCGCTTTGCCAGATCTTGCATCAACAGCTGCTCGCAGTCTTTAAGCAAATCTTCGCTCGGCAATGGCGGCGCACCGCGCCAGCCAATCTGTCCGTTATTGATCCAGCGATCAACCAGATGAAGCACCAGTGCGGCGCCTTCCGCAAATCCCCCGTCATGCGCATCGCGCCAAAAATTATGCCAGTCGATCGAGTGCTTTGAAAGCAGAAAGCCGATATCGCTCAGCACCAGCGGACCGACATCGAAACGGTGACTATAGGCTGCGTGAACCACCATATGGATCAACATATGATAGGGCTTGGGATAGCGGCACGGATCGGCCGGGTCGCCCGGTTCGGCATCCGCGAAAATGCGATCGTCCATCAGCGTAGGCATAGGCCATTCGGTGGAGCCGGGCGGTTCCCATGCGTGCATATGCACTTCAAATTCGACACCAGAAGGAGATGTCAGCGGCGGAAGATGCTTGGCGCTGCCAGCCATGTGTTCAGCCGGAAGAGCTGACAAATCCGCCTGAACAAAACCGTTCGCGCGCAGCAGCTGAAAAGCTGGCAGTGCCTCGTCCGGTTTCAGCAGCAGATCAATGTCACGCACTGGCCGCTCAGCCGCCGCCGGGTATGCGTACCAAGAAAGCCATGCCCCCTTCAGCGCAATTGTTTCAAATCCGGCAGAGCGCAGTAGATCGACCGTCCAGAACAATTCGGTCCGGTGGGACAGCGCCGACAGGGCGCTGTCACGGTGAGCTGTTTGCAGCTTCTCCCGCACTGCATCGGGCACCGTCACATCAATTTCGCCGCGTTCAATCCGGGCATGAAGCAGCGGTTGCACACGATGCTGGCTGGCAATCCGCAAAATACCGTTCCACTGGTCTGCGGAAAGTTCACCGATTCCCTTTTGCCGCTGAGAGTGTCCCAACAGGCGGAGCAGCAATCGGCCATGGTCATTGTGCCAAGGCGCTTTGCGGCGTTGCAGGGTTAGTTCTCCGGTACCGAGAAAGTACCCGTCACGCGGCCTGTGCTCGGGCTGGTTTCGCCCACTTCACCGGTGACTGATGATGAGCCTGAAGCGCTGCCATCAACACTGGAAACGCCGCTAACCAGATCAATCACCAAACGCCCGCCATTAAGCGTATCAGAGCCTCGGCGCAGACGGACATTGCCCGCCATGGTTATAATCCGGCGATTAAAATCATAGACGGCAACATCACCGCTGGCGGCCTCGTTTCCGCGTGTCACCCGCACGCCGCCGGTTGCAGTGATGCGCTGTATCCGCAGCGACCCTGCGTCTGTGTAATTGACCAGAGTGCGTGCGGATCTGACGCGAAGCCCACCTTGGGTTATATCGACATTGCCTGACAGAATAACGCGGTTCTGTTTGTCCTGAAGCTCAATCCGGTCAGCCCCGTAATTTACTGGCGCGTTGGAATTATGCGAAGCAATTGACTGCGCGCTAAGCTGAATACCGCCCATCGCCGCCATAGTAACGGCGAAGCCGATGGCAGCGGATTGGACAGCGGTTCGAATAGACAATGTCGTCATGGCATCCTCAATTTGCCGGGGATCATGCGCAGTTTGGCATTGCCATCAAGCGCGATGATCCGGTCAGGTATATTCACTTCCAGACGGTCTGCGGAAAATGTGCCGGCGGGGATGGCGCCATTGACGCCGCCGCTGCCGAGCATTTGCTGGCTGTTCAGATTGACTGTCACGCCGTTGGCCATCATCCGGTACCCGTCAGCCGCCGTCAATCGGACTTCGGAAGGAACGCGGACAATGTCTTCCTGGATAGTGTAGGCGCCGGTGGCCGCTGCGATTCTGGCAGGGCCTTCATCCAGCAAGATCCGTGCGACCATGTCGGTCATGCGGACAATGCCTTCTTGGCTGGATTTCTGGACAGCTTCGCCAGCGGTCAGCGAGAACGGGCGGCCTTTATCATCTTGTCCGCGATATAATGCGTTATCCACGCGCAGCCGCTCGTCAATCACTGCCACCTTGTTCCGGTCCAGCAGAAAGCTGACCTCGCCCCGCGGACTTAGCGGCGTGATTACCATTAAGGCGGCGACAACGCCGACTCCCATAGGCAGCACTTTACCAAGAAAGCCGACCAGCCTGTCATGCGATCCGCCCGGCGCGGCAAAGTTCTGCCGCGCGCTGCGCAGTTTCTTTGCTTCATCGGTTTCTATGCGGCGTTTGATGACCATGGTCAGGCTCTGGGCGTTCCGTGATTAAGCGTGGCTGAAAATGTCGTGATCGGCCCAGCCCGCAATGTCCAGCCGGGCGCGGGTGGGCAGGAAGTCGAAACAGGCCTGCGCCATTTCGGTGCGCCCTTCGCGTGCCAACCGTTCTACGAAAATCTCGTGCAAGCCGTGCAGGAAGCGAACGTCCGAGGCGGCATAGTCGCGCTGGGCTTCATTAATTTCGGGTGCACCCCAATCGGAGGATTGCTGGGCCTTGGAAATCTCGCCGCCAAGCAGTTCCACGACCAGGTTTTTCAGTCCGTGCCGGTCCGTATAGGTGCGTGTCATTTTGCTGGCGATCTTGGTGCAGAACACTGGTCCCGCCTCAACGCCGAGATAATATTCAATTGCCGCCAGATCGAACCGGGCGAAATGATACAGTTTCAAACGGTCACGATCCGCCAGAACCGCTTTCAAATTCGGCGCATTATAGTCGCTGCCTACTTTGAAGCGGACCAGATGCTCGTCACCCTTACCATCACTGATCTGGACAACGCACAGCCTGTCACGCGGTGTGATAAGGCCCATGGTTTCGGTATCAACGGCTACCGGACCCGGCGCCAAAACGCCTTCGGGTAGATCTTCTTCGTGGAAATATACTGCCATGCACGCCGCCTTAGTCGCATTGGGGATTAAGGGAAAGAGGCGGGTGACGAGCCGTGCATGCAGGCGCTAGCGTGCGCAAATGAGTTCGGATCAAATTCCTGCTGCATGGCGCCAAGTGCTGGAACCTGTTCTGGCGACGCCCGAAGCGCGCAAGCTGGGCGGCTGGCTAACAGCGGAAGAAAATGCAGGGAAGACCATCTTCCCGCCCAAAGGCCAACGATTGCGCGCGCTGGAATTGACTCCGCTCGATCAAGTGAAAGTCGTGATTTTGGGGCAGGACCCGTATCATGGGCCGGGTCAGGCGCACGGATTGGCGTTTTCCGTCAAATCAGGTGTCAAAACTCCGCCCTCGCTGGTCAATATTTACAAAGAACTGGAAAGTGATCTGGGAATTGCGCCGCGTGAACATGGCAATCTGGAACACTGGGCACAGGAAGGCGTGCTGCTGCTCAACAATTCGCTGACGGTCGAAGCGCACAAGGCCGGCAGTCACGCAGGCAAGGGTTGGGAGGCCATCACCGACGCGGTGATAGCGGCTGTGGCGGAGCGTGATGCGCCATCAGTATTCATTCTGTGGGGCAGTCATGCGCAGAAAAAGGCATCCCGCATTCCTGCTTTGTCCGGTGACAGCCGTCATCTGGTTGTTCGCGGACCGCACCCCAGCCCGCTTTCAGCCTATCGCGGCTTTTTTGGCTCAAAACCGTTCAGCGCCGCCAATCATTTTCTGGAGCAGCATGGCAGAGGCGCGATTGCATGGTAGGGGGCTAGCCTTAGGCTTAGCCTATAACGCGTCTGTGACCCAATGTGTTTCCTGCGCTAGCGGAGAGAACTAATATGCAGGTTTCCGATTATGGCTGGTCTGCCCATGCGCCGGGTTCTTCCGATTATCTTAATCCGGCAGTGCTGCAGCTGGCGCGGGAAGCGGGCGGCAGCACGGTACTGGATGCAGGTTGCGGCAATGGGGAACTTGCCGGTCTTCTTGCTGCTAACGGTTTTACCGCGAGCGGTGTTGATGCCGATCAGACGGGTGTCGAGATTGCGCAGGGCCGCTTTCCGGATTGTGTTTTCAGTGTCAGCAGCTTTGACCGACCCCCGCCCGGATTGTTCGATCTGGTTGTGTCCACGGAAGTGGTCGAGCATTTATACGCACCGCATGAACTTGGCACATATTGCTTTGATGCACTGAAGCCAGGCGGCGCGCTGATTATGAGCACGCCTTATCACGGATATTTGAAAAACCTCGCCTTGGCCATCGCGGGGAGATGGGGCCGGCACCTTGCCCCCAATTGGCATGGCGGCCATATCAAATTCTGGGATCGCGCCTCGCTTACGAAAATGCTGACGCAGGCGGGTTTTACAGTGACCGGATTTACCGGCGTTGGCCGTGTTCCCTATCTCTGGAAAAGCATGATTCTGACAGCGCGCAAGCCAAGCTGAGCGCAGCAGAGCGTGTGGCTAAATCGTGCCGCTAGAAGCGCGTGGTAACTCTGACACCTGCAGTAATGCCCAAATCGCGCACGCTGATTGCCGAATCCACGATCTGTAGATTGGCGGTCACGCGAACCGGATTGGCGAGCTGAAACGTATAGAAGGCCTCAACGCCCTCTTCGTCTTCCAGTGCGACGCGGTTATGTAGAACATCTACCAGCCCGTCCGCCAACGAATAGCGGAAGTAGCTAATGCCAAAGCGGTCTTTCGGTCTGCCTGCAGGGTTGCCGCCAATGCCGATGAAGCCGCTTGCGTCCAAAAATGTCGGGTCGCCTTTGGACAGATAGACCTGACCGAAAATTCCGATCCCGTTGCCGGGGTTCGCCGCGTCCTCTGAAAGATATTGCTGGAAGGCAAGAATTGCACTGAATTCGCCTTTGGTTTCGCCAAAGCCGGAGCCGGGCGCGGGAACCAGAACTGCTGGCAACGCATCCGCAGCAATCGAACTGCGCGTAGAGCCAGCCAGCTTGAGGGCGTAATAACCGCGCTTTCCGCCGATCTTGGTTGGCAGAGTTGCGGAGGCAAGCACGCCCACGCCTTGCGCGAACGGGTCTTCCAATCCGCTTCGGCGGGATTGCAATTCAGGATCGAATACCAACACCCGGAACAGCACTTTTTCGGTCGGCACATTTAGCAAGGCGCCGGTGACAGAGCCGGGAACAATTGCGCTGGGCGGGAGTGCCATGGCGAGGTTCTGGAAGCCTTCGTGCCCCCCGCCGCCTTGTATCGGAATGCGCGCGGCAAGGTCCAGGATGTTGATTTTGCCTACCGTTAGCGAGGTGCCGCTATTCCAGCGTTTGGTAATATTGACCGAAAGGTCAAATACTTCACCCGCGCCCGGATAGAACAGCTGCGTATTGGCCGGGATCAGTCCGATCTCGCCATTGCTGCTGCTGCCATATTTGAATTCGGGATGCAGATGTAGCGACCAGCTGTCATCGATACCCACCGCGCCGCCTTTGACATCGATATAGGCATCCACTTTCCCGCCATAGCGGAATGTGCTGTCAGCATCACCCGATACCGGAACATCGCCGAATTGGGACCAAACCAACTTTGTTGAAATGCGATCAGGCTTGGCCGGCATTTCATCAGGCAGGGGGGACGGCTCCGCATCCCCGTTGGCGTTTTGCTTGTCCGTTGTGACACTTTGTGCGCCGTTGTGGCTGGTTAGTGTTTCGTCCGCAGAAGTTGCGGCTTCAAACCCCTCCTCGTCTTTGGCGTCGGCTTCGTCTTCGGCAAGGGCTGGTGTCGGTAAGCCAGTGAGTGCAGCAGCTAAAGCCGCAGTGGCCGCACGCATTTTAAAGAGAGGGACAATTCGTTCGGCCATTACCAAGATGCCAGAGCGCGCATCCACGCACCTCAGGCTTATCCCCTCTATTGCTTTACGGCCATCGCATTACGGCAGCCATTGTTCTTTTATAAACCTGCAATAGCGGCTGAATTAATTAAAGAAAAGAACAATATACAGCAGGCAGAAAAGCCGCCGTTACCATCATCTGTAAAGTATAGAGGTAAAACCGGGAATTATCGCGGTAGTTCGCTGGACCCCATCAACGCCTCGTCAACTGCGCGCGCGCATTGCCGGCCTTCACGGATTGCCCACACAATCAGGCTTTGCCCGCGCCGCATGTCACCACAGGCAAAAACGCCCGGTTCACTGGTCGCATAATTGTTGGTATCGGCCGCCACATTGCCGCGCTGGTCCAGTTTGACACCGGCGCGGTCAAGCAAGCCTCTCCGGCGCGGCCCGGTAAAGCCCATTGCGAGCAAAATCAGATCGGCGGGCAGGGTGAATGTGCTCCCCTCTACCTCTTCCATTGCGCGCCCGTTCCATTTAACCCGCACGCATTCCAGCCCGGCCACGTCACCGTCTTCCTCGATCACGCGTTTTGCGAGAACGGACCAGTCACGGTTCGCACCTTCTTCATGACTGGATGACGTGCGCATTTTCATTGGCCAGTTAGGCCATGTTAGCGCCTTGTCCTCTTTTTCAGGAGGTTCCGGCATAATTTCCAATTGGGTTACGCTTTTCGCGCCCTGCCGGTTAGATGTGCCGACGCAATCGGATCCGGTATCACCGCCGCCAATTACGATCACGTGTTTATCCGTAGCAGTCAGCGTTCCGCGCGGCGCGGCGCGAAACTCGTCATCGCCCGCATTGCGTTTGTTTTGTTGTGTCAGGAATTCCATCGCTGCGCGCACACCGGGCAATTCTGCTCCGGGAACATCCAGCATCCGTGCTTCTTCCGCGCCGCCTGAAAGAACAACTGCGTCAAAATTTTCCTGAAGCGCGCTGAAGCTGATTTCCACACCGACTTCGGCAGAGGTTTTGAAGCTTACGCCTTCGGCTTCCATCTGTACCGCACGCCGGTTGATAAGATGCTTTTCCATCTTGAAATCGGGAATGCCGTAACGCAGCAAGCCGCCGATCCGGTCGCTTTTCTCGAACACGGTAACTGCGTGTCCTGCGCGTGCCAATTGCTGCGCGCACGCCATGCCTGCCGCGCCAGAACCAACGACTGCAACGGCTTTGCCGGATTGCTGCTTGGCAATTTGCGGCTTGATCCAGCCCTCTTGCCAGCCGCGGTCGACAATTGCGCATTCGATGCTTTTGATCGTCACCGGCTTGTCGATAATATTCAGCGTGCAGCTTGCTTCGCACGGGGCGGGACAAACGCGGCCTGTAAATTCCGGGAAGTTATTGGTGGAGTGCAAAACGGCCAGCGCGTTTTTCCAGTCGCCCTGGTAAACCAGATCATTCCAGTCGGGGATGATGTTGTTTACCGGGCAGCCATTGTGGCAATAGGGAATGCCGCAATCCATGCAGCGGGACGCCTGCTTCTTAAGCGCTTTCTCATCGTGCGGTACGACAAACTCTTTGTAGTTTTTCAGCCGTTCTGCGGGATCGATATAGTCCCGATCCTGCCGGTCTACTTCGAGAAAACCTGTGTCCTTACCCATAATCTTTGACCCTTATTCCGCAGCGACCGATGCAGCCTCAAGACGCTCTGCCTCAAGCTGGCGGAGCGCGCGGGCGTAATCGCGCGGCATGATTTTCTTGAACTTTTTCAGGCTGGCGTCCCAATTGTCCAGCAGCTCGGCAGCGCGCTGGCTGCCGGTGTGGAGCAAATGCCGTTCGACCAGGATTTTCAGCCGTTCCGCATCGTGGCGAAGCGGATCGCCCATGCCGAAATCGGTGACCGAAGTTCCGCGCTGTTGCGGCCGGCCTGTGCCGTCCTCTTCGTCATAGGCAGCGGAGATTTCTTCGATGTCGACCTGCGCCATATTGCAAAGGTCTGCGAAGTTTCCGGCCTCATCATATACATAAGCGATGCCGCCTGACATCCCGGCTGCGAAGTTGCGGCCGGTGGCGCCCAGCACGCAAACCACGCCGCCGGTCATATATTCGCAGGTGTGGTCGCCGGTGCCTTCAACAACCGCGACCGCGCCCGAATTTCGGACTGCGAACCGTTCGCCGCCAACACCGTTAAAATATGCCTCACCGGCAATTGCGCCATACAGAACCGTGTTGCCGACGATGATATTTTCTGACGGATTGCGGCTGGTGCCTTCTGGGGCCTTTACGATAATCCGCCCACCGGACAGCCCCTTGCCGACATAGTCATTTGCATCGCCGGTCAGCGTGATGGTCACGCCATGTGCGAGCCACGCAGCAAAGCTTTGACCGGCAACACCGGTTAGATTGATCTGAACCGTGTCAGGGGCAAGACCGGCATGACCATGCGCCTTGGCGATTTCGCCCGAAAGCATCGTGCCAACCGTCCGGTTTACATTGCGTACGGGCATATCGATCTGAACCGGATTGCCGCTCTGGATTGCATCGCTGCATTTCGCGATCAGTTCATTATCCAGCGCGCCAGATAGGCCGTGATCCTGCTCTTCAGTGTGGAATAATTCCTGTCCCTCTTGCAGCTTCACTGTGTGCAACAACTTGCCCAGATCAACGCCGCTCGCCTTCCAGTGGCGGTGGACCCGCTTGGTATCGATACGGTCAACGCGGCCAACCATTTCCTGAATTGTACGGAAACCCATATCCGCCATGATCTGGCGCAGTTCTTCGGCAACGAAGAAGAAGTAGTTGATGACGTGTTCAGGCGTGCCGGTGAAGCGCTTGCGCAGGACAGGATCCTGCGTCGCCACGCCAACCGGGCAGGTGTTCAGATGACACTTGCGCATCATGATGCAGCCTGCCGCGATCAGCGGTGCTGTCGCAAAACCGAACTCGTCAGCGCCAAGCAAAGCGCCGATGGCAACATCGCGGCCTGTCCGCAAACCGCCATCAACCTGAACGGCAATACGGCTGCGCAAATCGTTCATCAGCAATGTTTGCTGCGTTTCAGCAAGGCCGATTTCCCACGGGCTTCCCGCATGAGTGAGCGAGGTGAGCGGCGATGCACCCGTCCCGCCTTCATAGCCGGAAATAGTGACGTGATCTGCCTTACATTTTGACACTCCGGCGGCCACTGTGCCGACACCGACTTCGGATACGAGTTTCACCGAAATGCGCGCCTCGGGCTGCACATTTTTCAGGTCATGGATCAGCTGCGCCAGATCTTCGATCGAATAGATATCGTGGTGCGGAGGGGGAGAGATAAGGCCCACACCCGGCGTTGCGTGACGCACGGCGCCGATCACCTTGTCGACCTTGTGGCCCGGCAATTGTCCGCCTTCGCCGGGCTTTGCGCCCTGCGCCATCTTGATCTGGATGTCATCCGAATTGACCAGATATTCAGTCGTGACACCGAAGCGGCCAGAGGCAACCTGCTTGATCCGGCTGCGCATCGAGTCGCCGTTTTCCATCGGCGTAAAGCGGTCTACCTCTTCGCCGCCTTCGCCCGTGTTGGAACGTCCGCCGATACGGTTCATGGCCAGTGCCAGCGTGGTGTGCGCCTCGCGGCTGATGGAGCCATAGCTCATGGCTCCGGTGCTGAACCGTTTAACGATTTCGACCGCAGGTTCTACTTCGGAAATATCCAGCGGTTGGCGCGCGGATTTCAGTTCCATCAGCCCGCGAATAGTCAGCAGGCGTTCGGATTGCTCGTTCACCGATTTGGCAAAATCTTCGTAATTCTCTGCGTTATTTCCGCGCACTGCGTGCTGCAGGCTGGCGACGTTGGCCGGTGTCCATGCGTGATCTTCGCCGCGCATCCGGTATTGGTAGATACCGCCGACATCCAGCATACCTTCGTAAAGCGGGTTATCGCCAAATGCGACTGCGTGGCGGCGCACAGCCTCCTCTGCGACTTCCTTCAGACCGATACCCTCGATCGTGGTCGCAGTACCTTTGAAGTAATTGTCGATGAATTCGCTGCACAATCCGACCGCGTCAAAAATCTGCGCGCCGCAATAGGATTGATAGGTCGATATGCCCATTTTGGACATGACCTTCAAAATGCCTTTGCCAACCGCTTTTATGTAATTGGCTTCGACCTCTTGCGCAGACAGTTCAGGGAACTTGGCGCCGCGCAGCTGCTCCAATGTTTCGAAAGCCAGATACGGATTGATTGCTTCCGCGCCGTAGCCTGCCAGCACGCAATAGTGATGGACCTCGCGCGCTTCGCCCGTTTCGACAACCAATCCGGTTTGCATACGCAAGCCTTGACGGACGAGATGCTGGTGCACGGCAGCAGTAGCAAGCAGGGCGGGCATCGGAATGCGGCCCGGCCCCTGCGCACGGTCTGACAGGATCAGAATATTATGATCTTGCAGTACAGATTCGGTAGCTGCCCAGCACATTTCCTTCAGTGCCAGCGCAAGCCCCTCGGCGCCGCTGGAGGCATCCCATGTGATGTCAATGGTGTCAGTGCGGAACGCCCCGTCCAAGGCAACCTCTACCGAGCGAATTTTTGCCAGATCTTCATTGGTCAGGATCGGCTGCGTTACTTCGAGGCGCTTATGCGTTCCGGCATCGCGGCCCAGCAGGTTGGGGCGCGGGCCCACCATCGACAACAGGCTCATGACCAGTTCCTCGCGGATCGGGTCGATTGGCGGGTTGGTTACTTGAGCAAAGTTCTGCTTGAAATAATCGTACAGAAGCCGGCTTTTGTTGGACAAGACGGCCAACGGTGTATCGGTGCCCATGGAGCCGATCGGGTCTTCGCCTTTGCTGCCCATCGGTTCAAGGAAGCGGTTCACATCTTCCTGCGTATATCCGAATGCCTGCTGCGCTTGGAGCAAGGTCGGTGTGTCCTGGTTTTCGTCCTGCGGCAGCTCCGCAAATTCAGGGTCGACAACCTCCAGATCGTCCAGCTTATACTGGGCTTTGTCCAGCCAGGTTTCATAAGGATGCGCGGCGGCCAGATCGGCTTTCAGTTCGGCATCTTCGATGATGCGGCCTTCTTCCAGATCGATCAGCAGCATCTTGCCTGGTTGCAGCCGCCATTTACGCGTGATGTCTTCTTCCTTGAACGGCAATACGCCGCTCTCGGATGCGAGGCACACAATGTCGTCTTTGGTGACGCAGAACCGCGCCGGGCGCAGGCCGTTGCGATCCAGCGTGGCACCAATCTGGCGGCCATCGGTAAACGCGACGGCGGCCGGGCCATCCCACGGTTCCATCAGCGCAGCATGATATTCATAAAATGCGCGCCGCTCCGGCTCCATCAGCGGGTTCTTCGCCCATGCCTCCGGCATCAGCATCATCATCGCGTGAGCGAGGCTGTATCCGCCTGCCAAAAGCAGTTCGAGCGCATTGTCGAGGCACGCCGTATCTGACTGCCCGTGCGGGATAAGTGGCCACATCTTGTCGAGATCCGCGCCTAGCAGCTCGGATTCCATTGTCCGGCGGCGCGCATTCATCCAGTTCACATTGCCGCGAACGGTGTTGATTTCACCATTATGTGCCATGAACCGGTAAGGGTGCGCCAACCGCCAGCTGGGGAAAGTATTGGTCGAGAAACGCTGGTGCACAAGACCCAGTGCAGAGACGCAATCCTCATCCCGCAAATCATCATAGAACGAACCAACTTGGTTAGCCAGAAGCAAGCCTTTGTACACAATGGTTCTGCTGGAAAAGCTTGGAATGTAGCTTTTGGTAAGTTGCGGCAGATCATGCTTGTCCGCCAGCTTCGCAAGCGGGTTCAACGTCTGCTTGCGGATCACAATTAGCTTGCGCTCAAACGCGTCCTGATCAGCGCAGTTTTCACCGCGCGCCACAATACATTGGCGGATTACAGGCATCGATTCGATAACGGCCATGCCCAGACCCTCACGCGTCAGCGGCACATCGCGCCAGCCGACAACTTTCTGGCCTTCTTTGGCAATGAATTTCTCAAGCTGCTCGGTCACAAATGCGCGCGCTTGGTCATCTTGCGGCAAAAAGCACATGGCGACAGCATAATCACCTGCGTCAGGCAGCGTTTTGCCTTCTGATTCGGCCCATTTCCGGAACAGCGGGTCAGGGATTTGCAGCAGAATGCCGGCACCGTCGCCAAGCAGAGGGTCTGCGCCAACCGCGCCCCGGTGATCGATGTTTGCCAGAATCTCTAGCGACTGGGAGACAATACTGTGCGATTTCTCGCCCTTGATGTGCGCAACCATCCCGACGCCGCAAGCATCGTGTTCATTCCGCGGATCATACAGCCCCTCAGGCGCAGGGTATCCCATTCAAAAATCCTTGTCTGCCAGATGCCGGAGCCTCGGCTTGGAAAGCCGAATCCGGCAATGTTGCGCATTAATTTCAGCCAAAAGGCACGAATTATGTCGCGAACACACGTAATGACGAAAGGAAATGATTTTTGCAACTGCGAACAGTCAAGATATCGTATGCACCGGCAAAGTTTGGCAATGCACACTTAATACCGGCACACCTTCATGGTAGCTGCGAACGCAAAAGGGCCCACAACCAATCGGTCGCGGGCCCATTGTGATTAATTCAGTTAGGGTAGCGGGGTTCAGGCGGCTCCGCTCATGCGTTGCAATTTCTCCAGCGCTTCGCGGAGAGCGCGTTCGGTTTCCGCAGCGTTTGAATTCGTGCTGAAATCATGCGCAGCCCGTGGGGCCGGCTGGGCCGCTGCCGGACCATCGAAGGGGCGTGCTTCGGAAGGGGGCGGTGCAGGACTTGCTGCTGTCTGACCTTGGCCCGGGAACACCACCACTTGTTCCGCACCCTCTTCGCTGCTGTCATCGTCTTCGATGCGGACAAATTCTTGCGGCGCGCTATATGCATTTTTCATCGAAAGCAGTGAGCTAAAAGAATCTTCGCTTTCTGCGTGAGCCGCTTCGGGTACCGGAGCGCCAAACGGTGCTGGTACCGGCGAGGCTTCGGGAGCCGCAGGCTGTACCGGTGAAGGTGTTGGAGCCGCAAACGGCGGATCTTTCTTTGTCAGCGAAAGCGACAGATTGTTAAATGGCGCTTCCTCTTCGAAATCGTCATCATCATCTTCGATGCCAAGTGGCTGCAAGGCCGATGGTAAGGCGCGGTTTTGCGCGGGCTCATTGAAAGGCTCTGGCATTGGCGCTGGCGATGGCATCTGAGATGGTGCGGCAGGTGCTGCCGCGTTTTCACTCGCACCGGAGCGACGGAATACCATCGCGGCTGCTGGTATAGCTGTGGCTGGTCCCGATTCGGCTGCTACTGAAGGTTGCGGCGCTGGCGCCGGTGCCGGAGACGGTACTGGCGAATGTGCTGGCCCAGATGTTGGCCCAGCCGTTGGCGCAGCAAATGGGGCAGGATCGCTTTGTGCGGGAGCCTGTTGTGGTACAAACATTTGAGATGGCGGCTCTGCCATCGCCGCGTGCCCAGGGGATTCTTCAACTTGGGACTTGGCTTGTAGCGCGGCCGCGAACCGTTCGACCAGTTCGGCAACGCCAAGATCGTTTAATGCGCGATCTGTTACGGGCGGCATGGGCGGCGATTGCGGCATAGGGGGCACTTGAGCTGCTGGTTCGGCATATTGCGGTTCCGGATTAGCAAACGGCTGGGGTGCTTGTACTGGCGGAACACCAAAATCTGGTGTCGAATCGTTGTTCATACGTGCCAATTCCTTACGCAGTTTGTCAGCTGGCGCGTTAAAAGACGCCGGCTCTTCAACTGGATGATTATTGAAAGGCTGGGAAGGCGCGGCAAAATCTGGCGCAGTGCCAGCTCCGGCGTGTGCATCCGCAAAGGGAGCTGTTTGGGGCGCGCGAAATTCATCGCTGTCGTCCAGATCTGCGCCTGCAAAATCGACATTAAATGGTGCTGCGGGAGCGTCTTCGATCGCCTCTGTTTGTTGAGTGTCACCAGCTCCCTCGCCAGCGAGTTCCGCTAGCTCGAGTGGTTCGTCTTCCGCAATCTCGTCAAAAACAACGTCGCCGCCTGGGAGCGGTGCGAGGTCCAGGAACTCGCTAGGGCCGCTATCATCGGTAACCGACAATGCGCGGCGTTTACCATTATATGCAGTCGAGCCGTTAGCTGAACTGGAAACGGGTTTGGTCTGCGCGTTTTCCTCAGCCGAATCAAACGGTTCGTCGAAACCGTCTTCACCCAACTCTTCATGCGCAGAAATTGGGCGCATTGCCGCGCCGTCAGTGTCGTCATCGTCGGCGGCATTTGACGCTACGAAGTCACGCGCCTGCTGTTCGTTCTGAGAGTTGACAACTTTTCGGGCAATCAAAAGACCAACGATCGCGCCAATCGTTGCGGCCACTGCCGCAATGGCTATTCTCGCTGTGAAGCCAAGCGGAGGCGCGGCAGCCGATATCACTGAAGATATCCCGGTACCCGAAACCAGCTTCTCGATCAGAGCGATAGGCAACACAAGGCTGCCAAATCCGAGCAGGGCGGCAAACCACAAAGCGACCACGGCAGCAAATGCCGGATGCCCGCTTATCGAAGCCTGCTTAGCTGAATTTTTGTTGTTCTTACGAACCACGTAACTTCCCCATTTTGCCGGAAAATCCTGCGCTGCTCCCTATGCAGCAGCGGAAAATCTTCCATCTGCTTCACGGGTTAGCAAATGATGGTAAACAGATTGATAACGATGAATGTTCAGCGCCCAATCATGGTTCGTCGCAACGTGTTCTCTGGCATCACTGCGCATCCGGTCCCAGCTTTCTCGCCGGCCGAGAAGCGATGCCAATGCCTCCGCTGCACCCTCAGGGTTGTCAGCCGGGAAAAGCAGGCCGGTTACGCCGTCCTCTATCAGTTCGCGGTGTCCGCCGACATCCGAGGCTGCGACAATGCGGCGCTGTGCCATAGCTTCAAGCGGTTTGAGCGGCGTGACCAGATCAGTCAGACGGCTATGCTTGCGCGGGTAGGCCAGTACATCGATGAGCGAATAATAGCGTTCCACTTCGGTGTGCGGGACACGGCCGGTAAAATGGATCGCGCCCGCGCATGGAGATGCGGCCGCTTGCTTTCGAAGGGCTTCGTCACGCGGCCCCCCGCCAACCAGAAGTAATTGTGCGCCTGGCTGACGCTGACGCAAAAACGGTAGCGCCGCGATTAGATCGTCCAGACCCTCATAATCATAAAAACTGCCGATGAAGCCGATCACCGGACCCTCGGCCAGACCGATTTCTTTCGCCAGCGCGTCGTCCCGTTGTGGCGGATCGCCGAAAAGCGAAAGGTCCACACCGTTGGGCGACAGCCCGATTTTGCCGCCATCAAAACCGCGCGATATCAGATCATCGCGCAAGCCGTTGCAGATTGTGAATACAGCATCTGCTCCTGCAACGACGCGGTTTTCGAGCGCACGAGTCATTTTGTATTTGAGAGAATTGCTACGCCCGGTGCCGTTTCCGACGGCAGCATCTTCCCAAAAGGCGCGGATTTCATACACCAGCGGAATGCCCAGCTTGCGGGATGCGCGCAGCCCTGCATGGCCGCATAATGCGGGTGAGTGGGCGTGCAGAATATCGGGACGCCAGCTTTCCGCAGCATCTTCTATAGCGGATGCGAGCTGTCCAATCTCTTTCCATTCTCGCACGCCCACAGGCCCTTCGGCCTGCCCAGCTGTGCGATAGAATGTCAGTCCTTCGGCTTCCTCGATATCCGGTCCGTCAGCCATATGACGCTGGCCGGTTATTCCGCGCACTTCCAGTCCTGCAGCCTGCTGGCTTTTCAGGATCGCGCGTGTGCGGAAGGTGTAGCCGCTATGCAATGGCAGCGAATGGTCGAGGATATGCAGAACACGTGTCATGCGGATTTAATGGCATAACAACCTTAACGCCGCGTCAACTCCATGGTGTTAGAGGCACGGAATATAGACCGGAGTCCTATTCCAACCGTGATTGACTATTTTGCCCTTGCCTTGACCCACGCGCTGATTTTCATCGCGCTGGTACGGCTCGTCGGGAATCCGGAGCTGGACGAGGATGTTGACCTTCCGGTCAGCACAAAGCGGGGCGACCAAATGAAAAAGGATGGCGGCACCGATGCTTGACCTATCTCTTTTTCTCTTTCTAATCACATTCCTAGCGATAGGTTTCCGCCGCCCGTTTATATGGGTGCTGGCATATCTGTATGTCGATGTTCTGGCGCCCGGTAAAATGGGCTGGACGCTGATGCCGCTTTTACAGGCTTCGCTTATTACTTTCCTGGCTGCTTTCGCCGGGTGGCTACTGGCAGACCCCAAGCGGGGCAGTAAATTCACTTTTCGTCAGGTACTGCTCACGGCCTTGCTGCTTTATTGCTGGTTTACCACCGTCAATGCCGACTTCCCGGAATTCGCGGCACAGAAATGGGGCTGGGTTTGGAAAGCGTTGGTCTTTGCGATCTTCCTGCCGCTAACGCTTACCACAAGACTGCGCATAGAGGCGGCAATGCTGGTCCTGCTCCTGTCCGTTGCTGCCATCGTCATTTCTGCGGGCATCAAGGTTACCTTGGGCGGCGGCGGGTATGAGAACCAGCTATTCTTTGTGAATGACAATAGCGGGCTCTACGAAAGTTCGACATTGGCGACGGTCGCGATCTGTACCATCCCGATCATTTTGTGGTTTACCCGTTACGGGACCGTCTTTGTGCCGGATTGGCGAGTTAAACTGTTTGCAGGCGCACTCATCTTTGCGTGCCTGTTAATGCCGGTCGGAACCGAAGCGCGAACAGGTCTGATCTGCATCGCGGTGCTGCTGGTGCTGGCCTTGCGCGATGTCAAACGCCGCCTGACTTTCATTGCAGCGGGCGCAATGCTCGTGGTTGTTGCATTGCCTTTCCTTCCCCCCAGCTATTACGAGCGCATGTCGACGCTAGGCAGCGTAGATGGTGACGAGTCAGCATCTACGCGGCTGGCCGTGTGGGAATGGACAATCGACTACGCAATCGAGAAGCCGACCGGCGGTGGTTTCGATGCGTTCCGGGGCAACAGCTTTACATATAAATTGCCGGTCAAGGAAGAAGCGGGCAACACAACTGCGGTTGAATATCGTGATGTTACCGACTCTTCGCGGGCCTATCATTCAGCGGTATTTGAAATGCTGGGTGAGCAAGGCTGGATAGGTCTGGGCATATGGCTGTGGCTGCATGCGCTTGGTGTCTGGCATATGGAGAGAATACGCCGGCGCTGGCGCAAGAAACAGGGCGATCGCGACCAGTGGCAGGCACCGCTGGCCACGGCGCTGCAATATGCGCAGATCATCTATCTGGTGGGTTCGTTGTTTCAGGGTATCGCCTATCAGCCGTTCATTCTGATGCTGATCGGCCTGCAATGCGCATTGTGGACTTATTGCAAACGCCGCGATTCGCAGGAGCTTCTGGACATCAGGCTTGCGAAGCAGGCGGCCCGCTCAAATTCCATAGGCGATGCCGTAACGGCAAGTTGACGTAAACGGAAACTTCGTTGCGCATCTCGCCAAGATGCTCCATATAGCTGCCAATCACGCATCACGCAGCTATTAGGAGAGGCACATGACCCCGCAGGATATTGCAGCCAAAGTTGGCGAAGTTATTGGCACCAGCGAATGGGCTGAGATGAGCCAGGAGCGCATCAACCAGTTTGCCGAAGCAACCGGCGATCATCAGTTTATCCATATCAACGAAGAAGCCGCCAAGATGACGCCGTTCGGCGGCACTATTGCGCACGGTTTCCTGACGCTGTCGATGATCCCTTATCTGTCCGCTGAATCCGATATGCCGCGTATGGAAGGCATCAAGATGGGCGTGAATTACGGCGGTAATAAAACCCGTTTCATCGCCCCTGTGCGCAGCGGAAAGCGCATTCGCGGCCATTGGAAACTGCTCGAAATGACTGAAAAGCGTCCGGGTCAGTGGCAACAGACTTGCGAGATTACCATCGAGATCGAGGGCGAGGAAAAACCTGCTCTGATCTGCGAATGGATCACCATGTTCTTCGTCTAATTCCCAATTCGTTTTCTCTTGCCCCTCCCCAGGGAATAGACTGACACACAACATCGAAGGAGTTCGCCATGCGCGACGCAGTAATCGTATCCACCGCCCGTACCGGTATGGGCAAAGCCTATAAGGGCGCATTTAATTCAACACCCGGCGCAACGCTGGGCGCATATTCCCTCGCGCCTGCTATCGAGCGGGCCGGTATCGAAGCTGGTGAAATTGATGATGTGCTGTGGGGCGCAGCGCTTCAGCAAGGCGCGCAGGCAGGCAACCTTGGCCGTCAGGTCGCATTGCGGGCCGGTTGTCCGATCAGTGTTTCCGGCATGACTATTGACCGCCAGTGTTCATCTGGCCTGATGACAATCGCTACCGCAGCAAAGCAGGTCATCACCGATCGTATGGATATTGTCGCCGCTGGTGGTCAGGAATCCATCAGCCTGGTGCAAACGCCTGAAATGCGCGTAATGCCGGACCCTGAACTGATGGCGATGCACGGCGCAATCTATATGCCCATGCTGCAAACTGCTGAAACCGTGGCTCAGCGTTACGGCATCAGCCGTGAAGCGCAGGACGAATACGGCTTGCAGTCACAGCAACGCACTGCCGCTGCGCAAGAAGCAGGCATCTTTGATGATGAAATCGTTTCGGTCAGCACCACGCATAAGGTGAAAGACAAGGAAACCGGCGAGATTTCGGACGCGGATGTCACTATCGCCAAAGACGAAGGCAATCGCCCGTCGACCACTCTTGAAGGCCTCCAGTCGCTTCAGCCAGTGCTTGGCCCGGACACGACCATCACCGCGGGTAACGCCTCGCAGCTTTCCGACGGTTCGGCAGCTGTCATCGTTATGGAAGCGAAAGAAGCTGAAAAGCGCGGCCTTCAGCCGCTTGGCCGCTATATCGGCATGGCTGTTGCAGGCACCGAACCTGACGAAATGGGTATCGGCCCGGTTTACGCCATTCCAAAGCTGCTGAAGCGCTTTGACCTGACTGTCGACGATATCGATCTTTGGGAATTGAACGAAGCGTTTGCGGTTCAGGTTCTTTACTGCCGCGATAAGCTTGGCATCGATAATGACAAGCTGAACGTCAATGGCGGATCAATCTCGATCGGTCACCCATACGGAATGACCGGCGCGCGCTGTGTCGGCCACATTCTACGCGAAGGTCAGCGCCGCAAAGCCAAATACGGCGTTGTCACCATGTGTGTCGGCGGCGGCATGGGCGCAGCAGGTCTGTTCGAGATTTTCTAAGCGCTCCTATCACCGGCGAGTTATGTAAACTTGCCAAACGATCTCTAGCGGCTCATTCTCCTTTCAACAGGAGGGTGGGCCGCTTTGGGTATTATGGAAATCATCGGGATCGCCGGCAGCGTTAGCTTGCTGTCCGGCTGGCGTTTGTATCTGTCGGTGCTGGCCACCGGTATTGCCATGCGCGCAGGCGTGGTCCCGTTGCCGGAACATCTTGAGAGCCTGCAGGTGCTTGCCAATCCGTGGGTGATGGGCGTGGCCGGTGTTGCAGCGGTGTGCGAGTTCTTTGCCGATAAGGTGGCATGGCTCGATTCTGTCTGGGACACAGTGCACACGCTGATCCGTCCGGTGGGCGGTGCATTGCTGGCGCTGGCAATTGTCGATCCCTCCGATCCGGCCACGCAGGTAGTGTCTTTCCTGCTTGGAGGCGGCGGCGCTTTATTGGCGCATGGGGGAAAAGCGGGTGCGAGAGCAGTCGTGAATACCAGCCCGGAACCGGTCACAAATGTAGCTGTCTCAACCGCTGAGGATGTGGCGACTGCGGGCCTGCTCTACGCCGCGTACGAGTATCCCTATTTCGCAGGCGGCATTGCGATTGTACTGCTCGCGCTGACCATCTGGCTGTTGCTGCTGGCGCGTAGAATCATCAAACAGATTTTCAGTTTTGCGCAGACGCCGAAGACGCTTCCGCCAGACTGATCAGCCGTGCTCGGCGATGAATTCTTCAACCACCGGGGCGACCTTGTCGCGCCATTTGCTGCCGTTGAAAATACCGTAATGGCCTGCGCCTTCGGCCATGTAATACCGCTTTTTCTTCTCCGGCAGCTTGGCTGCCAGTGTCAGCGCAGCCTTGGTTTGACCGAGGCCTGAAATATCGTCGCGTTCGCCTTCAACCGCCAAAATCGCAGTCTTGGTGATGGTGGACAGATCAACCACTTGACCCCGATGCACAAAAGTACCGTTTGGCAGCGAGTGTTTCTGGAACACCTCAGCCACGGTTTGCAGGTAAAACTCGGCGGTCATGTCGCAGACACTGCGATATTCGTCATAGAAATCTTTGGTGGCATCGGCGCTGACATCGTCGCCCGCTGTAAGATGTTTGAACATCTCATAATGCGACTGGATATGCGCACCCAAATTCATGCTCATAAAGCTGGTGAGCTGTAAAAAGCCCGGATAGACGCGCCGTCCGGCACCCTTATGGTTCAGAGGGACCGTGGCAATCACTGTTTCGCGGAACCATCCGATTGACCGCTCCATGGCCAGATCATTGACTGTGGTCGGGCTTTCACGCGTATCAATCGGGCCGCCCATCATTGTCAGCGTTTTAGGCGTGCACGGGTGCTTCTCGCGGTTCATGATCGCGGTGGCAGCGAAGGCTGGTACGGATGGCTGGCACACGGCCATCATATGCGCGTCCGGACCGATATGCTCGAGAAACTCGACCAGATAATCGATATAATCGTCGAGGTCGAACAGCCCTTCGCTTGTCGGAACGGTTTTGGCATCCGCCCAATCGGTGATGAATACTTCGCAGTTCTCCACCATCCGTTCGACCGTACCGCGCAGCAATGTCGCATAATGCCCGCTCATCGGGGCAACGATCAGAAGTTTAGGGGCATCTTTTGGCAGATCATCGCGGATGAAATGCATAAGATTGCCGAACGGTTTGTGTACTACAGTCGACTCGGTAACGGCGTGAGTGGCATCGCCCAGCTCGACGCTCTCTATGCCGAATTCCGGTTTGCCGTAAGGCGCGGCTGCGTGGGCAAACACTTCCAGCGCTGATGCAGCCATAGGGCCAAGACCCATGTACCCCATCGGCAAGCGCGGGTTAGACAGCATTTCTGCACCGATAGAGGCCCAGGCACTGGCGCTCGACAGCCAGGCGCGTTGCATTTCGTAAGCGTGATAAAGCAAATATAGTCCCCTGCGGCGGAAGCTGTGTTTTAATCTATTGTGCAGCGCACCATTAGGCGCTTGCGGCCAAGTTGCAAATTAACAATGCGGAATCGCGGGCAATTCGGGATCGGCGTGTGGATTTTGCCCCGGCTAGTCCCTATCTGCCACGGTATGGATGCAGATCAAGCCACATTGGAAGCCGCAGACAAGCCTGCAAAACGCTCGCTGTTCCGGCGGCAAAGGTCTGATCCTGATCGGCCCAAGGCGCCCCGATCGCTTAAGCCGCTGAAAATGGTGTTTGATGCGGCAATCAAATATCCCGGCCATCTGGTACTGGCGGCAATCGCATTGTTGATTACCGCGTCCGCAACTCTGGCGATACCGGCCTATTTCAAGGCGATTATCGACCAAGGCTTTGCTGAAGGCGGCAACCCCGACCAGATCGCAGATTCCTTCCGCCTGCTGTTGATGGTGGTGGGCGTGTTGGCCATCGGCACCGCGCTGCGTTTTTACTATGTCAGCTGGATTGGTGAACGCGTTGTCGCGGACATACGGCTGAAGGTGCAACAAAACCTGCTGCGCCTCGCGCCGGGATTTTATGAGGAAAACAGTCCCAAAGAAATCTCCAGCCGGATGACATCGGATACAACTCTGATTGAGCAGGTTGTGGGGACCACCGTATCTGTCGCGCTGCGTAATACGTTGATGGCCATCGGCGGAACCATTTACCTGTTCTACCTCGCCCCGCAGATGACGCTGGGGCTGGCGTTGGTCATTCCCGCCATTGTCATCCCCATCACCGTATTTGGCCGCCGTTTGCGAAACGTTAGCCGCACCAGTCAGGACCGTGTGGCCGATGTGGGCGCAATGGTGACAGAAGTGTTGAGCGGCATGAAAATTGTTCAGGCATTCAATCAGGAAAACCGCGAAGGAGCCCGCTTCGGCGAAGCTGTGGAACGCACCTTCGCCGTTGCCAAGCGCCGTATTCTGATCCGCGCAATGATGACTTCGGTCATAATTTTCATGATCTTCGGCTCCATCACCATGTTGATGTGGACGGGGGCAAACGGCGTTGCCAGCGGCGATATCAGCGGCGGTACGATTGCTGCATTTGTGCTCACCGGCGGTTTGGTTGCGGGCGCGTTCGGATCTCTGACAGAGGTCTATGGAGATCTCCTGCGCGGAGCAGGGGCAGCCAGCAGGTTAAGCGAATTGCTTGAGGAAAAGCCTACTATCGCTCCGCCGGAACGGCCCATGCAACTGCCAGAGCCGCCGCGCGGCAGCCTGTCATTCCGAAACGTGACTTTCCGCTATCCTACACGCCTTGATACGGCGGCCTTGAAGGATTTCAGCCTCGAAGTTGAACCGGGCGAAACGGTGGCGATTGTCGGGCCTTCTGGCGGCGGGAAATCCACCATCTTCCAGTTGGTCGAACGGTTCTACGATCCGCAAGGCGGCACGATCCGCGTTGACGGTGTGCCGCTGACCAGCGCCGATCCTGCCGATATCCGCAGACGGATTGCGCTCGTGCCGCAGGAGGGCGTTTTGTTTTCCGCCAATGCACGGGACAATCTGCGCTACGGTAATTGGGACGCGACGGATGAAGACATCTGGGAGGCTGCGCGGGCCGCCAATGCAGAACACTTCCTGCGCGACCTGCCGGACGGTCTGGATACATATCTGGGCGAAAGCGGTACGCGCCTGTCGGGCGGACAACAGCAACGTATGGCAATCGCCCGGGCCTTGCTGCGCGATGCTCCGATATTGCTTTTGGATGAGGCAACCAGCGCGCTTGATGCCGAAAGCGAGCAATCGGTGCAGCTGGCACTCGATAACCTTATGGCGACACGGACCACCTTGGTCATAGCCCACCGGCTTGCCACAGTCCGGGCTGCGGACCGCATTGTTGTGCTGGAGGCCGGACGGATCGTCGAGCAGGGTACGCATAATGAGCTGGCGGACGCTGGCGGGTTGTACAGCCGATTGGCCGCGCTGCAATTTACCGGCGCTTCTTAGGCAACCGCCAAAGTTTAGTTCCTAGGCCGAACCAGAGGCATTCTGCTTGCCCGTAACCGACCTTTTCGACAAAGTGCCCAATATGACCGATCAGGGGCAACGCAGCCTGCGCTAATCCCGTAATCAGTTCGGCATTGCATTGCGTTCCGATCAGGGCGCAACGCGTTTAGGGAGCACACATTTATGATCCGCATTTTTCTGACCGCCGGCGTTAGCGCAGTGGCGCTTGCCGTGGCCTCGCCCGCAATGGCTGATGACCATACTGAAAAGACCGAAAAAGCTGCCGAGGTGGCAACGCCGACGATGAGCTTTGGTGAATGGGGTGTAGATCCCGCACTTCTTTCAGACAGTATCAAACCCGGCGATGATTTCTTCGCTTATGTTAATCAGGAATGGCTCGATGCCAATCCGCTGCCAGCTGAATTTTCGCGCTTCGGCGCGTTTAACCTACTGCGTGAGAAATCGACTTCGGATGTGAAGGCACTGGTTGATGAACTGGTTGCCAAAGACACGCTGACTTCGGACGAACAGCGCATCGTTGATGCGTATAATGCATTTCTGGATACAGACGCGATTGACGCGAAAGGTTTGCAGCCAGCCTATCCATACATGACAGCGATCGCGACTGCTTCCTCGCTAGAAGATCTGGCGAAGCTTTGGGGCCGCCCGGGCTATCCGTCACCTGTTGGCGGATTTGTGAATGTGGATGCCAAACAATCTGACCAATATGTCGTTTATATGGGTGTTGGCGGCATTGGTCTGCCAGATCGTGATTACTACACCGACACCAGCGAGAAGGGCATGGAAATCCAGGCCCAGTACCGCGAATATCTGACATTTCTGATGAAGGAAGCAGGCTATTCCGATCCGGAACAGGCAGCGATGGCGGTGTATCAATTCGAGGAACGGTTGGCGCGTGAAGTGTTGTGGGACCGTACAGTCAGCCGCAATCGCGATCTGACATATAACGCGTTCACTCCGGCTGAGCTGACCGAAATGGCGGATGGTTTCCCGCTTGAGACGGTTCTGAAAGAAATCGGCTTCGACGCGTCACCGAAATTTGTGATCGGCGCAGTACCGCCAAGCGAAGAGCGGGCCAAGGAGCTGGGTCTAACCGAAGAAACGCTGAGCAAAATCGGCACGGGTATGCCGGGAATGTTCAAAGTTCTGCAGGAAACCGGGCTGCCCACGCTTCAGGCGTGGACCATGAAAGGGTTCCTCTCCAATAATTCGGGCGTGCTGCCGAGCAAATTCGATGAAGCCAGTTTTGAATTTTACGGCAAGAAACTGCGCGGTACTCCTGAGCAGCGTCCGCGCTGGAAACGTGCGATCTCGGCGACTGAAGGCGCATTGGGCGAATTGGTCGGTAAATCCTATGTCGAGCGTTACTTCCCGCCGGAAAGCAAGGCCGCGATGGATGAACTGGTCGCCAACCTGCGCGTAGCCATGGCAGAGAGCATTTCCGAAATTGAATGGATGGGCGATGCCACCAAGGTCGAAGCGCGCGCCAAATTGGGCACTTTCGATCCGAAGATCGGTTACCGCGACAATCTGGAAACCTATGAAGGCTTGGCCATCACGGGTGATGATCCGCTGGCCAACTCCATCGCTGCAGAAGCCTGGTCGCTGAAAGATAATGTCAGCAAGCTGGGCGGGCCGATTGACCGGACTGAATGGTTTATGCTGCCGCAGACAGTGAATGCCTATTACAATCCAACCAAGAACGAAATCGTTTTCCCTGCGGCCATTCTGCAGCAGCCCTTCTTTGGACTGAGCGCTGATCCGGCGGTAAATTACGGCGCAATCGGCGGCGTTATCGGCCATGAAATTGGCCATGGTTTCGATGATCAGGGATCGAAGTCTGATGGCAAAGGCGAACTGCGCAATTGGTGGACCGATGCGGACCGCGCGGCATTCGACAAATTGGGCGATGCCCTGGTTGCGCAATATAATGCGTTTTGCCCGCTTGATGACGGCAAGACTTGCGTAAATGGTCGCTTCACTCTCGGTGAGAATATCGGTGATCTGGGCGGACTGAGCCTCGCCTATCGTGCCTATAAATTGTCGCTTGGCGGCAAAGAAGCGCCTGTGATTGACGGCCTTACCGGTGACCAGCGCTTCTTCCTCGCCTGGGCGCAAGTCTGGCGTTCGCAGCAACGCGAAGACAATGCCCGTCAGCGCTTGCGCACGGATAGTCACAGCCCGGAAGAATTCCGCGTAAATGGTGTCGTGCGTAATATGGACGCCTGGTACGAGGCATTCGGCATTACCGAGGATGACGAGATGTATCTGCCGCCGGAAGAACGCATCAGCATCTGGTGATCTGACAGAAGGCGGGCTGAGACTGGCCCATCTAAAAGAGCTGGACGGGTTCTATCCTGTCTTGCCTGAAACTGGCGAAACCGCCATGGAGCAGGCCGGACCGCGCATATGCGGTTCGGCCTTTTCTTGTGCCGCCTGCCGGCCTTACCGAGTTACGGAACGAACACGACCATGACGTTATTCCAGCAGCTGTTGATTGCCATTGTGCAAGGTATCACGGAATTTCTGCCGATCTCGTCATCGGGCCATTTGATCCTGATTCCGCATTTGACCGATCTTCCCGATCAAGGTCCGCTAATCGATGTCGCCGTCCATATTGGCTCCTTGCTCGCGATCATTATCTATTTCCGCAAGGACGTGATGGGATTGGCGCGCGGCGGTTTCGCGACCATCGGGCTCGGAGATGATCCGGTCCAGCGCAAGATGTTCCTGTTCGTATTGGCGGGCACTATTCCGGCGGTGGTCCTCGGCCTGTTTGTGAAGCTGAATGGCTATCTTGATGATTTCCGTACGACCGATCTGGTTGCTATCAACCTGATCATCTACGGCTTGCTGCTGGGTGCGGCTGATTATTGGGGTAAACAGCACAAAAGCTACGAAGATCTGACACTGCGCGATGCTGTGCTGGTGGGCATTGCGCAAGCCATGGCGTTGATCCCGGGCACAAGCCGTTCAGGCGCGACCATGACTGCGGCACGTGCGCTGGGCTATTCACGTGTGGAGTCGGCGCGCTTCTCGTTCTTGCTGGCAATCCCCGCCGTGGCCGGAGCCGGATTGCTGGCGGCTCTCGATCTGGCGGATGCATCGGCGCAAATGCAGATGGATGCGGTGATTACCGGAGCATTCACCTTTGTTGCTGCGCTGGTCACGATGGTGTTCCTCATGAACTTCCTGCGCAAAGCATCAATGCTGGTATTTGTGGTTTACCGCGTTGCGCTCGGCTGCGCATTATTGGCTATATTCTAACTGATTATCAAATTTTACATTGAAACATAAAGAGTTTTTGGAACAAAGCCGCTGAAATCTGCGTTCTTAATTTGAAACAGATTTTGGATAGAAAATGGGCTTGTTGATTCTTTTTGCTGTCGGGGGGGTCCTCGGCTGGTTGTCTTCGATTGTTCTCGCGGTGAATGAATACCGCAAGGCTGCACTCTACGTTCTGTCGGGCGTTGCGGGAGCTATCGTTGTGGGTGCGTTTGCCGCATCGACGTCTCTGGCGGACAGCATCACTCCGGCGACCATATTGTTTGGCGCGCTAGGGGCAGCTGCGTTTCTGGCCCTCGTTCACATCGTTAGCTCAAAGCGGTCGCGCTAAGCCTAGACTGCTTCAGCGCCGCTCCCTCTGCCGCCGCGCAGCAGGTATTCCTGCGTTCCGCGGCTCACCACGTAGTCCACATCGATAATTGCCGAGTTCGCATAGGTAAAAGCTGGCGGCAAATTCGTGTAGAGACGGTCAAAATCCCGCTCTACAGTTTGGCGGAAAAGGTCGTCAAAGCTTTCAATGACGAAATATGTCGGCTGCAAATCGCTAATGACATAATCCGTACGCATAACCCGGTCGACATTCAGCATAATACGGTTCGGGCTTTTAGCCTCGGTCGCGAAGACCACTTCTGTCGGACCTGAAAGAATACCTGCGCCATATGCGCGCACGTCATCCCCTTCCATGATGAGGCCGAATTCCACCGTGTACCAGTATAGCGCTCCAAGTGCTTTCAGCCGGTTATACTTCATCGCCTTCCAACCCGCCCGGCCATATTCCTGCATATAATCGGCATATGTCGGATCAGTCAGCATGGGCACGTGGCCGAACACGTCATGGAACACGTCCGGTTCCTGAATATAGTCGAACGTCTCGCGTGTGCGGATGAAGTTACCAGCCGGAAAACGGCGGTTCGCAAGATGCCAAAAGAATACGTGATCGGGGATCAGCATTGGAACCGGAACCACGCTCCATCCGGTGAGCTTATCCAGCTCTTCCGAAATCCGGCCAAAATCGGGTACCCCGCCCCGGCCCAGATCGAGTTTCTCGGTCCCTTCCATAAAGGCAGTGGCCGCACGGCCCGGTAAAACGCTCATTTGCCGATTGAACAAATCGTCCCAGATCGCGTCCTGATCGGGGCCATACTCTGCCTGTTTCGGCTCAAGCCAGTCATCACCAAGATGCGCAGGTTTTTGCAGCGGCGCGGTGAACACATCGGCCGGCATTTCGGGAAGCGCTGAGAAATCGCTTTTCGGTTCTGTAAGAGTTGCCATAATACTGGTGAAGCCCTCTAGCAGCCGTAAGGTTACGTGACAAATAAGGACCCTTCAAATGCCGAAGTTGAAACGCAAGGAATATGACAGGCTCCTGGAGCCTCTGGAAGAAGAACTGGTCGGCATGGCTCGTTGGGCGCGGCATACCGGCGCGCGGATTTGTGTCATTTTTGAAGGGCGCGATACTGCGGGCAAGGGCGGGGCAATCCGGGCTGTCAGCCAGCGGTTGAACCCGCGCCAATGCCGGGTAGTTGCCCTGTCAAAACCGAATGAAACGGAAATGACGCAGTGGTATTTCCAGCGTTATGTCCCGCATCTCCCCGCCGCCGGAGAAATCGTGTTGCTAGATCGCAGCTGGTATAATCGCGCAGGCGTGGAAAAAGTGATGGGCTTCACTAGCGACGACAAGGTAGCCAGATTTCTGGAAGAGGCGCCCAAATTTGAAAAGATGCTGACCGATGATGGTATCTTGCTGTTCAAATACTGGCTGACCACAGATCAGGATAATCAGGAGGAACGGCTGGCAGAGCGACTGGACGATCCGCTCAAACGCTGGAAATTATCGCCCATTGATTTGGCTGCGCGGGAGAAATATGCGGCCTATACCGAAGCCCGTGAAGCGATGTTAAAGGCGACCCATACGGATCACGCACCATGGACGCTGGTGGATTTCAACGACCAGAAACATGGCCGTTTGACGCTGGTCCGTGATTTGCTGGACCGTTTGCCGGATACCCATGTGGAGCCGCCGGAATTGGAGTTTCCGCAGCTGGGCCATGAACCGCTCGAAGAAACCTATAATGTGATCCAGCCGATTGCGCCTTATCCGCTGGATTGACGGGCGATCAGGCCAATGACGCGCGGGCAGACAAGGTCTGCCGACCGTCATCGGCAAACGCTCCAAGCTCCAAGCCGTCCGCATCCTGCCGCATCGCAAGGTGCAGGGGCTCTCCGGCGATGGCGGGGCTGACGGCACGGAAAGAAAACCTGCTCAACGTATTTTCGCCATGCGTATCAGCGACCAGCTGCATAAGTCTGGATGCTATTAGCGGGCCATGTACCACCAGCCCGCGATACCGCTCCACATCGCGTGCATATGGCAGGTCATAGTGAATTCGGTGCGTGTTGAATGTCATAGCCGAGAAGCGAAACAGCAATTTCTCCTCCGGCGTGATGGTGGCCGAGGCATCCCAGTTATTATGGTCAAAACTGCCGTGTGATATTTGGGGAGGGGATAGCGGCGCGGTACTGGCAGCAGCCTCGCGGTAGACCAGCGTTTGGTTTTCGCGAATCGCCTCCTCGCCGCCCGCCATCCACACATGCTGCAATTCAAGGAAAGCGAGCTTTCCGCTCTTGCCGGCTTTCTCGGATACGGAGATCACTTCGGACGTACGTTCCACCCGCTGGGCAATGGACAACGGTTTTAAAAATGTGATGTCGCTGGCTGCCCACATGCGGCGCGGTAGCGGTATTGGCGGATAGATACCGTCCGCTGCGTTTGTGCGCGCGGGGTGCCCGTCCTGCCCCAATTCTGCAGTGGCGGCCTCCGGGGTGCAGAGGCAAAAATGCAGACCTTGGGGCTGGGCAATGTCGTCCTTTTGCTTGCGGTCAAAAGCGGCGTGCCAACGGTTGGAGACAGCTTGATCAATCAGATCGCTTTGTGTGTTCGAACGCCCGATCCAGTCATCCCATTGGCCGGTCATCAGGTAGCACGCTCGAACAATGCGGCGATGCCCTGACCGCCGCCGATGCACATTGTCTCCAGTCCGAACTTCGCATCGCGCCTGTGCATTTCATGCGCCATATCAGCCAGAATGCGCCCTCCGGTAGCGCCGATCGGATGACCCAGCGAGATGCCCGAACCATTCACATTGAGCATTTCCATGCGGCTGTCATCCTCGCTCCAACCCCAGCCTTTCAGCACGGCCAGAACTTGCGGCGCGAACGCCTCGTTCAGCTCTACCATATCCACATCGCTCCAGCTTTTACCGGATCGGGCGAATAGCCGGTCAACAGCCGGTACAGGTCCGATGCCCATACGTGCCGGATCGCAGCCGGCAGCCGCCCAGCTATCGAACCATAGCATCGGCTCCAATCCCAATTCTGCCAGTTTGTCTTCGGCAACCACAAGGCACGCGGCTGCGGCATCATTTTGCTGGCTGGCATTTCCTGCGGTCACAACCGCATCGGGGTTCGTCCTGCCTTCGATAGCGCGCAAACCGCCCAAGCTGTCCATGCTGGCATCGCCGCGAAAACCTTCATCTTTTGCGAACATGACCGGATCGCCGCGACGCTGCGGGATAGCCACTGGCACCAGCTGGGCGTCGAACTTGCCCGCATCCCATGCTGCCGCCGCATTCTGGTGGCTGCGCACGGCGTAAGCATCGGAGGCTTCGCGGGTGATATTGTAATCCTTGGCCAGATTCTCTGCAGTCTCGATCATGCCAGAGATCACGCCGAAACGTTCGATCGGCTGGCTCATCACCCGCCCGCGTGTCAGCCGGTCATGCAGAGTTAGATCGCCAAACCGGGCGCCTTTGCGGATGTCGGTAGAATAATGTTCTACGTTGGACATACTTTCGACACCGCCCGCAACGATCACATCTGCGGAACCGGTTTGAATCATCATTGCTGCGTTGACCACTGCTTGCAATCCGGACCCGCACCGGCGGTCCAGCTGATACCCTGGTACTTCGATCGGCAGCCCAGCGGCTAGCCAGCTCCACCGGCCAATACAGGGCGCTTCGCCGCTGCCATATCCCTGGCTGAAGACCACATCATCGACGCGCTCCGGGTCTAGACCGCTACGTTCAATCAAGGCTTTGAGGATGATCGCGCCCAGATCACCTGCTTCCAAAGGCGCGAGTGAGCCAAGAAATTTGCCCACTGGCGTTCGTAACGGATCTACGATGGCAACGCGTCTGAGTGTCATATTGCTATTCCCCAAATGGGTTAAAAACTGCCTTGATCGCTGGGCGCCACAATGCCTGCATCCATCAGCTTGCCGATTTCACCGGAGCCGAGACCTAGCCGTTCGGCCAGAATTTCTTCAGTGTTGCCGCCCAGATATGGTGCGGGATGCGGAGCGCCGCGAGATTGTTCGGGTATGTTGGCGAACGGACCTGCTGCAGGATATTCGAACCCGCTGGGGTTTGCATCGGAGACGGTGAACAGCGGATTTTCGGTCACAAGCTGCGGGTCAGTGGCGGCTTCATGCATGGTACGGTAACGTTCGAAGGTGGTGCCTGCCGCCCGCAACCGTGTTTCCAGAGCTTCATAATTCAGAGTGTCCGCAACAGACTGGAATAAAGAGAAAAGCTCTTCCCGGTACGTGAAGCGAAAATGATCGCTATGGGCGAATTGGACGCCATGCTTTTCTTCCAGCTTGGCAATTTGAGCGGCCAAACCGAATGCCTCCACAAGCCCGGCCCATTGTTTGGATGTCAGCGCCGCAACCATAAACCGCTTGCCGTCTTTGGAACGGAAGTCCCGTCCGAAAGCGCCCCATATTGCGTTGCCTAATCGTTCCCGGTCACTGCCGCGATACAGCATTTCTGCCATCGCCCCGCTATTGGCGACAGTGCCAATCGCCACATCGCCCAAGGGGATGCGCACCTCGCCCCCTTCGCCCGTAGCATCGCGGTGACGCAGAGCCGCCATGAGCGCGAACGCAGTATAGGCGCCGCAAATAAAATCCCAGGCGGGCAGCAGCTGGTTGACCGGCGGCGCGCTGTCCGGATCCCAGTCTGCGGGGCCCGTCATCATTGGATAACCGCTGGCAGCGTTGACGGTGAAGTCCATCGCCTGACGGCCATCACCCCACCCCATGATACGCACGGTGATCATGTCGTCGCGGCCTGATTTCAGCGTTTCGTGGCTGAGAAAGCTGGCTTCCGGCACGTTGGTAACCAGCTGACCGGTTTTCCGTGCCAGTTCCTGCACCAGTTCGCGCCCCTCGGCAGTGCGCATATTAACCGCGACACTTTTCTTCGCCCGGTTCAGATTTTCCCAGCTGAGCGAACGCCCTTCCTCGGTCAGATGATAGCGGTCATAGTCAAGACCTCCGCCGATCTGGTCGACCCGGATCACTTCGGCACCCATCTGCGCGCAATAGAGCCCGGCCGTGGGCGAAGCCACGAAGCTGGAAACTTCGACCAGCGACAGACCGCTCAGCAAATTGTACATTTACGCGTCCACTCCGGCAGCGAAGTTACGTAGCATTTGCTTGGCAATGACCAGCTGCATGATCTGGGTGGTCCCTTCGTAAATGCGGTAGATGCGGCTGTCGCGAAAGAAACGTTCGGCCTCGTACTCCGCCAGATAGCCGGCACCGCCGTGAATTTGTACGCAGCGGTCAGCCACCCGGCCGCACATTTCGGAGGAGAACATTTTGGTGCTTGCGCATTCGATGATCGCTTTGCCCGCGTTCGCCTTGGCACTGGCATCGCGCAGCATACATTCAGCGGCGTAGATTTCGGCCTCGCTGTCGGCGAGCATCGCCTGAATCAGCTGGAACTGCGCGATCGGTTCGCCAAATGCTTTACGCTCATTGGCGTATTTTACCGCCGTATCCAGAATCCGCCGTGCATAGCCTGCGCCTGCAGCGGCAACCGACAGGCGGCCATTATCCAGGCTCTGCATCGCAGTCGCAAAACCGCGACCTTCCTCTCCGCCCAGCAGGGCGTCGCCGGGAATTTTCACATCATCGAGATAGATATCGGCAATATGGCTGCCCGATTGACCCATTTTCCGGTCGGGTTTGCCCACGCTGATGCCCGCAGTTTCCATATCCACCAGAAACGCGCTGACATGGGCATTCTTTGGCAGGGCCTCGTCATTAGTACGCGCCATGATCAGCGCCAGCTTCGCATGGGGCGCATTCGTAATGTAACGTTTGGACCCGTTCAGCACATATCCGTTACCATCGCGTTTGGCCGTAGTGGCCATCGCTGCGCTATCCGATCCGGACCCCGGTTCTGTCAGGCCGAAGCAGGCAATTTCCCCAGCGGCGAGCCGTGGGAGCCATTCCGCCTTCTGGTCCTGTGTGCCGGAGTTTTTCAGCGCAGAGCACACCATACCCAGATTGATCGAGGTTATGGAGCGATAGGCGGGCAGCGCGTAGCTGAGTACCCGTATCGTCTCCACATATTGCGGCACATTCATGCCCGACCCGCCATATTCCTCAGGCATAGTGAGGCCGAAAAGCCCCATTTCGCGCATTTCTGCGATCAGCTCTTCGGGAATTGCGTCATCGGCAATGACTTGGGGTTCCGCCGGTATGAGGCGCTCGCGAACATAGCGTTTAAGCTGATCGATGAACTGGTCAAAAATTTCCGGATCCATTCCATCCGCTTGCTCTGTCTCTGCCATGGGCGGGCCCTCTCGTTCTAAGTGGTTGTCAGCGCGGTCATTATTCGCTGTCCGGTTCTGTTTCCGGCTCGCTGGCAGAGTCGGTGCCTTCTGTATCAGCCGGCTCATCGGCAGTATCCGGCTCCGTGTTTTCTTCGGCAGCGGAGGCTTCTTCATCTTGTCGGGCGGGTAAGCGCTTGGCTTCTATCATGGCCGCGGCTTCGTCGAGCGCGCGCGCCTCGCCAACTGTCACACCGCCGGGACCCGGCTCGTTATCAGAGGCTCCGCAGGCGGCCAGCGCGCCTGTGGCGAGCAGCATCAGTATCTTTCTGGTCATGCCGTCACCATAGCGCGGTGAAGCCAAAGGGGAAGCCGCAGATTAACGAGCTTGAGGGTGCGCCCGCACATCTTGGGTACGGACAAAAGAAAACGGGCGCACCAGCGGCACGCCCGTTTCTTAAAGTCGCAAAAGCGCGAAAATTTACATCGCGTCTTCAGCTGCGTCCGTAGCACGATCGATGATTTCGTCCGCTTTCTCGCGGGCTGCATCTTCAACTGCACCGGCGGCTGCAGCAGCGGCATCAGCAGCAGCTGCTTCTGCAGCGTCACCAGCATCTTCTGCTTCAGCTTCGACAGCTTCGCTAGTCACGGCAGCGCCTTCTGCAGCACCTTCAGCGGCATCTGCAGCAGCAGTTTCAGCTGTCACTGCAGCGTCTTCAGCAGGTGCTTCAGCGCCTTCTACTGCTTCGTCAGCAGCCATTTCCACGGTTTCAGCTTCAGCATCAGCCGATGCGTCTTCTGCAGTGCCGCAAGCGGCCAAGGCCAGAGCGGCGGTCGATGCGAATGCGGTATATGCGATTTTCTTCATTGTAATACTCCCCTAAAAAATTCGTGTCAGAGCTAGCGTCTAACAAGCCAGCGACTCGCAGACATTAGACAAGGCTTATCCACGCCGCAAAGGGCAAATGTGGATGAACGGGATTCCAGCGCTGCGTTTGCTCTGCCATGGAGCTATCATGTCCGCACATACTGACCCAGAAAACACCATGCAAAACGCACGGGACAAGCTGCGCGAAATATTCGGTTTTGATGACTTTCGCGGGCGCCAGATAGATGTACTTGCGCGCATATTGGAAGGCCAGTCTGCACTGGCCATCATGCCCACTGGCGCAGGAAAATCACTTACATATCAGCTACCTGCCGCAATTCTCGATGGCACATGCGTGGTCATCTCCCCGTTGATTGCGTTGATGCATGATCAGCTGCGTTCTGCGCGTGCAAACGGTATCCGCGCTGCCACACTGACGAGCGCCGATAGCGACTGGCGCGAAACAATGGATGCGTATCGAGCCGGAAATCTTGATTTACTATATGTTGCACCTGAACGCGCCAGCCAACCGCAATTCCGGTCGTTTTTGACTGAATCGCGAATCGCTTTGTTCGCCATTGACGAGGCGCATTGCGTTTCAGAATGGGGCCATGACTTTCGGCCGGACTACCGGCAGCTGCAGTCTTTGATGGATGATTTTCCCGATGTTCCGCGACTGGGGCTGACGGCCACAGCGGATGCGCGCACGCGCAAGGATGTGCTGGGGCAGCTGGGTATTCCCAAAGAGGGGCTGGTACTGGCGGGGTTTGATCGCCCGAACATCCGTTACGGTGTGCGCTACCGTGATAACCCGGTCCGCCAGATTACGGATCTGATGGCAGAAACGCCCGGTCCTGGCATTGTCTATGCTCCGACCCGCAAGAAGGTAGAAGATTTGGCAGCCAAGCTGGCCGCAGCGACAGGTCGCCGAGTTGCACCCTATCACGCGGGTTTACCCAGCGAAGAGCGGGCGGCCAATCAGGCGGAATTTGTCGCCTCTGAAGATATGGTAATCGTCGCCACGATCGCGTTCGGAATGGGTATAGACAAACCCGATGTCCGGTTTGTCGCCCATGCGGGTATCCCGAAATCAATCGAGGCATATTATCAGGAGACGGGACGGGCTGGACGCGATGGCGATCCTGCGAGGGCGGTTATGCTTTGGGGCGCGGGTGATTTCGCTCAGGCGCGCCAGCGGCTCACGGAACTTCCCGAAGATCGCCGGAATGACGAACGTGCGCGGCTCGATATTCTCGCATCTTTGGTAGAAACACCCGATTGCCGGCGCGCCATTTTACTGCGCCATTTCGGTGAAAGTCCCGCAGCGGTTTGCGGCAATTGCGACAATTGTCTCGAACCACCAGAGGTCACAGACGCGACAGAAACTGCCAGAAAGCTCCTGTCTGCGGTTTACCGAACTGGTCAGAGCTTTGGTTTTGGCCACATCCAGAAAGTGCTAACCGGCAGCCATGATGATCGGGTTGCGCAGCGCGGTCACGACGCGCTGAGCGTGTTCGGTATCGTGCATGGGGAAGAGGCAAGGCTACTCCAGCCTTTGGCGCGCGCGTTGCAGGCGCGGGGCGCGCTGGTGACGACCGAGCATGGCGGGCTAGCCCTGGCCGGTGATGCCAAGGAAATTCTCACCGGAGAGGTGCCTGTGGGGATAGTCATTCCGCCCAAGCGGCCCCGAAGCGGGCGGAGCGGTGCGCGCGGTTCGACCCCGAACCCGGTGGGAGATCCGCTGTTTGAAGCCTTGCGCGAATTACGGCGCACTCTGGCCAAAGACGCACAGGTGCCGCCCTATGTAATCTTCAATGACGCCACTTTGCGCGACATGACAGAAAAGCGCCCTGCTACGCTTGCCGCATTTGGCGAGATTAGCGGTGTCGGGAGCAAAAAACTAACTGCATTCGGCGAAGCATTTCTCGAGGTAATCCGCCAACATTGATCTGGCCGCTTGACCAAGACGATCCGGTTTCGATTGACTTTTCCCATCCCTGATATAAATATGATATCATAATTATATCGAAAGGAGCAATCATGTCTGAATTGCAGCAGGGAATGAATATCAGCCGCGAAAGGCCGTCAAAAACCTTTAACGGGTACATTATGCTATTGGTGCTCGTCGCTTTGGTGGCAGGTGCTTTTCTCATCGTATCGGGCGCCGTGCCGATGGATGGTGCAGGCAAGGGTGAAAAAGTGATGTTCGCTATGTCGCTCATCGGTTCGCTTCTCGGCCTGCTTATTGTCAGCGCGGGCTTCTTTATGATCCAGCCGAATCAGGCCGCCGTAATTACATTGTTTGGCGAATATTGCGGATCGGAGCGTACCGAAGGTCTGCGCTGGGTATGGCCGTGGATGATGCGTAAAAAGATCAGCGCGCGTGCACACAATATCCATTCCGAAAAGGTGAAGATCAACGATCTGCGCGGCAATCCGATTGAAATTGCCTGTAATGTCGTTTGGCGTGTTGCGGATACCGCGCAGGCAAGTTTCGATGTCGACGATTACAAGGAATTCGTGAACATCCAGATTGAGGCAGGTTTGCGGACTGTTGGTTCGCGCCACCCCTATGATGATTTCGAGGGTGAAGAGGTGACCCTTCGGTCTGGCGGCGAAACTATCAATCGGGAATTGTTGGAAGAATTGAACGAGAGGTTAGTGGTTGCCGGTATTGTAGTAGATGAAGCTGGTCTGACGCATCTCGCCTATGCATCTGAAATTGCAAGCGCGATGCTCAAACGGCAGCAAGCCGATGCGATTATCGCAGCACGCAAAAAGATTGTCCTGGGTGCTGTTGGCATGGTGGAAGACGCGCTGACCAAACTGAAGCAGGACGATATTGTCGATCTTGATGACGAGCGGCGTGCCGCAATGGTTTCCAATCTGCTGGTGGTTCTCTGCGGAGAGAAGGAAACCCATCCGGTCGTTAATGCGGGCTCTCTGTACTAAACGCGGCGGGAACGAACCATGCCCTCCTCATCCGGCAAGAAAGCATTCGCTTTACGTCTCGACCCGGCGGTTCACGCCGCGGTCGAACGGCTTGCCGCGGCTGAACTGAGGTCCGCAAATGCCCAGATCGAGATTTTGTTGAGAGAGGCGCTCGCAAAACGCGGACAGGATGTGCCTATGGCCAAGCCAGCCAAACGCGGCAGACCCCCGAAAAACAGGAAGGAATAACCGGTGCTCCATAAATTCTTTGAAGACGGCCATTGGTTTGCGGCCAAGAAGTTCGGCTACGGCGCTGGATTGCCGATCGCGTGGCAAGGCTGGGTTTTGTTAGGCGGTTACATAGTGACAATGGCTATTCTTGCGGCGACATTTGAGCATGCAAGCGGAGCAGTCTCCATCGTCATTGTAGCCAGCATGGTTCTACTAACAATCGGTCTTATCGTAGTAGCCAAGCGCCGGACCGAAGGCGGCTGGCGCTGGCGGCCCTAGCTCATTCTGCGCCGGGTCTGTTTGAGCTTGGACAGGTTCGGAGCATTACGCTCCAAAAGCCTTAGCAACGTGTTAACCCTTTTCCATTATCGCAATGCGTATGAAACATTACGCCGAAAATCTGCCCGCTCGCCCTTCTCTGAAACTGGTTAGCATCCTTGCTGCTCTGGCTGTTGCTGCCATCCCGGCTGGCGCGCTGCTTGCACAGGATACCGGTTCCTTCACTATCGTGGAGAACGGACGCAGTTTCAGTAAATTGCAGGATGCCGTTAACGCTATTGGCGACGGCAAAGGCACTATCGCAATCGCCCCGGGCGTTCACCGCCAATGTGCTGTCCAGTCAGCGGGCTCGGTTTCCTACATGGCGGTAGAGCCTGGCAAGGCGATCTTTGACACTGTCACCTGCGAAGGAAAAGCGGCGCTGGTATTGCGCGGCACGGATGCCAGCGTATCGGGCATCGTCTTCCGCGGCATGAAAGTGCGCGACTTCAACGGCGCGGGTATTCGCCTTGAAAAAGGCAATCTGACAGTCGCCCAGAGCTGGTTCCTTGATAGCCAGCAGGGCATTCTGTCCGCTAATGATCCCAACGGCATTATCATCATCGATAAATCTACCTTCTCAGGCCTTGGCACATGCGAAGGCGGCGGCGGTTGTGCGCATTCGCTTTATATCGGCGATTACGGGCAATTGCGTGTCACGCGCAGCCGGTTCGAGAAGGGAAGAGGCGGCCATTACGTAAAAGCGCGCGCAGCCCGTGTTGATGTGGCATCTTCCAGTTTCGATGACTCTGCCGGTACAGCGACCAATTACATGATCGACCTGCCTGCAGGTTCGGTTGGCCAGATCACCAATAACTGGTTCGTTCAGGGCCAGAACAAGGAAAACTACTCCGCGTTCATCGCAGTGGGTGCAGAGCAAAACCTGCGTAGTTCCGACGGTCTCCAAATCGCCGGAAATGATGCGCGGCTTGCGCCATCGGTTCGGCGGAATACGGTTTTTGTTGCGGATTGGACTGGCTCGCAGCTCGATATTGGCCCGAACAATCTTGGTCAGGGCCTGACGAAGTTTGAAAGCCGCTAAGCCGGCAACTGCCGATTGGCACCACTAACCGATTGAGATAGCGGCGCGCTCCGCCTATCGACAGCAGTTCTGTTGCTGTCCGGAGCATGTGCTTTGCTATCTAAACTATTCATCCTGTCCCAATATGCCGCCCCGCAGCATGCTTTGTCGCGGTTAGCGGGGGCGATTGCCCGCAGCGAACGGCCTTGGCTACGTGACCGGCTGATCCGCCGTTTTGCGGACGCATATAATGTCGATATGGCGCAGGCCGAGCGGCAATTTGGCCAGTTCACATCCTTCAATGATTTCTTCACCCGCACGCTTAAGCCCGGAATGCGGCCTCTTGCGGATGCAAAGACAGATGTGCTGTGCCCTGCCGACGGCGCTGTTAGCCAGATCGGGCAGATTGCGGATGGGCGAGTCGTTCAGGCGAAAGGGCAAAGCTATACAGTTCAGGAACTGATCGGCGGCGATGCAGAACTGGCAGCCGGGTTTGAAGGCGGGTCGTTTGCGACGATCTACCTCTCGCCCAGCGATTACCACCGGGTGCATATGCCGGTAGCGGGCGATTTGGAGAGTACCACCTATATTCCCGGCGATTTGTTCTCTGTGAATACAGCAACAGCGGCAGCGGTGCCTCGACTGTTTTCACGCAACGAGCGATTGTCCTGCATCTTCGGCACTGCCCACGGCACCATGGCCAGCGTGATGGTCGGCGCAATGATCGTGGCCAGCATTGAAACCGTTTGGGGCGGTTTGGTGCCGCCGCATCAAAAAGACGTTGTGACCACTGATTTTGCTGCAGGCTCTGCGAATGAGACACAGCAAACTGTACATCTGGAAGCGGGCGCAGAAATGGGCAGGTTCCTACTCGGTTCTACCGTAATCCTGCTGTTTGAGCCTGACCGGATCGATTGGAATGCCGATTTAAAACCCGGCAGCGTCGTTCGGATGGGCCAGTCTATTGGCCGCTATCTAAACGCCGGGGCGTAAGCCACCGTCCCTGCGGGCGGTTCGCCTTCCAGTACAAGCCGCTGGAAATTCTCGGCTGGCGGTCCGGGATAGACCAGTTTCGCATCATGCTCGAACCCGAAGCGCGGATAATATTCCGTGCTTCCCAGCAGCACAATTCCGCAGCCGCCAAGCTGTCTGACATCGGCGATCCCGCGCTGTATCAGCCGGGAGCCTATGCGCTGCCTTTGCAAAGACGGTTCTACCGATACCGGACCCAGTCCGTACCAGCCATGCGCGCCGTCTGTAATCGTAACTGGCGAAAAGGCGATGTGTCCAACAATCCGCTCGTCGTCCTCTGCCACTAGAGAAAGCGACAGATCACCGTCTTTGCGCAATTGATCGATAATATGCGGCTCGCTTCCGTTGCTAAACGGCATCGGACGAAACGCTGCCTCGGTTAGCGCGAAAATCGCTGTGCGATCACTTGGCTGCTCGGGACGAATGGTGATGGCGGTCATGTCAGCAAATGTCCCGACCGGTCTCGCTTGGTGGCGAGGTAGCGGTGATTATGCGGGTTGTCCGGCAATTGATGCGGCACCCGTTCACTCACCATAATGCCCGCGCCTTCCAGAGCGGCCACCTTGCGAGGGTTATTGGTCATCAGCCTGATAGTCCGCGCGCCGATCAGTTCCAGCATACGTGCGGCAATGGGGAAATCACGTGCTTCGTCCGGCAGGCCGAGGCGTTGGTTGGCGTCCACCGTGTCAAAACCTTGATCCTGTAGCCGGTATGCGCGCAGTTTGTTGATAAGCCCGATGCCCCGGCCTTCCTGCCTCAGATATAGCAGCGCGCCCCAACCGCCATTCCGGCTTTCCTCTGCCATAGCGTGAAGCGCTGCATCGAGCTGCGGCCCGCAATCGCATTTGAGACTGCCAAGAATATCGCCTGTCAGGCATTCTGAATGCAGGCGGACCAGCGGCTGCCGGTCTCCGTTCTGTTCGCCAATGATCAGCGCCACGTGCTCGCGTAAATCATCGGCGCTGCGAAACGCCACAATCTGCGCATCTTCGGCGGCAGTTACGGGCAATTTTGCGCGTGTCGCGATCGTCAAATTCGTGCCTTCCGACCAATGTTCCAGATCGCTTGCTGCAACAGTCTCGGCCTCTCCGCCACGCTGAGGCTGAACCATGAAGGCGGGCAAGATACCGGCGATGCGGGCCAGTTCGAGTGCGGCCTCTGCCTGTTGTTGCCAGCTGATCGGTTCGGCTTTGAATGGTCCCTTCAGCGGGCTGGACAGATCCAGAGCCGGATCGGCAATTGGCTGTGCATCTTGCAGTGAAAACGGCTCGGCTCCGCGAATCAGAACGGGCGCGTGCGGTGCGGCGGCTTCTTTCTGATTAGTCAGCTTCAGTGTTGCGGCGCGTGCTGCCGAAACCAGCATTTCGCCCGATGTCGCCGCAGCAGCAATTGCTGTTTCTACCGGCAGTAGAGTCGGCCCGCCTTCCAGCGTTATCGGCCAACCATGGCGCAGCGCATCTATGGCGCGCGCCACGCGGCGCGATGGGGAGGGCGGCGTTTCGTTCAGAGATCGAACTCCGTTACCAGAGGGACGTGGTCCGAAGGCTTCTCCCACCCGCGGCAATCTTCGTGCACACGGTGCCCGGTCGCCCGCGCAGCCAATTCCGGCGAGGCCCACATATGATCCAGTCGGCGCCCGCGATCGCCCACGCGGTAATCCTTGGAACGGTAGCTCCACCAACTGTAATAGCGTTCCGGATCGCGGATGAATTCGCGCCCGACATCGGTCCAGCCATGCGCGGATTTGAAGCGGTCAAGCGTTTCTACCTCAAGCGGCGTATGGCTGACGACTTTCAACAATTGCTTGTGGCTCCACACGTCGCTTTCCAGCGGCGCGATGTTGAAATCACCGACAATCAGCGTGGGGCGTGTAATCTGACCGGCCCAGTCGGTCATCCGTCCTAGAAAATCGAGTTTCTGGCCGAATTTCGGATTTACTTCGCGGTCCGCAACATCGCCGCCTGCAGGCACATAGACATTCTCGATGATCATATCCTGACCTTCGCCGGTCAGTTCAACGCCCACATGGCGCGCCTCGCCATTGGCTTGCCAATCATGCCGGCTGAACTCGCGCATGGGGATACGGCTGACCGTGGCCACGCCGTGATAGCCCTTCTGCCCGTGTACCGCATGATACGTATATCCCAGCTCGTTAAACGCCTCGAACGGGAAGGTTTCCTCGACCGTTTTGATCTCTTGCAGACATAATACGTCAGGCGCTTGTTCTGTAAGAAAGCGCGCCACGATGGGCATACGCAAGCGGACGGAATTTATATTCCAGGAAGCTACTGAGACCATGGCGGCAGAGATAGGGGCGCGGCGCTGGTGTGTCCATCAGGGGCAAGAAAAAACCCTCGTCCCGGGGGCATTGGGACGAGGGTTTCCGTATTAGCGTTCGTCACGCTTTCGCAACGCGGCCTTCGCGAAGACTAAAGCAACAGGGGGGAACCCGTCTTCAGCTGCGTTGCTGATGTAAAGACTATGCCTCATCAGCTTTCTATCCAATGAACAGATTGTTCGATTGACCGTAAAGCGCGGTCGCCTTGTCGGCGGTGCGTTTATCTAGGGCGGCGAGACGTTCTGCGCGGATCTTTATATGTAAACTGGCTGTCCGAAACAGACACACCGTACCGGTGATTCTTTAGCCGGACAGTCGTCCGGTGGTTCTGCGAATCGAGCGCCACCCAATTGGCCAGCTCCAGCCCGCCGGGTGCAGATGCCTTGCGGACGAAGATCATGGTGATCACGCCGAACTCTGGACGTCCCGGATCGCGCACTTCAACGCTGATCACATTAGGGTTGCTGGTCGGCACCAATTTGCCGAATTTCGCCACATCCCGGTTCGGGTCAAGCAGCGCACCCAATGGCGATTTCTTGATTGGCCAGCGCTGTACCTGATTCACTTCATAGTCGATCATGGTCAGCGATTTGCCGTTAGACACAACCAGAAGCGGCACGCTTTTCTCATATTGGAAGCGTATCTTGCCCGGCCGTTTCAGCGTCAGCACGCCCGTGAGCGTTTTGCCCTGACGGTCTGTCTGCGTAAAATCTGCTTTTAGCGTGCTGATGCCGCGTAAAGCCGTTACCGCGCGGTCAAGGTCACCCTGTTGGGCAGCCACGGGTGCGGCAGGCGCGATAAGTGCTGCGGGCGCAGCAAATGCCAGCGCGCCGGCCAATGCGGTGCGGAGCGGCTTACGAGCGATATATGTGATCATGTTCATCCCTCAGCAGATAGAGCGGAAGCGTTGAACAGTCACTGAACTAATGCACATTCTGGCGTTCAGCCGGAACGGATTATTTGATTTTGGCTTCCTTGAACTCGACGTGCTTGCGCACGACGGGATCGTATTTGCGGAAAGACATTTTCTCAGTGATATTACGCGGGTTCTTCTTGGTCGTGTAATAGAAGCCCGTGTCTGCAGTCGAGACGAGCTTGATCTTGACGGTTGCTGGCTTCGCCATGACGTATTCCTAAAAAATCGCTGGGGCCCGAATCAGGCCGAAAAATAACAGGCGACGCGTGAACGCCGCCCTGCAAGCCGCGCGCATTGGGGTAAGGACCCGCATTTGTCAAGCGTTCTGCGCCCTTCCCGATGCAATCCAGATGGGCGTTTCAGTAGCGCACTTTGCCGCGGTTCGCCTTTACTTCTCCGCGGTTCTTTTTGGCTTTGATGCGCTTTTCCTTGCCGACACGGTTGAGCCGGCTTTTCTTGCGCGCTTTGGGTATGGTCTGCGCCTTGTCCAGCAATTCGAGCAGCCGCTTGCGCGCATCTTCCCGATTCGCTTCCTGTGTGCGGTAACTGCGCGCAGTCAAAACAATCTCGCCTTTGGCAGTCATGCGTGATCCGGCAAGCGATTTCAGACGGTTGAAAACCTGCGGGGTGAGGCGCAGCGCGAACACATCCAGCCGCAATTGTACGGCGGTGGCGACTTTATTGACGTTTTGGCCGCCCGGGCCGGAGCTGGCGATGAAGCTTTCCTCCACTATCGCCAAGGCACGCTCGCCCAGTTCATCCATCAGCAAAACCAAGATCGATGAAATCGTCTGGCATGGGCGCGATGCCTTCAATTGCCGGTTTGTTTACTCGCTCCACGCTGATGGCTGCGGCGTGCAGCATCGTCCGCCGTGCGCCGATAGATTTGCCATGTTCCGGCCCGTACACCGGATCACCGAGCAATGGCCGGCCAAGGCCTGCTTCTGCGTGGATGCGGATCTGATGGGTGCGGCCCGTTTCGGGGCGAAATTCTATCAGCGTATTGCCGCCATGCGTTGCGGCAACTTTCCAATGCGTGACAGACGGCTTGCCATCGGGGTCATGCACCATGCGCCATCCCTTTTCAGCGCTGCTCACTTTACCGAGCGGCATGTCAATGGTGCCTTCGGTTTGCTCAAGCTCGCCGGCGATGATGCCCAGGTATCTTTTGCCAACCAGACGGTCCTGAAACGCCTGAGCAAAACGCTTTACCGCTTTGGGATTGCGCGCCAGCAACAGGCAGCCGGATGTATCGGTATCAAGCCGGTGAACCGCCACTGGACGGCGATGAAACCCCAGCTTCAGACCTTCGAAATAGTCTTCCAGACAGGTTCCGCCGTTACGCGGGGGATCGACCGGCAGGCCCGCCGGTTTATTGATCACCAGAGCCTCTCCATCTTCGTACACAATCGGGATACGCGCGATGACAGGGGGTGAAATCATGTTTTGAGCTTTCCTGGAATAAGGCCGCGCACGGCGTTGCCGAGCAGGAATCCGCCCGCAAGATCATCTAGTGTCAATTCTGCTTCGCGGGCTTTTCCGCTTCCAAGCAGGGAATGCCGTAATATTCCGGGAAGCAGCCCGAGCCGCGCGGGCGGCGTTAGCAGAACTCCGTCCTGCTCGACAAAAACATTGGTCCAGCTGCCCTCGGTAATAAGTCCGTCGTCCCGCACGAAAATGGCTTCTTGCGCCTGATTTTCTTCGGCCACAGCAAGCGCATCCTGATAGAATCCGCGATCGGTTGTTTTGTGGCGCAGCCGCCAATCGCCTTCATCTACAGGCAGGGGCAGGGCGATGCAGGATAACCCGGCTGGCCTGTCAGACGTGAGATCGGCGGGCAATTCCATCGCGACCAGCGATATAGCGCCGCTGCGTGCTGATAGCAGGCGCACTTTTGCCGGTTGTTCCAGATCAAAGCATAATGCGTGGATCTGGTTTCGTGCCGCATGACGGTCAAACGAAAAGCCCAATTCTGCGGCGCTGGTCTTCATCCGTTCCAGGTGAAGCTCCAGCAGCTCGATCCCGGTTTCCGGATGGAACCGCATTGTTTCGATAAAATCGAACTGCGCAGCCTGCAAATCAGGGCTGCTCTGGCGGGTAAATCCGCCTTTGATAATACTCTCACGCCATTCCGGCAGAGCTTCGCTGTCCGCGACTATTGCCGATCCGACTCCCAGAACCGCAGTTCCGTGATCATTTTCTATGGGCGTCAGACGGAGCGTACGAATAGCGACGTTGAAGGCTGCATCTCCATTACCGTCAATTCGCCCGATGGCGCCGCAATACGGGCCGCGTGCGTCGCGCTCCACATTGCCGATAAGTTCCATCGCGCGGATTTTCGGTGCGCCCGTAATCGATCCGCAAGGGAAGATCGCTTGCACCAGATCAGCGGCAGTTTTGCCGGGCTGCATTTTGGCGCGGATAGTCGAAACCATCTGGTGAACCGTGGGATAGCTTTCAACCGCAAACGGTGCATCTACCTGCACGCTGCCAGCTTGCGCTACGCGTGACAGATCATTCCGCATCAGATCGACAATCATCAGATTCTCGGCCTTGTCCTTGACCGAACCGGCCAGATCATTTGCCAATGCGGCATCCGTTTTGGCATCGGCAGAGCGCGGACGGGTGCCTTTCATCGGCTTTGCCTTCGCCGCATCACCGTGCAGTGACACGAACAATTCCGGCGACAGGCTGAGCAGCCAATGCGCCCCGTCAAACAGCATCCCGCCATAGCCGGCTTTGGCTGCCGGACGCAGAGCTGCATACAGCGCTACCGGATCACCGCGATAGGAACCTGCCAGCGGAAAGGTCAGGTTGGCCTGATAAATATCGCCTGCCTGAATGGCCTGCTGCATTTGTGCGAAGTTTGCGGAATAGCCGCCGGGTGAAATTTGCGGATCCAGCGGCCCGATTGACGCTGTGCCTTCTGCATTTGCGGCCAGCCATGTTTGCGTTTCGTCGGGAGACAGCAATGTTTCTTCATCGAACAGACCCAGCCATACAAGCGGCCCATTGGCTCCGCTTCGGCTATCGGCGTGCGGCGCAAGCTTGGGCTCCAAGGCCAGACCTGCTTCATAGGCGATGTATCCAGCCAGCGTGCCGCCGCTACTGCTGCGCGCGGCGTCAGCCTCTGCCAGAACCGGAGCGACATCTTGCGCTCTGCGGGCCACGAACAGTTGCCGCGGATTCTGGAACAGATGCGCGTCGGCCGCGCCATCTGCGCGCGCATCATCGAGCAAGACAAAGGGTTGCCGGTCAGACATATTTGCAGCCTTAGCCTGTGTGGCGCGCAAGTCGAGATACTTGACCACATAGCTGCGCCTGCTCCACACGGGCGCCAACAAAAATTCGGGCCGGAGTATATCGAAAATGAGCAGTATTTTTCTGGGATTGGGCGCTAATAAAGAGAATCAGTCCCTCGATTTGGGGCGCGCCAACCGCCACGGATTGATTGCGGGAGCGACCGGCACGGGTAAGACAGTTACCTTGCAAGGCCTCGCGGAAAGCTTCTCTGCCAACGGTGTTCCGGTATTTGTCGCGGATGTGAAGGGAGATTTGTCCGGTATTTCGATGGCCGGTTCCGCTTCGTTCAAACACGCCGACAAATTGGAAGAACGCGCCAAAGAACTGGCGATGGACGATTACGAATATTCGGATAACCCAGCGATTTTCTGGGATTTGTACGGCGAGCAAGGCCATCCGATTCGCACGACAATCAGCGAAATGGGCCCGCTCTTGCTGTCCCGCCTGCTCGATTTGAATGACACGCAAGAAGGCGTTTTGCAGATAATCTTCAAATATGCGGATGAGAATGGCTTGCTGCTGCTCAATTTCGAAGATTTGCAGTCGATACTTCTTTACGCCTCGCAGAACGCCAAGGAATTGTCGGCCAAATACGGCAATGTGAGCAAGCAGAGCGTGGGCGCGATCCAACGGCAATTGCTGAGTTTTGAAGCGCAAGGCGCAGACCAGTTCTTTGGCGAGCCGGCGCTGGAGATTGACGATTTTCTCCAGACGGACGAACAGGGGCGCGGCTATATCAACGTGCTTGCAGCCGACAAATTGATGCGCAGTCCGAAACTATATGCGACATTTCTGCTGTGGCTGCTGGCCGAACTGTTCGAAACTTTGCCCGAGGTCGGCGATCCGGAAAAACCGAAGCTGGTGTTCTTTTTTGACGAGGCCCACCTTCTGTTTGATGATGCGCCAAAGGCGCTGGAAGACAAGATCGAGCAAGTCGTCCGGTTGATCCGGTCGAAAGGTGTCGGGGTGTTCTTCGTAACGCAAAATCCGGTCGACATCCCCGAAGAAGTCGCCGGTCAATTGGGTAACCGTGTGCAGCACGCCCTACGCGCTTTCACTCCCAAGGATAAAAAAGCAATCAAGGCGGCAGCCGACACTTTCCGTATCAATCCCGATTTGGATGTTGTGGAGGCAATCACCGAACTTCGCGTGGGTGAGGCGCTGGTTTCTACCCTGATGGATGATGGCGCTCCATCTGTTGTCCAGCGGACACTGATCAAGCCGCCGCGCAGCCGCCTCGGTCCGATTACCAAGAAAGAACGCGCGATCATCAAATCGATCAGCCCCGTCGAAGGCAAATATGACGAGGAAGTTGATCGGGAAAGCGCGGAAGAAGTGCTTGCCGCCAAGGCTGTCGATGCCGCTGCAACAGCGGAAGAGGTTGCAGAGAAAGGCACCGAGGAAGTCGCCAAACGTCCGCGCAAGACAAAGAGCATGTGGGAAAAGGCATTCAGCCGCGGTGCCAAGGTCGCTGCCGGGTCTGTCGCTGCCACGGCTGCTGCTGCTGTCTTGGGCAAGAAATCGCGCGCTAATCCGATGAAGTCAGGGGTGACTTCGGCGGCGGGTTCTATCGCAACAGATTTAGCCGGGCCGGTTGCAGGGCGTTTTGTCCGCAATCTGATCGGCGGATTGATGCGCTGATCGTCTGAGGTCCGGTTTCAATGAAGCGCGACGTCCGCGCGAGATGCCGGTTTCCGGAGGGCTGCTAAACGTTAGCCGGCGGCAACTGAATTTCCGCGCGCAGCCCGCCGCCGGCGCGGTTGCTCAGGATCAGCTTGCCGCCATGCTGTTCGGCAATGGCGCGGGCAAGGGTCAGGCCAAGACCCGCACCGCCTGTATCGCGATTGCGTGAGGCCTCGCCGCGGGTAAATGGCTCCAGCATCCCGGCAATCTGGTCGGCTGGTATGCCGGGGCCGCTATCTTCTATGCGGATGATGGTGACGTGATCTTGCGCCAATAGCGAAACTTCTGCCCTGCCGGCATAGCGCACGGCGTTGCTGATCAAATTGCGAATGGCACGTTTGAGCCATGTCAGATGTACCGGATAGGCGATCCGATCCAGCGAAGAAACGGTGACATCTTTCCCCATATCCTCGAATTCTTCCACCACCGAGGAAACGAGCGCTGCGAGCTGGGCTTTCTCTGGCGGCGCGCCGGTTCGGCCAACTCTGGCCAATGTCAGAATATCGTCCAGCGAACGGGTAATGTCCTCAATGGATTCGGCCATTTTGCCGCGCTCTGCCGCATCGTCCACGCTCTCTATTCGCACGCGCAATGCAGCCAGCGGCGTTTTCAGATCATGCCCGATTGCGCCCAGCATAATATCTTTCTCGTCCAGCAATGCGGCGATCCGGCTTTCCATAGCGTTATGGGCGTCCACCAATTGGCGGATATCGTCCGGACCCTCTGCCGCGAGCGGTGCGGTGGGCGCGGCGCCTTGCCCGAACAGTTCGGTTCTGCGCGTAAGCATCGCCAAAGGCCGGGTAATTCGTCTGAGCAGAAGGAAATGGAGCCCCATCAAAATCGCAAAGATAAACAAGGTTTGTAGCACGATTGTCCGTAGGGCGTTGCCGCGGGCTCGTTGCAACGGAACGCGGGCGACTTGCCAATCGCCTCCTTCGCTCATTTGAATTGCTGCCACCAGAATTCTGGATGACTGGTCGCCTCGAATGTCTAACCTGCGGACCAGGCGCGGACGTTCTCGTATGAAGGGATCGCTTAAGGCCAGGCGCTGCGTAACCAATATATTTGCAGGGACAACATTCTGGTTTTGCAACACTTCGCGAAGGCGTGTTTCCAATGCCGCGTCAGGCCTATCACCCTGCAATCGCGGGTCTTCGTCCGTAACTTCCAGTCTAAGACCCCGCCGGGGCGGACCATTCGACCCTCGCAATTCTGGCGTACGGCGCTGGTTTGCGCCGCGTCTCGATTCGCGGGATGTCTGATCGCGCGGGCCGATGATCAGCTGCACCGCGGCCGCATTCAACACGGCTTCCTCCCGCCTGTTTTCGGATGCCCGCCACAGCAATGCAGCCGAAATTGATTGAGCAATCAACAGCGCAATCGCGACAGAAATAAGCATCTGACCGAGCAGGCTCTTGGGCCACAATCGCGCCATTTATCCGGCGGCTTTGCGCTGTACGTCTGCGGCGAAGCGGTATCCGCCGCCCCGCACTGTCTGGATCAATTGGGGATCGCGACTGTCGGCTTCGATTTTCCGGCGCAGGCGGCTCACCTGATTGTCGACCGCGCGATCAAATAGCTGCGCCTCGCGTCCCTGAACCATATCAAGCAACCGGTCGCGGTCGAGTACTTGGCGCGGATGATCGAGAAATGCGCGTAGTAATCTGAACTCCGCAGTCGAAATGGAGACGGATGCGCCTTCGGGGTCGACAAGTTTGCGCTTGAGCAGGTCCAGATGCCATCCTTCGAAATGATATACGATATCGGTTTCCACGGGCAACGCCGTTCGCGCGGCGCGGCGAAGAACAGAGCGTATCCGGGCCACCAGTTCACGCGGCTCGAACGGTTTGGTGACATAGTCATCCGCGCCGATTTCCAGGCCGATTATACGGTCTGTTGATTCACCCTTCGCGGTGACCAGAATAACCGGCACATCGCGCGTCTCCACCAGGTGCCGGCATAGAGAAAGACCATCTTCGCCAGGCATCATAATATCCAGCAGCACCAGATCGGGCGCAAAGCCGACCAGCACAGTGCGGGCTGCAGCGGCGCTTTCTGCTTCGCGCACCTCGAAACCTTCGCGCGCCAGATATTCTGCCAGCGGTTCCCTGAGGCTGCGCTCGTCATCGACGACAAGCAAGCGGATAGGCGCGGTGTCCGTCATGGTTGGAACACCGCGCCTACCGCGTTCAGGCTGTGACGATCAAGCGCCATGTGATCCGGCTTTATTGGCCGGTACGTGCTGCCCGGCGCTCTGCGCGCATGGCCTTTTTAGCCGCCTTACGCTCTTCGCGGGTAACCGAGCCGTCATTATTGGCATCAGCTTTTTGGAAACGTGCCGTCATAGCTGCGTCAAATTCAGCGCGGCTGACGGCCTGATCGCCATTCGTATCAGCGGTCCGGAGCATCCGCATTGCTTTGCCGCCACGCTTGCCGCGCTTGCCGCCCATCCGATCTCCGCCGCGCTTGCCGCGACGTTCCATCCGGTCACCAGAGCGCTGGCCACGTTTTTCTGCGCGGGCTTCTTTACCGGCTTCCATTTCAGCAGCGGAAACGCCGCCGCTATTGTCAGTGTCTAGCCGGGAAAACCGCTCTGCGCGGCGTTCTGCGCGTTTCTCTTGGCGCTCGGCGCGGGCTGCGCTCATCTCCGCCTGGGAAACTTCGCCATTTCCATCGGCATCCAGTTTCGCAAACCGTGCGGCTGCACGGGCTTCGCGGTCAGCGGCGTTGATTACGCCATCATTATTCGCATCCATTCGCGCAAAAACCTTGTCGGAATGCGCGTTATGTTCGGCAAGGCTTACGACTTTATCGCCATTCGTGTCAGCGCCGCCGCGTTCCTTGCTCTGCGCGGCGAGTGTGGTGCCGCCCGCCAAAGCCAAAGCCGCAGCAGACAGGGTGAGGGTAAGGGTACGTTTACGCATTATATTCTCCAATCGTAGGTTTCGATTGAGCTGCGACCATGCCCTGTTTTAGGGAGGGGGTTTCAGGCATTGGCCGCAGCTCGTGATATCTCTTTTAGGGGCTAAATGTCGCACGATTATCCCTGATACTGCATAGTTTGTCGCAAATTGTCGCAGGCTGATGCGGGCGTTCATCAGGGCGTAAGATAAATCGCCACTCATCGTCCTGACTTAGCGCTGGCGGTGCTCGGTACCCTGACCAGCGGTTATGAATATTGCGTCCGCGCGACTTGCGATGTTTGCGGTATGCCAAATACCGGCTGGGTTGATGGCGTAATCACCTGCGCCCAGTCGAACGCATATTTCGTGACCATCGACTTGCTGGACCAATTCGATTGACCCGGCAGTGCAAATGACCACTTCCGCGCCAAGCGGATGCATTTCCCACACGTCCCAATCGGAACTGAAACTATGCATACTTACCAACCGGCCTTCTGCACCATCGTCTGCGGTACGCTGCGCGTAAGCTGCATACCAGTCCATACCGTCAAAGGGAGGTTCAGCCTGTGCCCCGGGGCCTAGGCCGAGATGGATCCAGTTTTCGGACAGTTTACGTGCAACTGTCATGCTGTCATCGTGAATACGTTGAGCTTGTTTCCGTCCGGGTCACGGAAATACCCTGCATAAAACCCGTCATCACCGCGCGGGCCCGGGGCGCCTTCATCTGTGCCCCCATGAGCCAGAGCGGCATCATACACCGCCTGCACCTTGTCAGTATTTTCGACCTGCAAAGCGGCCATCGTACCATTCCCGACCGAAGCTGCCTCACCGTCGAAAGGCTTGGTCGCGGCGATGCCGGGCGCGCCGCCCATTTCACCCCAGGCGATAAATGTGTCGAACTCCATCATTCGGCCCACACCCATTTCCTTGGCGATGGCGTCATAGAATTGCGCCGCACGCGGCAGATCATTGGTTCCCAGCGTCACATAACCCAGCATATTTTCCTCCTAAAGCGACTCGCAATAGGGGAACATTACAGGAACGACAGCCGCGTCACAAGTTTAAGGCGGCGTTCTGCATCCGCGAAGAAGTCTATTTAAAGCGGCCGGCAGGCATCTTCCAGCCACTCGCGAACCTCGCCTTCAAGCTGAGGGGCGAGTATTGCGTGTGTCTTCGCGTGATATTCGTTCCACCACTGCTTTTCTTCTGGTGTGAGCAAGGACAGATCGAGCATATTGCGCGCCAGTGGCACCCATGTAAGGTTTTCAAAGCCCAGATAGGTGCCTTCCGCACCCTCGATTTCGCGTTTCTCGACCAGGATCAGGTTTTCGATCCTGATGCCAAACGCATCTGCTTTGTAATATCCCGGCTCGTTAGACAGGATCATGCCTGCAAACAGTTCCTGATCGGTGCCAGCTTGCCCGCCAGCGGATTTGGCGATGCGCTGCGGCCCCTCGTGCACGGCCAGAAAACTGCCGACTCCGTGGCCGGTTCCATGCGCGTAATCGACGCCTGCTTCCCACAGATACTGGCGGGCAAATGCGTCCAGCTGCGAACCGTTAGTGCCCTGCGGGAATACCGCGCGGGCGATTTGGATGTGCCCTTTCAAAACGCGGGTATAGCGATCGCGTACTTCTGCATCGGGTTCGCTTTTATCGCCGGGTCCGGCAATCCACACAGTGCGCGTAATATCGGTGGTTCCATCCAGATATTGACCGCCGGAATCGCACAGGAATACGCTGCCCGGCTCGATATCAAGATTGCTGTCTTCATCGACACGGTAATGACATAGAGCGCCATGCGGTCCGGCAGCCGAGATTGTGTCGAAACTCTGGTCTTTTAATACGCCGGTTTCGTCACGGAATTCGCGCAATTTGGCGACTGCGCTCAGTTCGGTTTCTCCGCCCTTGGAAGGTGCGTGCGAAAGCCAGTGCAGGAATTTCGCGACAGCCGCGCCGTCGCGGTGCTGCGCGTTACGGTGACCTTGCTGTTCGACGGGATTTTTAATCGCTTTGGGCAGTATCGCAGGATCGCGGAGCGCCACCGCCGACGCGCCGCCTTGCTCAAGCGCCTGAAAGATTGCCGCTGCGCCATATTCAGGGTCAACCGAAACGGTCTTGCCTTTCATGCAACCCAGCGCGTTCGTGAATTCCGCGCGGTCACGAATGGTTACCGCGTTGCCCAAATGCTGTTCCAAATCTGGAGTTACTTTTTCAGGCGCGATAAACAGTTCAGCGGTCCCGTCAGAATGCGCAACCAGATAGGATAAAGCAACAGGTGTCCGGTCTACATCCGCGCCGCGAATGTTGAGCATCCATGCAATTGAATCGAGCGCAGAAATTACAGCTGCGTCGATCTCTTCTTCTTTCAGCCAGTCTGCCACGATTGCGCGCTTTTCCGCGCTGGATTGGCCGGCATGCGCATCTGCGTGGATTATGGCCGGCGCGGCGGATGGTTCGGGCTGGTCATTCCACACTGCGTCAATCGGATTGCGTTCAACCGCTACCAGTTCTGCGCCCTTCTTTGCCAATGCTGCGGACAGGGTTTCGGCCCAACTCTTTGTGTGAAGCCACGCATCATAGCCGATCCGCGCGCCTGCACTGATGTTGGCCACAAGCCATTTGGCGTGGTTGGTTTCCAGCGTGGATTCATAATCGAACAGATTGCCGTCCACCTGATCGCGGACCTGGATCGTATAGCGTCCGTCAACGAACATTGCGGCTTTGTGGGTCAGCACAATGGCGCTGCCTGCAGAGCCGCCAAACCCGCTCAACCATTCCAGCCGCTGCGCATAGGATCCAACATACTCCGACATATGCTCGTCCGAAATAGGCACAACAAAACCGTCAAGTTTCTGGCGTTTCAGTTCCTCTCTAAGAGCGGAAAGGCGGGCTTCATGGGTTTGCATAAGCATAAGGCATATCCTGAAAATGGCATTTGGTGCTTGTCGGCGCGTCAAAGCCAACATAGTTTCATCTGCACCGGGTTACCACCCGAACCCATTTTCCAACAGGGATTTCCATCATGAATAAAGCTTCGGTCGCATTGATTGCGCTCGCTACCGGTTTGGTCGCAGCGCCGCTTGCCGCGCAAGATGGCCCGTCAGAACAGGACACCGCCGTGAGCGAAACCAAATTGACCGCCCCGCCAGTCGCTGAAAAGCGGGAGCATTCCTATACGCATCACGGCATCACGATTTCCGATCCCTATCATTGGCTGAAGGATCAATCCTATCCCAAGATCGATGACGAAGATGTGCTCGATTATGTGAAGGCGGAAAATGCGTGGTTCGAGCAGGAAATGGCGGATCGCAAGCCGCTGGTCGATACGCTGTTTGAAGAGCTCAAAGGGCGCGTGAAAGAGGATGACAGCTCGGTTCCGCAAAAGGATGGTGACTGGGAATATTGGACTGAAGTCGCTGAGGGTAAGGAATACCGGCTGTGGTACCGCCGTGCGGTTGCGGGCGGCGATAAAGAACTGTTGCTTGATGAAAATATGCTTGCCGAAGGGAAAGAGTATTTCCGTCTTGGCTCCATCTCCGTCAGCGATAGCGGTAAGCTGCTAGCGTATTCCTATGACGACAATGGCTCGGAGCGTTTCCTCGCTAAAGTCAAAAATCTTGAAACGGGTGAATTGCTGAGCGACGAAATCCCCGAGACACTTTCTGGCCTCACCTGGGTCGCGAATGATACGGCGATTGTTTACGGCAAAGCCAACGCCAATTGGCGCGTCGATAATGCGCGGCTGCATATTCTCGGCACGCCGGTCGAGCAGGATGTCGAGATATACCGCGAAGAGGATGAAGGCTTCCGCGTCGGTGTCGGTCTATCCGCAGAGGAAGACTGGCTGATTATCGCAACCGGAGACAATGAGACAAGCGAAGTACGCTTGGTGCGGCGCGATGACCCGACTGGCGAACAGATTTTGATCAAGGAACGTCAAAAAGGCGTCGAGTATAGCGTCGATGTGCGTGGCCAGCTCATTTATGTTCACACCAATGATGACCACGTCAATTTTCGGCTGGCCACTGCGAGATTTGAAAACCCGGACAAATGGGCGACGATGATTGCGGGATCAGACGAATTTTATCTGACCGATTTCGATCTGTTCAAGGACTTCTACGTCACAGAGGGCCGCCTGAACGGACTCGATCAGATACAGCTGCGTTCATACGAAGATGCCTCAAAGATCACTCCGGTGACATTCCCCGAAGCAAGCTATTCAGCCGGCCTATCCAACAATCCTGAATATGATGTCGATAAATTGCGGCTGACCTATGAAAGCATGGTCACGCCAGATTCGGTTTATGATTATCACTTATCCGGCGCAAAGCTGGAATTGCTCAAACAGCAGGAAATCCCGAGCGGCTATGATGCCTCCCTTTATACAACAGTGCGGGAGACAATAACGGCGCGTGACGGGACGCAGGTTCCGGTCAGTGTGGTTATGCGCAAAGATCGCGGGATGGCCAAGAATGGCGAAGCCGCCCCGCTGCACCTCTATGCCTACGGTGCTTATGGCTACGCCGTGCCGCCGGGCTTTTCGTCCTCGCGGCTGAGTTTGCTTGATCGCGGCGTTGCCTATGCCATCGCGCATATTCGCGGCGGAGATGATCTGGGCCGCAATTGGTATTTGCAAGGCAAAATGAATGAACGGACCAACACCTTCAACGATTTCGTCGATGTCGCAAAAGGATTAGCGGCGAAGGGCTACACCCGCGAAGGCGAAATCAGCGCCTCGGGCGGTTCAGCAGGCGGTGAGTTGATGGGCGTAGTGGTCAACACGGATCCGAAGCTATGGAAAGCCGTGGTGGCGGATGTGCCGTTTGTCGATGTGCTGAGCACTATGCTCGACACCAGCCTGCCGCTCACACCCGGCGAATGGCCGGAATGGGGGAACCCGATCGAGAGCAAGCAGGCGTTTGCCTACATCCTTAGCTACAGCCCTTACGACCAGGTTGTAGCGCAGGATTATCCGCCGATGCTGGTCACTGCCGGTTTGAATGACCCGCGCGTTACCTATTGGGAACCGGCCAAATGGGTCGCCAAATTGCGCGATACAAAAACCGATAATAACGAATTGCTGCTGAAGACAAATATGGGCGCAGGCCATGGCGGTAAGTCGGGCCGGTTCACTTCGCTATACGAAGCGGCAGAGGAATTTGCGTTTATCCTGAGCCATCACGGGATTGATGAGTGAACGGACTATACCGCAAAAAATTCACCGCCGCAGATGAACACATCGATGTGATGGGTCATGTCAATAATGCGGTATGGGTTCAGTGGGTGCAAGATATTGCAACGGCACATTGGGACGCGGTGGCTGATCCGGCCCATGCGGCAGAGTTCGTCTGGCTGGTGATCCGGCATGAAATTGATTACCGCGGCAACATCGAAGCGGGTCACATAGTAACCGGCGAAACGTGGATAGAGGGCAACGCAAAGGGCGCCAAATCGACCCGCCGTGTCGATTTCCGCGATGCGGGCGACAAAGTCATTGTTTCGGCCAATACGACATGGGCTATGTTGAACAGAGAAACCGGCAAGCTCGCCCGTGTAAGGCCTGAAATCATCGCCAATTTCCAAACCGATTTGAAAGACTGAGATATGACCGATTCGCTGTTGTTTCAGCCGCTAAAGCTGCCCAATGGCAGCACTGTTCCCAACCGTTTGTGCAAGGCGGCCATGGAGGAAAACCTAGCTGTGCAGCCCGGCCAATATCCGGGCGAAAAGCTGTTTAATCTGTATGAACGCTGGGCCAAGGGCGGGCTGGGTATGATCCTTTCGGGAAATGTCATGGTTGATCCGTCCGCACTGACCGGTCCGGGCGGTGTGGTGCTGGAAAAAGATACTGATCTTGCGCCGTTCAAGCATTGGGCCAAAATCGGCAAATCGGGCGGCGGGCAATTCTGGTTGCAGATCAGCCATCCCGGGCGCCAGCTCTACAAAAGTCTGGGTGAAACGGCCGTTTCACCTTCTGGTGTCGAGCTTGAGCTGGGCAAGTTTTCTTCGATGTTTGCGCCTGTACGCGCGCTTGAAGTGGCCGAAATCGAAACCATCATCCGCCGCTTTGCCGATACGGCAGAGGCCGCACAGGCGGCAGGCTTTGACGGTGTGCAAATCCACGGCGCGCATGGCTATCTGGTCAGCCAGTTCTTGTCTCCGCTGACCAACCGGCGCGATGATGAATGGGGCGGCAGTCTGGAAAATCGCGCGCGCTTCCTGATCCGGATTGTGGAAGCGGTGCGTGCGCGGGTGAAGCTGTCCTTCGGGGTCGGCTTGAAATTGAACTCGGCGGATTTCCAGCGCGGCGGATTTGATTTTGAAGATGCGCAGCAAGTTGTCGAATGGCTCAACGGCCACGGACTGGACTTTATCGAACTGTCCGGCGGCAGCTACGAAAGCCCCGCTATGCAGGGTAACCCGCAAGAGGGGTCAACCGGACAGCGAGAAGCCTATTTCATCGATTTTGCCCGCGACATTGCCAAGGTTGCAGATATGCCGATTATGGTCACAGGCGGCATCACTAAACTTTCCACGGCAGAGGCAGCGCTGGTGCAGGACGAGCAGGGTTTTGGCGTGGCGATGCTGGGAATTGCGCGGGCGCTGGCAAGCGATCCCGATCTGCCCGACCATTGGCAAAAGGGGACCAATCCGGAAGTGGCCTTGCCCGATGTCGGCTGGTCCAACAAAACGCTGGCCGCGCTTGCGGTGATGGCGCTGACCAAGGCGCAGATCGAAAAGATGGCAGACGGTCAGGACCCGGGAATGGGCGGCTGGCCGGTCAAAGCCTTGATTGCCGACCAGATACGCGCGGCAAAGCGCGCCAAACATTATCGCAACTGGCGCAGCGAGCCCGCTGACTAAGAATTGGCGATTAGGCCGCCGAAAGCGCCCGGACTACTCTGCCAGAACGTCTGCAACCGGCAAATAATCATAGCCCAGTTCGTCCGCGACAGCTTTATACGTCACTTTGCCTGCGTGGACGTTAAGCCCCTCAGCCAGATGGGGATCGCGGCGCATTGCCACTTTCCATCCATCACGAGCCATGCGCAGGCAATGCGGCAATGTCACATTGTTCAGCGCATAAGTGCTCGTCCGCGCAACCGCGCCCGGCATATTGGCGACACAGTAATGGACGATGCCGTCGACAGTGTAAGTCGGCTCAGCATGGGTGGTGGGCTTTGAAGTTTCAAAACAGCCGCCCTGATCAATTGCCACATCAACCAGAACCGCCCCCGGCTTCATTTCACCTAACATTTCGCGGGTGATCAGTTTGGGTGCAGCCGCGCCCGGAATCAGCACTGCGCCAATCACCAGATCTGCCTGACGGATCGAGTCCTCCAGATTGGTTTTGTTCGAGAAACGGGTGCTGGCACGCGCTTCGAAGAATGTGCCGACCTTCTCCAGAACCTCGGGATCGCGGTCCAGAATCTCGACATCGCCGCCGAGGCCCACGGCCATCTGGGCTGCGTTAAAGCCAACTACGCCGCCGCCAATCACCACGACCTTGCCCGGGAGCACACCTGGTACGCCGCCGATCAAGACGCCGCGTCCGCCATGCGCTTTCTCCAGCGCAGTCGCGCCGGCCTGAATGCTCATCCGGCCCGCCACTTGGCTCATGGGTTTCAGCAATGGCAGACTGCCCCGCGGACCGGTAACCGTTTCATACGCAATTGCGGTAACACCTGATTTCACCAGATCGGCGGTTTGCTCCGGATCGGGTGCAAGGTGCAAATAGGTGTAGAGCAATTGGCCATCGCGTAGCATCGCGCGTTCTTGCGCCTGCGGTTCTTTAACCTTCACCACCATTTCGCATTCAGCGAAAATCCGGTCAGGGCCGTCTACGATCTTTGCACCAGCGTCGCGGTATTCGTCGTCGGTCGCCCCGATGCCCATTCCCGCCCCCGATTCGATCCAGACTTCGCTGCCGCTGGCGATCAGTTCGCGCGCGCTTTCGGGGGTTAAACCGACGCGATATTCGTGGTTTTTGATCTCTGCAGGACAGCCAATACGCATAGGGGACAACTCCGTTATTTGCGATGTAGTTACAGATGTAACGAGATGCCCGCAAGCAAAGTTCCTGCCCATGATCGCCCCG
>JAHDBR010000005.1:71677-74348 GCA_020630295.1 Sphingomonadaceae bacterium
GCCCATGATCGCCCCGACCATAATGGCTGCGCGCCGCCCGCTATTTTTCCACAGTCACCGAAGTGAAACAATGCAGCCATATTTGCGCAGACACAGGATCAATCGGATTTCAGGGGTTTGGAAATGAACGTTCAATCACGATTTGCTGGCTCGGCGCTGGCAATGGCACTTGCGTGTGGCTGGGTAGCTCCGGCGATGGCACAAGACGCAGCTGCGCCAACAGTAGCGGACGAGCTCGCCGCAATGCGCGCGCAGATGCAGGCAATGGCTTCGCGTATCGAAACGCTGGAAGCCGAACTGGAAGCCGCCGAAACCAATATCGATCAGGTTGCCCAGCAGGCAGCTGCCGCTCCGGCGATACCAGCGCCCGCCGCCGAGCCAGAGAACGAGATTGAGTGGAAAGGCGCTCCAAAAGTTTCGGGTAAAGGTGGTTGGACCTTCAAACCGCGCGGCCGCGCCATGATCGATGCTGGTTTTGTCAGCGCGCCCGATTCTACCGGGGTTAGCGACGGATTTGGCAGCGAAGCGCGCCGTGTTCGCTTGGGTGTACAGGGCGATATGCCGGGCGGTTTCGGGTATAAAATCGAGGTTGATTTTGCCGGTGACGAAGTCGCTCTGACCGATGCGATTGTGACGTATAAAGACGGCCCGGTGAAAGTAACCGTAGGACAGCACAACAACTTTCAGTCGCTGGAAGAACTCTCCAGCAGCCTACATACCTCATTTATCGAACGCGCCGCATTGACCGACGCTTTCGGTTTTCAGCGCCGTGTAGGTGCATCGCTGGAATATAAAGCGGGCGATGTGATTGTTCAGGGCGGTCTGTTCACCAGCAACAGCGCAGACCTGCCGGAGAAGAACTGGAGCGCGGATGGCCGCGTAGTGTTCGCTCCTAAGGCCGGCTCGACCCAGCTTCACCTTGGCGCATCGGCGCATTACCGCGATCTTGAGGCGGGTTCGACTGTCCGGTATCGCCAGCGTCCGGCGGTACATTTCACTGGCACACGCTTCATCAATACTGGCAGCTTTAGCGCAAATAGTGAGACGGGATTGGGCTTGGAAGCCGCAATGATCGCCGGACCGTTTCACGCTGCGGCGGAAACATATTGGCAGTCTGTCGACCGCGGCGCAGCCTTCGCAGACCCGACATTCTTTGGCGGTTCGTTCGAGGCCGGTCTCTTTCTTACCGAAGGTGACAAGCGCGGCTACAAGGGCGGCAAATTTGACCGCGTGAAACCGGCTAACCCGGTCGGTGAGGGCGGCATGGGCGCATTCCAGATCAACGCACGTTATGACCGGCTTGATCTGAACGATGCCGGCATCATCGGCGGCACACAGGATGGTTACCAGTTGTCACTGATCTGGACGCCGATGGATTATACCCGCCTCATGCTGAACTATTCGCGTCTTAGCTATGATGACGCAGTATTCCCTGCGGCTGGCGGAGACACTTCTTACAATGTCGATTCTCTGGGCATCCGTGCTCAAGTCGACTTCTAATTGCGCTTCTATCTGCGCTGTCACACACGCGTCACAGTTTAAGAATAGGCGCGCAACCAACATTACTACAGGGACAAAGTACCATGCGTATGACTTCTAAATTTCTTTTCGCAGCAGCATCCGCGCTGGCTCTGGCCGGTTGCGGCAGCTCTTCTGCCCCCGATTCTGTCCACGTTGTTGGCTCGTCAACGGTATTCCCGTTCGCCAAGGCGGTTTCGGAAACTTTCACCCAGAACAATCCAGGCATGACTTCGCCATTGATCGAATCGACCGGTAGCGGCGGCGGTATCAAGCTGTTCTGCAACGGTGTCGGCAGCGAGTTTCCCGATGTGGTGAACGCATCGCGCCGGATGAAAGCTTCCGAATTTGAGTCTTGCACCGCGAACGGCGTAACCGATGTTATTGAAATTCAGGTTGGCCTGGACGGCATCGCATTCGCCTCGGCGCAAGGCGGGATCATGATGAACCTGACGCCTGACATTGTGTACCGTGCAATTGCCGCGAATCCTTACGGTGAAGCGCAAACCAACGAAACATGGGCTGATGTTGACCCGTCACTGCCGGCCGAGCCGATCCTTGTATATGGTCCGCCATCGGGATCGGGTACGCGCGATGCGCTTCAGGAACTGGTTCTGGAAGCTGCGTGTAAAGAAAACGACGCGATGAAAGCGCTGAAGGAAAGCGACGAAGACGCGTTTGACAAAACTTGCACTGAAATCCGGTCCGACGGCAAATATGTTGACCAGGGCGAGCAGGACAATCTGATCGTTCAGAAAATCAGCAACAACGCCAAATCCATCGGCGTGTTCGGATATTCCTATCTGGAAGAGAATGCAGACAAGGTTCAGGGCCTGCCAATGAACGGCAGCGCGCCAACCTATGAAAACATCTCCAGCTTCGCCTATCCCGGCGCACGTCCACTGTTCATGTACGTCAAGAAAGCGCACCTTGATGCGGTTCCCGGCCTGCGTGAATATATGACCGAATGGGCAAATAGCTGGGACAAAGACGGCCCGCTCGCAAAAATCGGCCTGGTGGCATCACCTGATGATGTCCGCGCCGCCAACGTTGCGAAGACGACCGACTACACAATCATGACTGCAGACGATCTGAAGTAAACCGCTTCACGATTATCGGTTCGGGGACGGGCTGCCTGCAAAGGCGGCCCGTT
>JAHDBR010000056.1 GCA_020630295.1 Sphingomonadaceae bacterium
CCACTCACCGCCGCGCTTCTCCTTCCGAAGCGACCACCACGTCGCAAAGCCCATCAGCGCCCACAGCCACACATCGATGATGAACAGCGTATCGCCGTAAAACCACTGGCTTGAAAACGGCTCAAGCAAGCGAATGCCATATACGTTCAGCCAGTCGAGCGCCGGATGCGTCAGGCAACCGATGAAACTAAGCAGAAACAGCCATTTGAAATTGACCGGCAGCCGCCCCTCGGGCCGCTTCCCGCGCTTGGCTTGCCAGCGATCAAAACCATAGAGCAGCCCCGCCAATATCAGCGGCAGCAGGATCAGCGCGGGCGGCCCGTGCGTAATGCCGCGACGAAAGCCGAGATGCTCCACACCCTCCAGCCAGAAAAAGCACGCCGCATCCACATCGGGCAAATTCGCCCCGATAATCAGCGCAGGCATCGCAAGCCCGGTCTTTTTCTTCAGGCCAGCCTGCCCGAGCAGCGCGCCGACAAGGGAGTGGGTGAGATTATCCATCCGTTAGTCGGTCGGATGCCCTTCATCTGCCTCGACCGTCCATGTCTGCCCCTTGGCCAGCAACTTCGCGAGGTTGGCATCCTTGCCAGCCGCCGATTTGGCGCGTTCTTCGATTACAGCAGCTTCGAATGTCGGGGCCGGATCATCATACAGCACGCCCAGCGCCATCGGGAACGGGCCGAACGGCATTTCGATCAGCATATGGGCGATCGTGCGGTCGGTCTGGTCATGGACCAATACGCCTGCCTCTTCCCAATTTTCCTCTGTCGCATCGACCACTTTCAGCTTCAGACTGTCACGGTCCAGGGCAAGTCCTTTGTCAAAGCCTGCTTTCGGATCACCGAACAGCATCGGCTTGCCATGTTCCAGCCATAGCTGGCGGTCACCGGCCCCCTTCGGCGCGGCGAAATCTTCGAACACGTCTTTGTTATAGACGATACAGTTCTGGAAAATCTCGATAAAGGCTGCGCCTTGATGCGCGTGTGCAGCTTTGAGTACATCGGGCAGATTCTTGGAAACATCGAACCCGCGGCCGATAAAGCGCGCACCGGCACCCAGCGCGAATGCACATGGATTTGCAGGGCGGTCATAGGACCCGATGGGTGTTGACGGGCTCTTAGTCCCCTCGCGGCTGGTGGGCGATGCCTGTCCCTTTGTCAGTCCGTAAATCTCGTTATTGAACAGCATGATCTGCATGTTCACGTTGCGGCGCAGAACGTGCATCATGTGATTGCCGCCGATAGACAGACCGTCACCGTCACCCGTCACCAGCCAGATATCCAGATCCGGATTGGCCAGCTTCACGCCCGTGGCAATTGCCGGTGCGCGGCCGTGGATGGTGTGGAAGCCGTATGTTTCCATGTAATAGGGGAACCGGCTGGAGCAGCCGATACCGCTGATGAAACAGGTGTTGGACGGATTCGCGCCAAGCTGCGGCAGAGTGCGCTGCACCGCCTTGAGGATCGCATAATCCCCGCAGCCGGGGCACCAGCGGACTTCTTGATCGGTTTCCCAATCCTTCAGCGTGGTTTCAAATTTGACGGGTGCGTTCATCAGTCTGTCTCCGGCGATGGCAGTTGGTCATCATTGACCCGAACCTGCCCGCCTTCATTGTCAGGAATATTGTCGAAATATTTGCCGATCGCCTCTTCCAGTTCGGCAATCGCGAAAGGTTGACCGCTGGTTTTCGTAAGCGGTGTTGCATCAACCAGGAACTGGTCCCGCAGCACAGTCTTGAACTGGCCGGTATTCATTTCTGGCACCAGCACGTGCTCATAACTTTTCAGCAAATCGCCGAGGTTCTTGGGAAGCGGCCAGATATGGCGCACATGAATATGCGAAACATCAAGACCCTTCGCGCGGGCATTGCCAACTGCGCGGCGGATGGGACCGTATGTTGATCCCCAACCGACCAGCACAAGTTTTCCGCCTGCCTCGCCTTCCGCAATTTCCTGATCCGGCACGTCTACGCCCAACACCTTGTTGATGCGCGCGTCGGTCATTTCCTGATGGTTGTCCGGTGCGTAATCGATGTGGCCGGTATCCACTGCCTTCTCGATCCCGCCAATGCGGTGCATCAAATCAGGCGTGCCCGGCTTAATCCACGGACGCGCGCCCTTCGCATCGCGTTTATAAGGCAGCAATTCGCCGCCTTCTTCATTGGCATTGCTGGCTTCGAGGAACTTGGCAGGGAACGGCTCGAAAGTTTCCGGATCGGGCACTTTCCACGGCTCCGCCGCATTGGCGATATAGCCATCGGTCAGCAGCATGACGGGGGTCATATATTGGGTTGCGATGCGGCACGCCTCGATGGCGCATTCGAAAGCATCACCAGGGCTGCAGGCTGATATTACCGGCATCGGCGCATCGCCGTTACGGCCATAGATTGCCTGATACAGGTCGCTCTGCTCGGTCTTTGTCGGCAGGCCGGTCGACGGCCCCCCGCGCTGGCTGTTGACGATGACAAGCGGCAGCTCGGTCATAATCGCAAGGCCCATAGCTTCTGTCTTGAGCGCAATACCGGGTCCGGAGGATGATGTTACGCCCAGCTGCCCCGCATAGGATGCACCGATAGATGCGCAAATCGCGGCAATCTCGTCCTCGGCCTGAAACGTGGTCACGCCAAACTCTTTCAGCCGCGCCAGATGGTGCAGGATCGCAGAGGCCGGGGTAATCGGATAACCGCCAAAGAACATCGGCAAATCGGCCAGTTGCGCGCCCGCGACCAACCCCAGCGAGATCGATTCCGCGCCGGTAATTGTCCGGTAAAGGCCCGGCTCGCTGGCCACAGGAGCAACCGACATTTGCTTCATCGGGCCGGACAGCTCGGCAGTCTCGCCATAGGCATGGCCTGCGTTCAGAGCCGCAATATTTGCGTCCGCAATCTCGGGCTTGGACTTAAACTTCGATTTCAGCCAGTCTTCAATCGGCGCGCGGTCGCGGTCAAACATCCACAATGCCAGACCCAGCGTCCACATATTCTTGGATCGCAGCGCGTCCTTATTGCCAAGACCGAACGGCTTGACCGCCTCGATCGTCAGTGCGGAAATATCAAAAGCCAGCACATCCCATTTTGCCAAGCTGTCATCTTCCAGCGGCGAGACATCATATTTCGCCTTGTCCAGATTACGCTTGGTGAACTCACCCGTATCGATGATGATCAGGCCGCCGGGTTTGAGCGCGGCAAGGTTCACTTTCAGCGCGGCAGGGTTCATTGCCACCAGCACGTCAGGCGCATCGCCCGCCGTATTGATTTCGCGGCTGCCGAAATTGATCTGGAATGCAGACACACCGAACAAAGTGCCTTGCGGCGCGCGGATCTCTGCGGGGAAATCGGGGAATGTCGCCAGATCATTGCCAGCCAAAGCGGTGGAGAGTGTGAACTGCCCGCCGGTCAACTGCATCCCGTCACCGGAGTCTCCGGCAAAGCGGACGACGACAGCTTCGGGGCTTTGGGCGGGTGTTTCTGCGGCTTGCGTAGCCATTCAAATTCCTTTGCGTGCGCGGATCACCCGCGCCTTCTGATACAGGCATCTATCTTCAGGTGGCACCTATGCGCCGCCACCGCGTGCCGCAATGAAGTTTTTCTCCTAGAATGGAAAAGCCGAGTGGAAAAGCGCAATCGATCCGCTAATTGGGCAGAATATTGCACTGGAGTTCCTATTTTGCACGATAACGCCGAACCAACTGCTTACCGCCCTTGCGTGGGTGTAATGCTGGTCAATACCGATGGAAGGGTGTTTGTGGCCGAGCGGCTGGATAGCCGCCACGGTACCGGACACACGGCAGGCTACTGGCAAATGCCACAAGGCGGCGTGGATGAAGGCGAAGATTTACGCGAAGCGGCCATGCGCGAACTGGCGGAAGAAACCGGTGTAACAGAAACTCTCGCCAGCCTGATCGGCGAAATGGCGGAGCCCATCCGCTATGATCTGCCGGCTGATTTGATCGGCAAATTGTGGAAAGGCAAATATCGCGGTCAGGAACAAGTGTGGTTTCTGGCGCGCTTCAACGGGGAAGACAGCGATATCGATCTGGAGGCGCATGACCCGCCCGAATTTTCGCAATGGAAATGGATTGATCCGGAGGAATTACCGGATGTGATCGTGCCGTTTAAGAAACACATCTACCGCGCTGTTTTGGAAGAGTTTCGTGACCTGATCTAAGGTCAGTTATTGGTCACTTGCGCATCCGGCATGACCGCTTCGGCCTGAAGGATTTGCGGCTGTGGACCGCGCGCAATGGCATTTGCCAGCACACGCGTTTCTTCACAATTTGACCCGCATAGCGCGCGCAATTTGTCCAGATTGACGCGGGCCTTGGCGATGGCGCCTTTTTCAACCAGCGCTTCACCCTCGCCCGCAACCGCTGCCAGATTATCCGGATCGCGCGACAATGCTTCGCGGTAATACCGGATCGCCTTGCCTTGCAGTCCCTCGCGGCGTGCAGCCTCGGCCAGTTGCAGGAACAGCGGTGTATATCCCGGGTCTACAGTTAAAGCCGCTTCGAATGCGTCAATTGCACGCTGCGGCTGGCCCGCCTCAAGCGCCGATTTACCTTCTGCGATAAGCATAGATGCGCGCGGGTTAGCCGCCCGATCCTGCGCCTGACCGATGCTCGCAGTCAGTCCGAGAGCAAGCGAAAGAGCGGCAATCGCGGGAGCAAAACGCATAAACAAGTCCTTGAAGGCAGTGGGCGAAAAAGAGTGAGACTCGGCCATGACCTATAGGACTATCACGGGGAAGACAGACTCGCGATGAAAAATCCGTCCGTACCGTCATGGAACGGAGTTAAGCGCGTGCCTTGACCATGTGCGCGGCCAATCGGCCAGTCCATCGCCGTGGCCGTCCAACCCTTGTGGGCCGCCAGAAACTTCTCGACGCGGTCCTTGCCTTCTTCGTCCAATAAGGAACAAGTCACGTAGATTATCCGCCCGCCCGGCTTTACCAATTGCGTGGCGATTTCCAGCAGACGCGCCTGTATTTCTGCAAAGCGCAGCAATTCAGGCTTGTTCAGCCGCCAGCGCGCTTCGGGATTGCGCCGCCAGGTGCCCGTACCGGAACAGGGTGCATCAACCAGCACCGCATCTGCCGCACCATGATGATCGGACAGCATCGCCAGTTCTTTATTCGGGTTAAGCAGCACAGTTTCGATCATACCCGCGCCCGCCTTCTCCGCACGAGGCGGCAAGCGCGACAGACGTCCGCGATCTGTGTCGCTCGCGATCAGCTTCCCGCGATTTTCCATCGCCGCCGCCAGCGAAAGCGTTTTTCCGCCAGCGCCAGCGCATAAATCGATGATCGTCTCGCCCGGCTTTGCGTCAACCGCTTTACACGCCCATTGGCTGCCGTGATCCTGCACCTCCACCATACCTTCACGGTAGGCGGGCCATTGTTCCACTTGTGTGCCCGATGGATAACGCACAGCCTCTGGCGCGAGAAGGTTCTCGCCCTCAATCTCGAGCGTAACGTTGTCCCGCGTGGTTTTGAGCGTGTTGACGCGCAGATCCAGAGGCGCACGTTCCAGCAGCGCATCGGCTTCCTCGCCCGAAATCCACGATTTGGACAGATGGCGCACAACCCACGGGGCAGCAACACCGCCTTCTGCGGGGTTCTCGTGATCGCCAATCGCGGGCGGTCCGTAATTAGAACCGTCAAAGAGCGGCGCAATCTCAGGCTGCACTTCGGCCAGCCGCAACATGGCGGCCCTGCCCGTCAGCGGAACGGGGCCGCAAGACCGGATCGCTCCGTAAACAAGCTCACGGATCGCGCGCCGGTCTTTGGAACCGGCATAGCGGTTATTCCGCGCCCATTCGGCGATGATCCGGTCTGCTGGTGCGCCGCGATTTTGCGCGGCTTCGATGATCGTGTCTAAAATCCCTATCGCGGACTGAACGCGTGCTGCCGGGGTCATCTTGTGGGGTAATTCGGAGCTTCGCGGGTGATCGCGACATCGTGGACGTGGCTCTCGCTCAGTCCCGCACCCGTGATCCGCACAAATTTGCCCCGCTCGCGCAGATCGGGAATAGTGGCAGAGCCGGTATAGCCCATTGCCGCCTTCACCCCGCCGACCAACTGGTGCACCACGTCTTTCGCAGGGCCCTTATACGGCACTTGTCCCTCGATACCTTCGGGGACCAGTTTCAATGCGGATACGTCAGCCTGGAAATACCGGTCGGCGCTACCGCGCGCCATCGCGCCTACGCTGCCCATGCCGCGATAGCTTTTATAGCTGCGGCCCTGATACAGGAACGTCTCGCCCGGAGCTTCCTCGGTACCAGCCAACATTGATCCGATCATAATCGTAGAGGCACCGGCAGCCAGCGCCTTTGCCGCGTCGCCCGAAGTGCGCAAACCGCCATCAGCAATAACCGGAACGCCTGATTTCGCCGCTTCAGCCGCGCTTTCCATGATCGCGGTCAGTTGCGGCACGCCCACACCGGCAACCACGCGGGTGGTGCAGATTGAACCGGGGCCAATGCCCACTTTCACCGCATCCGCGCCCGCATCAATCAATGCGCGGGTCGCTTCCGCTGTGGCGACATTACCAGCAACAATCTGCACCGAATTGGACAGGCTCTTCGCCCGCTCCACCGCGCGCGCCACGTCTTTATTGTGGCCGTGCGCCGTGTCGATAATCACCACGTCTACTTCGGCGGCAATCAGCGCTTCGGTGCGTTCAAAGCCCTTGTCACCAACGGTGGTTGCAGCAGCCACACGCAAACGGCCTGCCTCATCCTTGGTCGCGTGCGGGTAATTCACCGCTTTCTCTATGTCCTTGACCGTAATCAGGCCGATGCACTTATAGTCTTCATCCACCACGATCAGCTTTTCGATCCGGCGCTGATGCAGCAAGCGGCGGGCATCTTCCTGCGTGGTGCCCAGCGGGACGGTCGCCAGATTTTCCGTGGTCATCAATTCGCGAACCGGCTGCTTGGGGTTCTCTGCAAAGCGGACATCGCGGTTGGTAAGGATACCGCACAGTTTCCCGTCACGGTCGGCGACAGGGATACCGCTGATGCGGTGCTGCGCCATCAATGCCTGCGCATCGCCCAATGTCGCATCGGGCGCGATGGTGATCGGGTTCACGACCATGCCGCTTTCAAAGCGTTTCACCGCGCGGGCCGCAGCGCATTGTTCTTCAATGTCCAGATTGCGGTGCAGCACACCAATGCCGCCCATTTGCGCCATGACAATTGCCATGTCAGCCTCTGTCACCGTGTCCATCGCAGCAGAGATGACAGGAATGTTCAGGTCAATGCCGCGCGTCAGCTTGGTGCGCGTATCGGCCATGCTCGGCAAAATGTCGCTTTCGGCCGGACGTAGCAGAACATCGTCAAATGTCAGGCCGAGGGGGATATCCATAGTCGCCACTTTCAATCTGTACGGCACGACCAGTTCGTGCCTCGCCCTCATCTACGCAAAAGACTCGCGATAGGACGTTTTGTGGCGGTCCATGTAACGATGGATTATGACAATCGCTAGAGGGTGAAGACGATTAATCCGCCCAAACTTTACCAAGCTACTTCACTGCCCGGACCGGATAACTGGCCGTATTCGCAAAATGGCGCACCAGATCAACGTGCAACAGCACATCCTCGCTTGCCCCGCCAAGCTCCACCGAAGCAATATTATCTGCCGGCTTGTGATAGCGGTTGCGGGTGTAGTCCTGCATTAAATCGGGCCGAGCGAATGCGCTGGAAATCATCAATGTGGGTACATCATTCTGCAATAGCGCCCATCCGTCCTGCCGTTTGACAAATTGGTTGGCGAATTCCTTTGCGGAAACGCGGCGTCCCGCGCGCTCCACAATTGTCATTGCATCGCCGTCAATGCTGGTCATCCCTTGCCCGACAATTGCCACATCGCTGCCGCGTGGTGCAATTCCGATCGTGTCCATATTAAACGCCGCAACAATAGATGACAGCGGCACTGGCGGATTGCGGGTAAAGGCTTGCGCACCAAGCAGCCCCCATTCTTCCGCCGTGGTGGCAACGAATATAACATCGCGGTCCAGCGCGGGCCCCTTGCCCAGCAAATCGGCCACTTCTGAAATCACTGCCAGGCCACTGGCATTATCCACCGCGCCCCCACAGATCACGGGCGCTTCACCATCACTGCCGCACACACCGAAGTGATCCCAATGCGCCATCAATAAAACCGCTTCATCCTCAGTGCCGTTGCCCGGCAATTTGGCGATGATGTTATGCGTGGTAATTTCCGCGGGTACAGAACGCGCTTCCAGGCGGGCTTGAATGCCCAGATCGATGGGAGTGAAGGCACTGTCAGCGGACTGTTTGGTCAGCCGCGATAGTGCATCCGCCCCGATAAGCGCATTCGCGGCGGACCCGCTAATGATTCCATCAATCGCTGTACCGTCGCCATCGCTGGCGAGATGGTATGAACCTTTCTCTAATTGTTGGGCGGCCACCGCAAAAGTGCTATCGTCAGGAATAATCCCGAGCACTGCCGCAGCGCCATTATTCAGCAGTCCCTCCTTCTGGGCCGTCCGGTCCGGATGATCCCACAGCATGACCGCAACTCTGCCTGTGAGTTCGGAGCGGTCCAGCGTCGGGCCAAGCTTGCCTACAAACAGCAAAGGCGCGGACTCGATCAAACTACGCCGCCCGCCGGTGAACAGCTGCACCCCGTCATCCGGCACGGCCATGACGCGCCCGTTTTTCCTAAACCGCGCCGCGCTGCTTTGCGGAACGCGCTTTATCAGCTCTACCGGCGCGAACCATGGGTTAGCCGGGTCGTTCGTGGCAGAGATTAATCCGGCTTGCTCCCACACTCCTGCCAGATAGCTGAGCGTTTTACCCTCACCTGCGGTGCCCGGCATTCGACCTTCAAACTCGTCCCCCGCCAATATTTCAACGTGGGCAAGCAAATCGGCTTCGATCCTGTCCAGTTCGGCAGTGCGGGACACCGAAGGCGGGCTAATGGAGACACAGCCGGACAGCGCGGCAAGCGCGGCACAGCCAATTGCACGGCCAGCTACACGGCGAAACGCTGCCCCCATCACGTGTTCAGTGCCCCTATTCTGCGGTCCATCCGCCGTCGATGCTCCAATTCGCACCGGTCACATTGCCAGCTTCTTCGCGGCACAGGAACACTGCCAAAGCGCCGATTTCATTGGGCTGAACGAACTTCTTGGTCGGCTGCTTGGCCAACAGCACGTCATTAATCACTTCGTCCCGGCTAAGATTGCGGGCCTTCATCGTATCGGGGATTTGCCCTTCGATCAGGGGAGTCCAGACATAGCCCGGGCTGATGCAATTGGCGGTCACACCGGTTTGCGCCAATTCCAGCGCGATGGTTTTGGTGAACCCGTCAATCCCGTGCTTGGAGGCGTTATACGCGCTTTTGAACGGCGATGCGGTTTTGGAATGCGCGCTGGCAGTGTTGATGATCCGGCCCCATCCCTGCGCTTTCATATGCGGTACGGCGAGCCGCGTGGTATGAAACGCAGCGGTAAGATTGAGAGCGATGATCGCCTCCCACCGGTCAACCGGGAAATCTTCGACCGGTGAAACGTGCTGCATACCCGCATTATTCATCAGAATATCGACCGGACCAGCCTCCGCCATCAAAGCCTCGCACCCGTCTGCGGTGAGCAAATCGGCGGCGACATGGCGGGCATTCATTTCCTCGCACAAAGACGCGATCTCCGCCTCGTCTCCAAATCCGTTGAGGATTACATCAGCGCCTTCGGCAGCCATCGCCCGCGCCACTGCCAGTCCAATTCCCGACGTTGAACCGGTGATCAATGCGCGTTTTCCGCCTAGGAACATTTGATTACTCCAGTGATTTGATGAATATCAGTTTAGAATTGCAGACTTTTGCGGGCAAGCCGCCGTCTGTCCAGAATTATCGGCAGAAATAGCCGGACTAAGGGGAATGAGATGCGCCTGAACCGTTTTGATCCAAACAGCGTGAATGTTGGCACAACTGGCGGAGGGCGATTTCCCGGCGGCGGCGGCGGCAAGGTCGGCTGCGGTACCATAGTCATCGCGATCATTGCGGCGTTGGTGTTCGGCGTTGACCCGATGCAAACCATCGGCGCGCTTGGCGGAGCGGGTCAGCAAACGCAGATCGAACAACCCATTGGGAACGGTCAATCGGCTGAGGAAATTTGCGGTGCAAATGACTATGCGCTGGAAACGTGCAACGCGCTCAGTTCGCTTAACCAGACGTGGCAGCCGATCTTCCAGCGCGCGAATGTGCCCTTCCAGCAGCCGCGGCTAAACTTCGTAACCGCCAATAATTTCCGCAGCGGCTGCGGTGCAGCATCTGCCGGAATGGGGCCATTTTATTGCCCCGCCGACCAAGGCATTTATATCGATACACGGTTCTATGACACGATGGCCCGCCAATTGGGCGCGAGCGGCGATTTTGCGCGTTACTATGTGATGGCGCATGAATATGGCCACCACATTCAAACATTGACCGGCGTGGCCGCATCTATCCGCAGCGCGCAGCAGCAACGCCCGCGTCAGTCGAACCAATTGCAAGTGCTGATGGAATTGCAGGCCGATTGCTACGCCGGTGTATGGGCTGCGAAAAACCGGAATCTGATCGAACCAGGCGATCTGGAAGAAGGTATGCGTGCAGCCAGCTCTATCGGTGACGATACGCTGCAACGCAACGCGGGACAGCGCGTTAATCCCGAAGCGTTCACGCACGGCACCAGCCAGCAGCGGATGCAAGCATTGCAGCTTGGCCTGCAAAGCGGCGATGACACGCAATGCGACCGGATCGTCGAACTGCGCTGATCCGCTTTTACTGAAGCGAGAAAGGGCGGGAAGTTTTTACGCTTCCCGCCCTTCTTCTTTGGTTCCGCGAAACTGGCGTCAGGTCAGATCCGCTTCCTCTTCCCCATTGCGGCCCACTGCGGACCATTCGATGTTACGCGTGGCGTACATCACCGCAGCCAATGCCGCGAATAGTAGCAGCGAACCGATAATCAGCGACCATGCCTCCAGGCTGAGCAGCACATACAGCGTGGCGTATAGGCCGGTCAGCATTCCGCCGATCATTGATGCCCTGCGCCATCCGCCCAGCACCGCTGCGCTATAGGCGGTCAGCAGCCCGATCACCGCCAGACTGGCCACGATATAGGCCCATGTGAACCCGATCACCTCTGCGAATGCCAGCAGCATTACGAAGAACAGCACCAGCCCCACACCCGTCAGCAGATATTCCGCCGAAGCCACTTTCGCGCCCGCGACCACATCGAACATAAAGAATGCGATGAAGGTGAAGCCGATGAACAGGAACCCGTATTTTACCGAGCGGTCGACCTGACTGTAGAGGTCCACCGGCTCCATCAAACGGATCGATGCGGATTGGCTTTGGCTGTTATCGCGAACCCGCTCTTGCGCGTAGAATGACGGATCAACTTCAGCGGCCACGGCAACGCCAACCGGCGGACCGGGATCGCGTAACTGGACCAGCGCCTCACCCAATGCCAGATTGGTGATGCCCTCATATTTCGCAGTAAAGCCCGCATCGCTGATGTCGCTATTATCAGGCAGGAAACTGCCCACGAAGCTTGGGTGCTGCCACGGCGATTTCACATCCCATTCAGTCTCACCGCCCCGGGGGACCAGCGACAGCGAATGCGAACCGCGCAGACCGAATTTCCAGCCGACGCTCAGCGCGCCTTCGCCGTTCCATTCCAGCGCGGTAGAAAAGCCGGAACCGTTCGTGCTGGCAGGACCGTTGCCGGGGCGCAGCTCTTGTGCTTCGCCATTAACAGTCACGCTGGTGCCATCGGTGAGGCCGCGCGGGTCGGAAATGCCGAACCGCAATTCGGACTGGTTCAGCAACAAATCTTCGCGCTCAACACCCAAGCGTTCCAGATCGCCGGGCAGGATAAACTCTGCTGTGCCTCTATTCGAAGAGGCATAAATAACCGACCGGTAGATCGAGCGTGTCTTCACGTCAGGCGCAAGATCGGTGCTGATGCTCTGCTTCGTAGGTGAAACATATAATTCACGGCGGACGGAAACAGTGCGCGATGTTTGCTTACCGTCGACGGTTTCGGTCTGCACATTGTCGGCTGTATATGGGATCACCAGAACTGGACCGGCGATCAATTGTTCGCCGCCCCAACCCGCAGTGATGGATTGCTGCGCCGTGCGCGATTGGCTTTGCCGGTCGCTGACCAGTGCATAGACCATAAGCAGCGGAATAAGCAGCACCGCTCCTATCAATGCTGCAAAAAACAGTTTCACTCCGGGGCTTCTATTTCGGGACACGGCTTCCTCCTTGGTTTACGATGAAGCGTGCTTTGAGAGCGACGAACTGAATACGGTGTGAATGTAAAAAGCTAACCGGAAATAATCGCGATTACAGAAAAAGGCGGGACCGCATCCACAGCCCCGCCTTCTGGTCCTTCGGGTCGCAGAACCCGTTCTATGGCTGTTTTAGCCTCAGCTATCGCTGCGCCAGTTGCGGATTTGCTCATCCAAAGCCTTGATCACTTCACCGCGCAGATCGTCAGGCATTTCACTATTGGATGCAATCGCATCGCGTGCCTGTTTAAGTCCGGTCAGGGCATTCGCCATAATCTCGCTGGTGCATAGCTTGACGACCTTTCGACCGTCAGCGCCAGTCACTTCACCGGCACCGCCGCCCTCTTTGCATTCAACGGAAATCTTGGTCAGCCCGTCTTCGGCGCCCCGCACATCGACCATCGCAAGGCGGTATTCTTCCATCGCCTCGTTGACCTCGACATCGACTTCAGCGAGTTCCTCGCGCAATTCGCGCATCAACTCTTTACGTTCTGCCTTGGTCATTTTGGAATCCGGATCCCGAATAATGACCTTGTGCGAGCGCGTTTTCACTTTGGCATGTTTGCCCTCTTCGTCCACATTCCCTTCGCGAAATACGAATACCTTGCGCTCTACATCAATTTTCTCCTCGGCTTCTGGCGGCAGCGGAGCATCAGGTGCTTCGGGTGCCGCTTGCAAGGCCAGCGCGGGCGGAAGCGGCGGTGCTGGCGGCGCAGGAACCTGACCACCGGGTGCGGACGGCGCAAGCGGAGCCGCAGGCACGCTGGCCGCTACAGGCGCTGACGGGGCATTCGGCACACTCAATGACTCTGCATAACTCACGGAAGCAGTTAGCGGCAGCGCCAGCAATGCGCCGCCAAGCAGAACGCGGCCAGCCATAATGCGGCGGGGGGATTTGTCAGTCATAGTCAGGCTCCTCAAACGGTGAATTATCGATTTCTCGCCAATGACGGGACAAGCCATCGGCGCAGCAAGCGAAAGGTGATGCGCGGCATCGGGGCCGGCGGCGAAACCGGCAATGACCGAGGCATAGGCGGCTTTATCTTCTTCACCGCGCAGCGCGATGACGCGGGCATCGCACGCAGCCTCCTGATCGTGGCGCAATGCACGCCAGCCCAGCCATGCCAGCGGGTTGAACCAATGCAGCGCGAATAGCGGCTGCACAGCAATATTGATCAGCAGATCATGGCCGGAATGGTGCGCCAGCTCATGCTCCAATGCCAGATCGCGCTCGGTCCGGTTAAAATTGGCCATAAAGCCCGGCGGCAGCGCCACAACCTTATCGATTACACCAAATGCGATCGGGGTATTGGTAAACGGCGTTTCTATCAAGCGGACCCTTCCCGCTTCCCCGACGGGTACCGCATCGTTGGTCAGCTCGTCCCGCATTTTGAAATAAAACCCGAAACGCACGGCAAGAAAGATCGCCGCACCGATGCCCCAAACGGTCAAACCGGCCATTACCCAGTCGATTGACGGTGCAGCTGCAGGAGCTTCAGCCAAACTTATCATGGCTTTATCGCTGTAGGTTATGCTGTAGCCTGTGACCGCCTGCTCGGCAGGCTGATCGGGCGCGAGCCATGCAGGCAGCGTCACCGGCGGCAATAGCAGGCGCAATAATGGCAGCGCCCAGAGAGCATAGGCAGCATGAGGGCCGAACCACCGCGCAACGGGTTTGCGGATCACCAGCACCAACGCCAACAAAGCCCCGGTCCAAATTAGCGTATCTGAAAGAAAGGATGCTGTCTCGCCGGTCATTTGCGAAGCTCCTTCAGCAAGGCTTCCATCTCCGCGAGATCATCGTCACTCAGCGCTTCTGCCTCTGCCAATTGTGCAAATAACGGCGCGGCGCGGCCGCCAAACAGGCGATCAACCAAGCGGCGGGATTCGGTGCCGGCATAGTCAGCGCGCGCCAATAGCGGTGAATATAGAAAGCGGCGGCCATCGGGGGTTGTGGCCACCGCATTCTTGGCAACCAGACGTGATAGCAGGGTCTTGACCGTCGCCAGGCTCCAGTCGCGTTTCTGGCAAACATCTTCGCACACTTGGGACGCTGTCATCGGGCTGCGTGTCCACAGCGCCTCCATCACAGCGTGTTCGGCCTCACTTATCCGTTCCGGTGTGTTGTCATCAGCGGATGCCACGAAAACCTCTCCCTCGTTCGATTACATCTGTAGCCATACCGACTACGATTGTAAACATGAAGACTGGATGAACACTGTTTGCGGTTCGACGAACTGCATAAACGCATGGTTCAATTCCCACTGGAAAGACGGTGAAGTGCTTGGCATATTGTTGCTATGTCAAAACTCGCATTGTTGATCGCTGCGCTTTCCGCATTTGTTACCGCGCCCTCTTTCGCACATGAGGTCGACTCACAGCGGCCCGAAACAACTCTGGTGGTTCTCGAAACCACCATGGGCGATATTACAGTTTCGCTGGAAACCGAACGCGCGCCGGTCACTGCGGGGAATTTCCTGCGCTATGTCGACGAAGGGCGCTTTGACGGAATTGTGTTCTATCGCCGCATGGTGCTGGATTGGGGCGATCAGCCCAACGGTCTGGTGCAGGCAGGCACGCAATATGACCCGAAACGCATTCTTCCCCCGATCGCACATGAAAAAACCAGCGAGACCGGCGTAACGCATCTGCGCGGTGCGCTTTCCATGGCGCGCAACGAACCGGGCACCGCCACGGGCGACTGGTCAATTATGCTTCAGGATATGCCGGGGATGAACGCCGATCCGGAAAACGCCGATCCGAACTGGCAGGCCGGTTATGCCGCGTTCGGATATGTGATTGTCGGAATGGATATCGTCGAAGCCATTCACGCCGCGCCAACTGACCCGGACAAGGGCGAAGGCGCAATGAAAGGCCAGATGTTGGCGGACCCGGTGATTATTGTGAAAGCGCGGCGGGTAAAAGCGCCGGAGTGACGCGGCGTGCGT
>JAHDBR010000057.1:0-7689 GCA_020630295.1 Sphingomonadaceae bacterium
CAAGTGGACACGTGGATTGATGAAGTGATCAACGGCATTAATTAGACCACCGCCCCAACCCGTGCCTGAGATCAGACGAGCCGTGGACCTAAGTCTGCGGCTCGTTTGTTCTATAAGTAAGCAAATGAAAAACCGTGGTTTTTTGATCCGACGGTCACGGCTTCGCGATCAGAACATGGTTCACACAGAAAGGCTCTACACATGGCATATGGCTATATCACCCCTTACCGCGAACCACAGGACAAGCGCGTTTCGCGTGCCCGGCGCAAGACGCGCGAGGCTGCTGCAAAACTGATCGATGATCCGGCAATCATTGTCAGCGAGAATGCGTAATCGCCTACACGACGGAACACATATCATCACGTAAACAAAGTTCACAATCACACAGCAAACGCGCGGTCAACGCTAGCAGTTCGAAGCGCGAGCGCGCCAGATCGCTCATCCGCTATATGCGGGAAAAACGTCGGCGAAGCCGCTTATCGAGAGACCTCCGCATTTACGCCGGTGAGCGCGCCAGAATGCGCAAACGCAAGGCAACACTGGCATTATCCGCCAGCGTTATGGGCGTTAGCTCGGTGGCATTGCCTGCAATGGAGCCTGTAGTCATACAGGCGGTCGCTGAAACCGAAACGCGCAAAGCTGCTGCATTGCTGCGCGCTAGTGATGCCCTGAAAGAGGCGATGATCGAGGAGGAAGGCGTTAGATATACCGTCTATCGCGATGTTGCCGGATACCCCACGGTGGGAGTCGGCCACTTGATCACCAGCAAAGATCGCCTGTCCGTGGGCGACACCATCTCCAAGGACCGGGTGCTGGAATTGCTTACCAGCGATCTCGAGCATGCCGAAAATGTCGTCGCCCGTGTTACCGGCGACCTTCCGCTTTATCAGCACGAATTTGATGCCTTGGTCGATCTGGCCTTTAATGTGGGTGAAGGGACAATATCCCAGCGCGGCAGTCCCAAATTGCACGCTGCGATTGCGGCACGCGACTATCAGGCAATAGCAGAAGAACTCGATTATCTCCGCGCTGGCGGTGCGTCCGTAAGAGGTTTGGTGTATCGAAGCGAGCGCAGGACGAATATCTTCCTCGACGCAGATTATTCCAACCCGCGATCCGCCTAACCAAGCCGGCATCGCCTCAGTGCCATCGACTAACGCCCGAGTCCTGTCGATCAATTGCAAGTTCAACATTGCATTGACCGGCAATCTCCGGTTCAAGCACTGCAGTTTAACTGCGGGGGAAACGGCCGCTGGATAGCGGACCGTATCAAAGATCATAACTCCATCGGAGATCAAAGAATATGAAACTCAAATTTTTCACTGCCAGCGCTATGGCGCTCGTCCTTGCCGCTGGCTGCACTCAGGCAGAATTGCCGCCGCGCGAACTTAGCGAAGAAACGACTGGCCTGTTCGCGGGTATCAAAGAAGGCACCGGCTATTTCGCGTCCAACAGCACGCTGCCGTTCCAAGCGCCTGATTTCACCAAAATCAATGATGACGATTTTGCACCTGCGTTTCGTGAATCCATGGAGATTCACAAAGCTGAAATTGATGCGATCAAGAACAATCCGGCTGAAGCGAACTTTGACAACACCATTGTAGCGCTGGAGGTGTCCGGCGAAATGCTGAGCCGCGTCGCAACGGTATTCTTCGCCCTCACCGGTGCCAACACTAACGATACGCTCGATGCGGTGAACGAGGAAATCTCTCCCGAACTGACCGCGCATAGTGACGCGATTACACTCGACCCCGATCTGTTTGCCCGCGTGAAAGCCGTATATGATGCCCGCGACGATCTGGGCCTCAATACTGAAGACATGACGCTGCTTGAGCGGACCTATGATGATATGGTTCACGCCGGCGCGCTTCTGACTGAAGAGCAGAAAGAAGAAGTCAAAAAGATCAACACCCGCCTCTCGGAAACCACTACCAAATTTGGCCAAATGGTTCGCGATGCGACCGTGGACGGGGCGTTGATTGTCGATAGCAAGGAAGAACTTGCCGGTCTGTCCGATAGCGATATCGAAAATGCGGCAAAGGCGGCTTCCGAACGCGGATTGTCGGGCAAATATGTGATCCCGCTGCAAAATACGACGCAGCAACCGCTTCTGCCAAATCTTGAAAACCGCGATGTGCGTGAGAAGCTGTTTATGAACAGCGTCAACCGCGCAGACCAAGGCGGCAGCAATGATACCCGCATGGTTCTGGCGGAAATTGCCAGCCTGCGTGCGCAGAAAGCGGCCCTGTTCGGCAATCCGGACTGGGCGACCTACACCATGTATGACCGCATGGCGAAAGAGCCCAAAACCGCGCTCGACTTCATGGAGCAGATGGTCGGTCCTTTGGCCGAGACACAGCGCCGCGAGGCAGGTGTTCTGAACGAACAGATTAAAGCTGGCGGTGAAGATTTCGAGGTTAAGCCGTGGGATTGGTACCGTTATGCCGAGCAGGTCCGGAAGGCGAAATATGACCTCGATGAAAATGCGGTGAAACCGTATTTCGAGCTTACCAGTGTTCTGGAAAACGGCGTTTTGCACGCCGCTACAGAACTTTACGGCATTACCTTCGAAAAGCGTGATGACATTCCGGTCTATCACCCTGATGTGACTGTTTATACCGTGTTCGAGGAAGACGGCAGCGAGCTTGGCCTGTTCTACTTTGACCCGTTCCAGCGCCCTTCCAAACGCGGCGGTGCGTGGATGAGCAACTTTGTCGATCAAAGCTATTTGTATGACACGAAGCCGGTGATCTACAATGTGCTGAACATTCCCAAAGCCGCCGATGGCGAACCGCAACTGGTCAGCTTTGATAATGTGAACACGCTGTTCCACGAATTCGGCCACGCCCTGCACGGCTTCTTTGCGGACCAGAATTATCGCTCCGTTTCCGGCACCGCCACGGCGCGTGACTTTGTGGAATATCCAAGCCAGGTCAACGAGATGTGGGCGACCGATCCCGCGATCTTGGAAAACTACGCCAAACATTATGAAACGGGTGAAACCATCCCCGCAGAGCTGATCGAAAAGATTGAAGCTGCGGCGAAGTTCAACCAGGGCTATGATTTCGGCGAAGTGGTAGAAGCTGCGCTGCTCGATATGAAGTGGCACGCGCTATCGCCGGAAGACGCGGCTGCAATCGATACGCCGGAAAAGGTGGACGAGTTCGAGCGGAAATCACTTGAAGAGCTTGGCCTCGAGATTGATCTGGTTCCGCCGCGTTATCGCAGCACCTATTTCAACCACATCTTCTCCAGCCCGGCAGGCTATAGCGCAGGCTATTACTCCTACCTCTGGACAGAGATGCTGGACCGCGACAGCCGCAAGTGGTTCATGGATAATGGCGGTCTGACCCGCGCAAATGGTGATCACTACCGCGAAACCGTGCTGAGCCGCGGCGGCACGATGGATTACTTCGAAATGTTCGACAATTTTGCCGGACGCGAGCCCGATGTAGGGCCGATGCTGGAAGCACGCGGCCTAACTGGCGGCGACGAAGAATAAGCCAATCGGCAAGCGGGCCGGGTCTCACGATCCGGCCCGTTTTTCGTCTGCTCGCTGAGCTAGAACAGGCTCTGTTCGAGCGGGATTTTCACCTGCGCCTGCTGCGCGATAATGCCGAGCCACTGCCCGACTTGATCGATTTCCTGCTCGAGAACGGTGTCTTCTGCGCCCGCATGGTCTTCCGAATATGCACCGCCCAGCTTCGAATGCCGCGCGAATACGTCGCTCGATGCCAGCTTTGACGGGACGACTCCGGGCACTTTAATTTCAAAGTGATCAAAGGTAGCTGATAGCGTTTTTTCCCGCTCTTCATTGAAGCGATCCCCGTCAAGCACGCGAAACCTGTCGGCTGGTAGCTGCGCCGCTTGCCCGCTCTGCAACAGGCCGAAGAACCGCTGGTTCAAAAACCACGCAAGTCCCGCTGTTTGCATATCGGTCAGGGCGAAACTTTCACGCGGGTCCATACCGAAATCCATCCCGGCATAGGTCTGCAATTCCAGAAACAGTTTGCGCGCCCAATTGCGACCCATCAATCCTTTGCGCGCGACCGATCGCAGGAATGCCGCCAGCGAATTGGTCATCAAAATTGCCTTGCTGTCCGGGCACGCCTGCAACAGCGCCGGCAACAGCATATTCGCATGGTTGGTCGGCTTCACAATGACCGCTTCACCGCCCTGCCATGGCCGCGCCAACAAAGCCGTAACGGGACCAATAAGATCGCGCATGGCATCACCTGCTTGCGTCAGGCTCGGGATGATGCCCGGCTCGCTCAGACCGGCTGCAACTCCCGGCGCGTCAACCGCTCGCACCAGCAATGTCGAGCGGCAAAACGCAGTGTGGAAGATGAAATGGATCGGTCCCGTCTCAGGCTTCATCGCCTGAACATCGTCCCACGACAGGGATATACGGCCTGATGCGGGCGGATCGCGGTCTGCCAGAAAACCATCACCGGAAAGGCTGTCCCGCTCGATCTTCAGAAACTCGATCTGGCGTGTTCCCACATCAATGCGGTGCGGCAACCATGTGGCGTCGTTTTCTATGTCTCGGGCACTCGTCATTTGACCGGACTACCCGATGCGCTGCGCTTCGCAAAGTGCAAGAGGATGCGGGCAAGATACAGCCCAGCCAATTGCATTACCGTTCAGCCATCAGCGCGTAAGTGCCCCCGCGTTCGGACCACCGCGCCTGTATGCCCCAGACTTTGCTGATCATATCCTCTGCCAGCGCGATATCAGCAGCCCCATCAGCGACAATCCGGCCCTGATCCAGCACCAGAACGCGGTGCGCATGGTTCATCGCCAAGGCCAGATCATGCACCACGATAACCACGCCCGTGCCCTGCCCGGCGCAATCGCGCAAATGCCCGATCAACGCCAGTTGATGCGCAATATCAAGTGCGGCGAGCGGCTCGTCTGCCAATATCCATTCCGGCTCGCCGGCGAGCACACGGGCCAGTAACGCACGCGCTTTCTCTCCCCCAGAAAGACGCGACATTGGCCGGTCAGTCAGACGGGCAAGGTCCAGCGTCTCTATTGCACGGTCCACCGCCCCCGCATTTGCAACCGCATCTGCATCGCGGTGCGGCATCCGGCCCAGTGCAACCAGATTGCGCACCGATACATCCCACGCGACATCGGCGGATTGCGGCAGATATCCCAGCTTTCGGGCGCGAAGTTCGGGTTTCAGCGAAGATAATGGCAATCCATCCAGCAATACTTCGCCGCTATCCGCATTTAGTAATCCAGCCAGAACTGACAGCAAGCTGGATTTTCCGGCACCGTTAGGGCCGCAGATTGCTGTGACCTGCCCCGCTTGCAAATGCGCGCTGGCAGACTGCAGTCGTCCCTCCACTGTCAGCTCATTGGCAATCAAAGTCATAACAGCCCCCCAGAATATCCGCGCCGCATACGCAGCAGCAACCACAGGAAGAACGGTGCGCCTATCAAGCTAAGAGCAATGCCGAGCCTTAATTCCGTGACGGTTGGCAGGATGCGAATAATTGTGTCCGCTGTCAGCACCAGCAACGCGCCCGAAAGCGCGCTCGGCACGAGAAGCGATGACGGGCGGCGGTCTGTGAACGGACGCACGAGATGCGGCACAATCAAACCGACAAATCCGATTATGCCCGCAACCGCCACGCCGCTGCCTACAGTCAGCCCGACCCCTGCAATCAACCAAGCCTGCAAGATACCGGGCCGCATACCAAGCGAACGCGCAGCGGCCTCTCCTAAAATGAGCGCATCCAGATCACGGCGCGCCATCCAAAAACAGGCAATTCCGGCCGCCGTCAGAGGCGCAGCCAAATATACTTCACGCCAGCCTCTGTCGGTCAACGCGCCCATCAGCCATGTGACAATCTCACTCATCGCAAAGGCATTGGGCGCGAAGCTGATCGCCAGGCTCATCAGCGCCCCGGCCAGACTGGCAATCATCATTCCCGCCAAAGTGAACAGTGCGATTCCGCCTGTGCGCCCTGCAATCAGCGCGAGCAGAGCCATCGCTCCACCGGCCCCGATCAATGCAAATATTGGCAGCAAATATGCGCTGGCTGAATAGCCGAACCAGAAGCTCGCCACCGCCCCTAAAGCGGCGCCCGGCGCAATACCGAACAATCCCGGATCGGCCAGCGGATTGCGCAGATATCCCTGCATCGCGGCACCCGCTGCGCCCAATCCGGCGCCAACTGCAATCGCCAGCAGGGCCCGCGGCAGGCGCAGCTCCGCCAGAATGACCATCGCATTGGGCGTTTCGGCAAAGTCGAGCCATACGCGCCCTGCCATCAGCGATTGTGCCGCCATTGTAATAACGCCCAACACCAATATGAAATTAAGATGTTTCATCGCGCAGCCTCCCGAATTTCGGCCAGCCGTTCCAGCGCACGGATTATGGTCGGTCCGCCGCAATATAGCATCGACGTATCAAGACGGGCGATGTGTGTGCCCTCTAGCCGCGCCAGCGCGGGATGCGATTGCGAACGCTCGCTACCGGCGATCAGCAGCACATCCGGCGGATTGGCCAATAGCTGTTCCAGCGACAGATAATCCGCCTGTCCCAGCCCCATCGCCGCACTGTGGCTGGCAAATCCGCTGTGACGCATCAATGCGCTGACCAGTGATGCTTCGCCGGGGACTATACCAGCCGGTTGCCATAGCACTGCGCTGAGCGTCTGCCCGCTATGCTGATATCGGCGCAAGGCTGCATCAATCCGTCCAATCAGCGCCTCTCCGCCCTCCACATTGCCGGCCAGAGCCGCAAGTTCAGCAATCTGCGTGATGCTGTCCTGCGGCGTATTGGCAATGCCGAATGTAACCACCTGAACTTCAAGATCGGTCAATGCAGCAAGTGTTGCGGGTGCCAGAAAACTGCTGGCCACCACAATATCCGGCTGAAGCGCGAGAATTTCCTCTACCGTTCCGCCGGTCGCATCATATTTCTGCGCTGTCGCCGCATCCATTGACGAGGATGCAGGGGCGTGACTGTAATGCGAAATCGCAAGCAATCTGTCCGGTTCCGCGACTTCCGCCAGTATAGCATCGGTGCATGGATTGAGGCTGACAATTGTCGGCGCTGAACCCGTTTCGGGTTCTGAAACTGACGGGGTACACGCCGCTAATCCTAAAGCCAGCAGGATAACCGGCGCGCGCATCAAAATGCAGCCCGCGCCCCGATAAACGCCCCCCGCCCCGGGGTGCCATATCCCGCTGCGGTCTGGTAATCACTGTCGAAAAGGTTCTCCACTCGCCCGAACAGTTCCACCTCTTCCGTGATCGGAAATTCGGCGCGCACCGTCACCAGCTGATAGCCATCCAGCCGGGTGAAATTGCCCGCATCGTCAAAACTGTCACCCACCATGCGAATATCGCCGCCAAGTTTCAGGCCTGCCAGCGGAGTCGTCCAATCAGCGAATAGTGTCACCGCATGGCGCGGACGGCGGGCCAGCACGTTGCCTTCATTCGCTGCACCTGACGTGCGATTTTCTGTGTCGATATAGGAATAGGCTGCGCGCGCAGAAAAGTTATCAGACGGCGATGCGCCAAGCTCCAGTTCGAACCCCTGTGCGCGGACTGCGCCAATATTTCGGTAATTGCCAAACGGAGGTGCAGGAAGGGAAACGAACTCAATCTGTTCCTCACTATCGCGCCGGAAAAGCGTGGCGGACGCGTAGAAATCATCATTGCGATTGTTCC
>JAHDBR010000057.1:7789-14681 GCA_020630295.1 Sphingomonadaceae bacterium
CTATCGCGCCGGAAAAGCGTGGCGGACGCGTAGAAATCATCATTGCGATTGTTCCATGCCAGCCCGAGATCAAAGCTGGTGCTTTGTTCCGGCACCAGCGCTTCATTCCCGAAATCGCTGTAGAGCTGAAACAGGCTGGGCGCTTTGAACCCTTCACCCACGCTGGCGCGCAAGCGCACATCGTCAGCAATCTCGTAGCTTATATCTGCGCCAAAGCTGGTTGCCCCGCCAAACCGGTCATGGTCATCATGCCGTACGCCCAGATGCGCAGACACGCCGCCAAACTCGATACCCAATTGCGTGTACGCACCGGCAATGCGTGCTTCCTGACGTGCGGTGAAGTTCGTCTCCAAACTGGTCCATTCGCTTTCCGCGCCAAAATTGACAATGAGCGGTCCGATCGGGCGCCATTCTCCGCGCAATTCCGCTCGGTCCGAATGCCCATCGCTGGTAAAGCCCGGTGCGGTGCCGAAGGCGGGATTGAAATTATCCCGCTCGGTATCAGCAAAGGAATATGAGGCTGTCAGATATAGCGGTCCGCTGTCATAGCTGGCCCCCGCCGCCGCAGAATATTGCGCTGTTTCCTGAAACTCGTCCGTATCTGCCAGGGTGAATGCGGGAAACGGAAAGCCATCAATGTCCAATTCGCCCTGCGCATAGCGGCCGCGGGCAAACAGCGTCACTTGGTCGTTTACGTAGAAACTTGTGCGTCCTGCAACGGCCCATTGATTGAAACCGTCTGCCTCTGTGCCGCTTTCTGCAGCGGAGAACCCGCCGGTTGTCAGATAGCCGCCCGACAGGCCGAAATAGGCGTTGTCCGTCTCGACACCGCCAGTCGCCGTGCCAAAGAACGTGTCGCGCGCGCCATATTCGGCGCTAGCTTGTATGCCTGTCTCGTCCCGGGTGGTTACGGCCAATACACCGCCAATTGCATCGCTGCCCCAGATTGTGCTGTTGGACCCGCGCAGCAGATCCAGCTTATCGATATTTCCGGTCAGCAAATTGCCGAAATCGAAGCCGCCAGTGGGGGCAGCCGGATCGGCCACGCGTACGCCGTCAATCAAGACAAGCAATTGCTCCGCCTCTGCCCCGCGCACCCGCACGCCGGTAAATCCGCCAAGCCCGCCATTACGGCTTATCGCGACTCCGGGCGCGCGTTCCAGAACGCGGGTAAGATCCGCACCTTGGACGCTTTCAATTTCATCACGGCCAATGACAGTGACAGCTTGACCCGTATCTTCCACTTCAGAGCGATTACCCGTTGCAGTAACGGTAATGTTCTCATCGATAATGCGGTAGGCCGCGGTATACACCGTATCATCGCCCTCAATATCCTGCGCGGCAAGCGGTGCAGCAGAGAAAACAGAACAGCCAAGAAATAACAGATATTTACGCACAAAATCTCCAATCATAAGCTCAATCGCTCATGATGAAGCAAGCACACGTATTCGTGCTTTCCCCATTGCCCTCGGTACACCCCGCCCGCCAGCTCGAACGACAATCACAGGCAGGTCTCCTGGCTCCCGGATCACAGCGCCGTCTCCGCCTTCCCGGATGCGCCGAAACGTATCCAGTGGCATATTGGAAGCGGCGCTCCCCGGTCACAGTTGCGGGGGCAGCGGAGGTCTTGCACCTCATTCCCTCTTAGGTCTGGCACGCACAAAATCCGCGCAGACAACCTATGACATCGCAGTTCCGATAGGCCCCCTGCCGCCGCGCTGCAAGCCTTGTAAGTATATCGCTATGCCCGTGGTAACCAATTTTTCAGCATCCCGCTTAACCCCGCTTTGCGGACTGTCTCGCTAAGGGACAGGGACCGAATCCCGAATGGTGCGTCCTTCCCCCTCATGGTACGCGCCAAGGCGCGATTTGTTGACACCGCATTAGACACCAGTTTCCGCCTGAAGAAAGGGCCCTTTTGACCGACCATTTGCCTCTCACGGATGAACAGCGCACGGCGCGTTTTCAGGCTCGGATGAGCCGGAAGCGCCCCTCTGCCTTTTCACGCGTGCGGGAACGGCTGCGGTCGATCAATTTGAACTCGGTGATCGGAACCAAGCATCGCGGCCGGCGGCTCGCGGCATTATGCGCAGCGGTCGCCGTACCGGCTATGGCCGCTCCGGGCCAGTGGCAGGCGCTGACCATGCCTGAGGCGGAGGTCGATCTCGCTCCGGCTGTAGAAGCCATGCCGTTTGAAAAACCGGGCCAAAGCTTCCCCGGTTCCGCATTCTACTATCTGGAAGATGCGCCGCGTCTGGCGGTCGAGATTGAAGACGAAACGCTGGCCCTGTTCGACATTTCCGGCACCGGCGAAACAGAAGAGGCAGAGCTGGCAGCCGCGCATAATGCCGGACCGGCTGCCCGCGCCTTCATGTCATTCGGCAGTGGATTGACGCAGGCGCGCGCGCTGCAATGCCTGACCAACGCCGTGTATTACGAAGCCGCCAGCGAAGCGATTGGCGGACAGCGCGCGGTGGCGCAAGTTGTGCTCAACCGCGTATCCCATCCAAGCTACCCCAACAGCGTGTGCGGCGTGGTTTTCCAGGGATCGCAGCGCAAGACCGGGTGCCAGTTCAGCTTCACCTGCGACGGATCAATGAGCCGCCGCCCGTCCGCCGGTGCATGGGCGCGCGCGCAGCGTGTGGCGCAAGACGCTCTATCCGGCACAGTGTATGATCCCGTCGGCCTTGCAACGCATTATCATACGGTCTGGATCTATCCCTACTGGGCGCCCAGCCTCGACCATATCGGCACAATTGGAGCACACCGGTTCTATCGCTGGAAAGGCTCGGCTGGAAAACCGGCTGCATTCAAGTCGCGCTATAGCGGCGTGGAAGCAGCGGTATCAGGACGCAAGACGGCGGCTACTCCCGATGTAGCGACCGCGAAGGACGCGGCCGATCCGGTTGCGCTGGCGAAAGCCTACGAAGATGCGCGCCAGAAGGCCCTGAAAGAGGCGCAGGCAGGCACCAAGCCCAATACCCCGGCGCCCGCATATTCGCGCGCGATCGAAGAACGCGGCGGAGATGCGATATTCCAAGCGGACAAACTACCGGAAAGCGGCACAGTGAAGCCGGAATACGCAAATAGCGGCAAATGGATAAACGAGCCGAAATAGGCTGGTAATCTGCATGAAAAGCAGAGTGTTAACAGCCGTGAAACCTTAATGTAAAACGCCACCTTAGCAGCTTGGCATTATGGACACAGCATCAAAGGTTACTTGATCGAAAGTTGGTTGCATGACGGTTCACTTCTCCCCTGCGCGCACTCCTGAAACATCTATTCTGGCGCGGGTATTCATGCGCCGCGTGCTTCGTGCACCGGCTAATGATAATGGCGAAGTAGCCACGCAGAATACGCTTGCGGGGAACAAGGTACTGCAGGATTCGCTGCGGCACTTTGCCCGATATGGTCTGCACGCCGCAGCCAATGCCCGTGAACAGGCCGAAATCGCCTTTTTCGAAGGTGACCGCGAAGGCTATGATAGCTGGCTGGCCATCTGCCGGACGCTGGATCGGCGTTTGGCGGAAGAATTTGTGCGGCAGGCACAATCCCGGTAAATGCCCGAAATAATGTAAAAATTAACCATTCTGCCGGCCAGATTACTGCGGATTTCCTGCTACGCTAAGGCGGTGTTAACTAAACAGTGACCACTCCCCCGTATGACACGGGGCATGGCCACGCTTTCACCCTTCCAGAAGTTCAAGCGAACTTTGTTCCGTTTTCGGCGCAAGGACGATTTGTCCGAACGTGTAAAACGGACGCTGGTGCGCACGCTCTATACGCAGCCGACCAGCCTCGCAATTGGTGCCATAAACGGAATTGTTTCCTCCTGCGTAGCCGCTTTGGTGAGCGGATCGACATTGATTTTCGGCCTGTGCATTGTGCTGACGGTAATCGGCGTGGCGCGGATAATTGCTGCCTTTGGGCTTTCACCCGATAATAGCGGGCACAGCACGCGCCAACTTGAAGGTATCTACGAAATCGGCGCATTTAGTTACGCCTTCGTTTTGGGTACGATTGCGGCCACCACTCTGGTACTTGACGTTGGCGCACCCGTAGAAGTGCTGATGATTGCCAATTCAACCTGCTACGGAGTTGGCATTTGTGCGCGTAACGCAGGCCGTCCTGCGATCGCTTTGGGTCAATTGGGATTGGTGCTCGCCCCGATCCTTGCCGCATCCTTATATATTGCATCCGTTCCATTCCTGTTTCTGGCAGCGAACATTCTGCTGCTATTGCCAGCGATGGCATCGATCACTCTGAACGTATTTAAGGTTTTGCGCGATTCCATTGGGTCCGCAGAGACTAGCGGCCGGTTGGCTGAAAAGATGCGCATTCTGGCCCGTACAGACGTCGTTACCGGGCTAGCCAATCGCGCAGGTTTGAACCACGATCTCGCAGAAAAGCTGATGGATGTGGCCGATGACAAGATCATTGCCCTGATCTGGCTTGATCTTGACCGCTTCAAGGAAGTGAACGATTTGCTAGGCCACCCTGTAGGTGACCGCGTACTGGCTGAAATTGCGCAGCGGCTCTCGGAAGTTTCGCCCGAAAGTGCAACTGTCTCCCGCTTCGGCGGTGATGAATTCATCATCGTGACCGAAGTAAAAGACCGGTTGGAGGTCGAGCGGCTTGCCAGCGAACTTCACGCCGAAATAATGCGCCCTGTTCGCTTGGACGGGGACTTGATGCAAATACACGCATCGATCGGCATTGCGATGCTGCCGCTTGACGGCACTGACGCAGATACGTTGATGCAAAACGCCGATCTGGCTCTATACCACGCGAAAGCAAATGGCCGCCGGCAAACGTGTTTCTATGATGCAACGATGAGCCGCGACCTCGTGCGCCGCCGCGAGATCGAAGCAGAATTGCGTGCTGCGATTATGAAGCACGAATTGTCGATTTTCTTCCAGCCAATCATTGATCTGGAAACCGGCCGCATTCGCGCTTTCGAAGCTTTGGTGCGCTGGTTCCACCCGCAAAAGGGTGAACTTCGCCCCGACGAATTCATTCCGGTCGCAGAAGAGACAGGCGTGATCATCACGCTGGGCAACTGGATAACTGCGCAAGCAGCCAAGGCAGCCAAACAATGGCCCGAAGACATCACGCTGGCCGTAAACCTGTCACCGCTGCAGATTAAGGCACCAGGGGCCGCACTGGGCATCATCAACGCCCTGCGTGAAGCCGATCTGGACCCGTCGCGTCTGGAACTCGAAGTTACGGAAAGCCTGTTTATCGATGATCACGATTCAACCGGCAATTTCATTGAAGAATTGTCCGCCATCGGCGTGCGCTTTGCGCTGGATGATTTTGGCACCGGCTATTCCTCGCTCGGCTACATCCAGAAATATCCGTTCAGCAAGATCAAGGTTGACCGCAGCTTCGTATCCGGCCCCGATGTCGGGAAGAAAACCGATGCGATCATCCACGCCGTGGCCGAACTCGGCTCCAAGCTGGAAATGGATATTGTCGCCGAAGGCCTGGAGACCGTCGAGCAGGTCCGCTCTGTGCGCGCAGCAGGCTGTACAATGGGCCAAGGATACTACTTCAGCCGCGCCGTGCCGGACTATCTGGCGGTCATGCTTCTGTCAGATGAAGAAGAAGATCTGAACCCGCGCCGCAAAGTCAGCTAAGCTCGCGTTCCGCATTACGTCAACGGCCAGCCAGACCGGCCGGAACCATTTCAATTGCAAGCCATTGATTACCGGCACTGTTGGCCAACCTTATCACGGCATCAAATTCCCTTATTGCAATTGCGAACTATTATCAAAGATAGTTTGTAAAACCATGCGTTTGCGGTTGCAATCAGCACCGCTGCGGCCTAACTCAGCCCGCATACGCTAGGTGCGGCTTCCTCGCGGGACGTGAGGCGCGCCACAACAGCAGGCTTTAACTGGTCCCGCGTGTTTGGAAGGACTGCTCGACCTATGGCCAAGAATAGTGGACGCAACAAGATCGCTCTGATCGGCTCCGGCATGATTGGCGGCACGCTCGCCCACCTCGCCGCGAAGAAAGAAATGGGCGACATCGTCCTGTTCGACATTGCCGAAGGTATGCCGCAGGGTAAGGCGCTTGATCTCAGCCAGTGCGGCCCGGTCGAAGGTTTCGATGCTAAGATCACCGGTTCCAATGATTATGCGGATATTGCGGGCGCGGATGTCGTCATTGTAACCGCTGGAGTTCCGCGCAAACCGGGCATGAGCCGTGACGATTTGCTCGGCATTAACCTGAAAGTGATGAAGGCGGTTGGCGAAGGCATTAAGAACAACTGCCCTGACGCATTCGTGATCTGCATCACCAACCCGCTTGACGCGATGGTCTGGGCGCTGCGCGAATTTTCCGGTCTGCCGCACAATAAAGTGGTCGGCATGGCTGGCGTGCTCGACAGTGCGCGCTTTGCAACTTTCCTTGCTTGGGAGTTTGATTGCTCGGTCAAAGATGTGAACGCATTTGTTCTGGGCGGTCACGGCGACACCATGGTCCCGGTCAAGAGCTACACCACAATCAACGGCATTCCGGTTGATGATTACGCCAAGATCAAAGGCGTGTCCGCAGACCGCATTGATGAAATCGTCAAGCGGACCCGCGGCGGCGGCGGCGAAATCGTCGGCCTGCTCGGCAATGGTTCAGCCTATTACGCCCCTGCCACCAGCGCGATCAGCATGGCCGAAGCCTATCTCGGCGACCAGAAGCGCATCCTGCCTTGCGCCAGCTATGTCGAAGGCAAGTACGGCGTTGACGGAATGTATGTCGGCGTGCCGACAGTGATCGGCGCAGGCGGCACCGAAGAAGTCGTCGAAATCGAACTCAGCGACGAAGAGAAGTCCAACCTCAAAGTCAGCACCGACGCGGTCGAGGAATTGCTCGAAGCGTGTAAGGGGCTGGA
>JAHDBR010000006.1:0-20642 GCA_020630295.1 Sphingomonadaceae bacterium
ACGTTGTCTCCGAACCGCTTGATCCGTCCGTCTTTTTCCGGATTGCTGGCCCAGCTGTCATTGCCATAGACGAGCAGGGAGGGGCAGGTGATGCGGGTCCAGAGTTCCTCGATCTTGTCATAGGGCAGATCGTCTGGCGGCCAAGCGTGCAGATGCGGGTCGAACTTCCAGCTCCACGTGCCGTCTTCATTGCGGATGGCGCCGTGGCGGGTCAGATGTTCGGCCTGATCGCGGCTGAGATAGCTGTTCGCCTCGTGCATCCGGTTCAGCGCATCTTCGAATGTGTCATAGCGTTTGGGCAGGCGAGAGGAGCTGTCGCGCTTCGTGTCGATCCATTGCTTGCTGCGTTCATACCAAGGTTGCTCGCCCATCTTCTCCAGCACTTTGGGGCTGGGGCCGAGGCCTTCAATGCTGACCAGCTTGCGCACATTATCAGGATACAGGCCGGTATAGCGCGTCGCGATATTGCCGCCCAGCGAATGCGCCACGATGGTTACGGGCGCGAGTTCCAGCTGATGGATCAATTGCGCGAAATCATAAATGTAGGACGTCATCGGATAATAGCCGGTATTGGTCCACTCGCTGTCACCATGCCCGCGCAGATCGGGGCAGATAACGTGCCAGTCATGGCGCAATTCTTCGGCCAGCCAATCCCAGCTGCGGCAATGGTCGCGCCCGCCATGCTGCAAAATCAGCGGCGGAGCATCATGATTGCCCCAATCGGCATAATGCAGCCGGGTGCGCTGGGAAATAAAGCTCTGTGATGTCGGTCCGATCAATTCCATGCGCGCGCTTTGGTATGAAGTTGCGATTCATGCAAGCATTGCACATAGCTAACTAAGTGATACAAGAGAGCCGAAAGCTAACAATCACACAGGATGCCGCAACCATGCCCGTAATCAATGTACCGCAGCCAGAGTTCATGGATGACGAGGAAATTTCGATCTTCGCGGATGCAGTTGGCAAATTCTATCAGGATAAAGCGCCTGAGAAACGCGTCCTTAAATGGCGCGAAGACGGTCAGGTGGAGCGCGGTTTCTGGAACGAAGCCGGCGAAGCGGGTCTGCTGGGCGTATCTGTGCCCGAGGCATATGGCGGCCATGGCGGCGATTTCCGCCACGATATGGTGGTGATTGACCAGCAGGCCAAACACGGCGTGGAAGGGTTTGCGGCCAGCCTGCATAACACCGTTATCCTGCCCTATCTGGTGCGCCACGGCACGGAAGAACAGAAGAAGAAATATTTGCCCAAGCTGGTGACGGGCGAGTTGGTCAGCGCGATTGCAATGACCGAGCCGGGCGTGGGGTCCGATTTGCAAAGCATCACCACCACCGCGCTGAAAGACGGTAACGGCTACCGCATCAACGGCGCGAAAACCTATATTTCCAACGGTCAGACAGCGGACTTCATCATTGTCGTCGCGAAGACTGACCCGAATGAACGGGCCAAGGGTATCTCGCTGATGCTGCTCGAAACCGAGGGTGCGGACGGGTTTCAGCGCGGCAAAAAGCTCGACAAGATCGGGCTGGATGCGGCGGACACGTCCGAATTGTTTTTTGACGATGTATTCGTTCCGGCAGAGAACGTGCTTGGCGGGGAAGAGGGTAAGGGCTTCTATCAGTTGATGGGCGAGCTGCCGCAGGAACGCCTGATTATCGCCATGGGCGCGATGACCGGCATCGAGAAGGCGCTGGAAGTGACGATGGAGTTCGTCAAAGAGCGCAAGGCGTTTGGCCAGACCATCTGGGATTTTCAGAACACGCAGTTCACGCTGGCAGAATTGAATGCGCGGGCCACCGCTGCGCGGGTGTTCGTCAATCACTGCATCGCGCAGCATCTGGAAGGCAAGCTGGACGTGCCGACTGCCTGTATGGCCAAACTGATGGTCACCGAATTGCAAGGCGAGGTTGTCGACAAATGTCTGCAGTTCCACGGCGGCGCGGGCTTCATCAATGATTATCCGATAGCGCGGATGTACCGCGATTGCCGCATCACCCGCATCTTTGGCGGTTCCAACGAAGTTATGAAGATGGTTATCGCGCGGTCTATGTGAAAATGAACGGGGTGCGCTCTCAGATTGTGGATGAAGGTTTGGCAGAAGTCGGGGCAGAAGGCGCGGCTGAAGGTGGGGCATTCCGTGTGCCCAAAACCGCCGAGCTGGTTGCTAACTCTATCCGCCGGCGGATCATTCAGGGCGAACTGTCCGAAGGGGACACTCTGCCGCCCGAAGCGCAATTGATGGAGCAGTTCGGCATTTCGCGCCCGTCACTGCGCGAGGCGTTCCGCATTCTGGAGGCCGAGCGGCTGATCAGCGTGAAGCGCGGTTCGCGGTCCGGCGCGCGCGTCAGCCTGCCGAAGGTGGAAAGCGTGTCACGTTATGCCAGCTATTACCTGCAAGCGAGCGGTGTCAAAGTGGGCGATATTTACGAAGCGCGCTTGGGGCTGGAGCCGCATATTGTCCGCACGCTGGCGGCCAAACCGTCAGCCGGTGCTGTGAAGCGTCTGCGCGAGGAATCGGCGCGGCTGGCGGGCTTTTACGAGAGCGATCAGGAACGCGAATATATGATGGCATCGGCGCGGTTCCACAGTGTGCTGATGGAGGTTGGCGGCAATGCTACGCTTCACTTCCTGACCCGCGTATTGGAGGATGTGATCGAGCAATATCAGCGCCGCTTTGTGCCCACCGCTTCGGAAGAGGCGGAGCGTAAACGCGGGCGCGAAAAAGGCGTAAAGTCGATCAACAAGCTTATCGATCTGATTGAGGCGGGCGATCCCGAAGGTGCAGTGAAGCACTGGAAACTGCACCTCACCAATACCAACAAAGTATGGGGCACCGACCGGACCCTGCGCGAGGTTCTGGCGAGCTAGCCGTTCGCGGCTTGGCCGCTGAAATGCTTATTCGGGCGAAAGCGCCCGCTTTCCGACAATGGACACGCCGTACCCGTCAAGTGCGACCAGCGACCGGTCCGAATTGGTCAGCAATTCCATTTCATGCACGCCCAATTCATTCAGGATTTGCGCACCGACACCGTAATCGCGCAGCGCATCCATCGGCTCGCTCGGTTCGCCTTTCAGCTTGCGCACCTGATCCGCGATAAAGCCGCCTGAGGCGCGCGGGATCATCACGATTAGGCCTGCGCCCTCTTCACCGATAATCTCCATCGATCTTTGCAGCACGCGGTCCTCCGGTTCTTCCTTGCCGAAAATATCGTTGAACATATCCAGCGCGTGCATCCGTACCAATGTCGGTGTTTCGGGATCAATGTGGCCTTTTTTCAGCACAATCTGTTCGGTCTGGGTGGCCGTGTTGTAGAAGGCAACAGCCGTCCATTCACCGCCCCAACGGCTGGAAAAACGCGCCTCTGCACGCACCTCGGCCAGATGGTCGTGGCGCAGGCGGTGGGCAATCAGATCACGGATTGTCCCGATCTTCATGTCGTGCACACGCGCAAACTGGATCAGATCGTCCATCCGCGCCATCGTGCCGTCTTCATTCATAATCTCGCAGATGACGCCCGAGGGGTTGAGGCCCGCAAGGCGCGAAATATCGACCGCTGCCTCTGTATGGCCGGCACGGACCAGCACTCCGCCATCGCGAGCGACGAGCGGAAACACATGACCCGGAGTGACAATGTCATCCGCTGTCTTGGATGAATCGATTGCCACGCTGACTGTCCGGGCACGGTCACCTGCGCTGATGCCGGTTGTGACACCCTCACGCGCTTCGATACTGGTGGTGAAGGCAGTCTGCATGGATTCGCGGTTATTGCGGCTCATGGGTTCCAGCTTCAGCTCGTCACAGCGCGCCCGCGTCATGGACAGACAGATCAGGCCGCGCCCGTGAGTTGCCATGAAATTAATCGCGGCAGGGGTCGACATTTGTGCCGGAATGATCAGATCGCCCTCGTTCTCACGGTCTTCATCATCGACCAGAATATACATCCGGCCATTCCGCGCTTCCTCGATAATCTCCTCGATACTAGCGAGCACGGGGCGATCATCATTGGCTTTCAGAAATGTTTCCAGCTTGCCCAAAGTGTCCGCTGTCGGGTTCCAGCTTTCATCGATGCAATCGCGCAATGAATTGGCGTGTAATCCGGCTGCGCGGGCGATACCGGCGCGGGACATTTTGCCCGAATCGACAATAGTGCGGATTTTCTCTTGGACGGTCTGGGTTGTAAGATCTGTCATCCGGCCCAAATAGCAGGTCAATGTGATAAAGCAACGCTGATATCACATTATAATGTGATTTGTTTGTGGTGATTGCCACTAATTGTGCATTGTCGCGGCAAGGTTTGGCACCTATTGTCACACTAATGTGATTTTGGGCGCAGTACAGGAAAAGGTCTGGGATGAGCGGAAGCAAACCATCAGGTGGCGATATTGACGCAATTGGCAGCAGCCTGCGTGCGGCCCTGCGCCGTCTGCCGGGACCGGTTTCTATTGTCGCCACGCATGATCCGGCATCGGACGCGCCCGCAGGCATGGCCGCCTCTGCGGTTATCCCGGTATCAATGGACCCGCCATCCATGTTGATAGCGGTCAACACAGACGCCAGATGTCACGCGGCGATCGAACAACAGGGCCGCTTCTGCATCAATTTGCTGGGCACCGATCAGACTGCTTTGGTCGAGCCATTTTCCAACTATCAGAAACGGGACGAGCGTTTCGGTCTTGCCGATTGGCAATTTGCCGATCAGATCCCGTATCTTCCCTCTGCCATGGCAAATCTGTTCTGCGAGGTGCGCAGCACGCTCGTTCACGGAACGCATGAGCTGTTTGTGGGCGATGTGTATGATGTGCGCAGTCAGGAAGGCGGCGATACCGATCCGCTTGGCTGGATGGAGGGCAATTTCGCCCGCTTTGGCTCGCTGGACTAGGCTCTGACACCGAACTTTCGTTTGCTCCATACAACGCCGCGTAATCGTAATTAACGACAGCACTTTGCGCTCTGTGCGCTGTGTTGTAGGGTCTTTGGCGGGGCTGGACGGAGTTAACGATGATTCTTGGAAAAGCGGTCCGTGCTTTTATGGCGTTCTGCCTCGCAATGGCGGTTTCGCCGGCGCACGCAGACGTTCTGGAGATCGGCGAGGATGGCGCGCAGTGGGTTGCTGGCGGCCCGGTTTCCGCGCCCTCTCAAATCACCATCCCCGAACAAGCACCGCTCACGCAGCTTTCGGCTGATTTTCATGTGCCGCCTCAGGCGATAGCGGACGCGGCGCGTCAGGCAGGTTTGGTGCCTGCGGCCTATGTCGCGAAGGTGCAGGAATTGTCACAGCGGTTTGATCTCAGCCCGGCGCTGATAGAGGCGCTGGTGTGGCAAGAAAGCCGGTGGCGGCCCAATGCTGTTTCCCATGCGGGCGCGCGCGGCTTGGCGCAGTTGATGCCCGGCACTGCGCGTTATCTGGGCGTTGATCCTGATGATCCGTTTGCCAATCTGGAAGGCGGCGCCCGCTATTTGCGCGAACAGCTGGACCGGTTTGACGGTAATCTCGAGAAGGCGCTGGCCGCCTATAATGCCGGGCCCGGGCGCGTTATCCGCGCTGGCGGCATTCCGAATATTCGCGAAACCAAAAACTATGTAGCGGCGATCATGGGCCGCCTTTCCAATCATTCCCGGAGTAATTGATACAATGCGTTTTCTCACTCGTCTCTCTGCGGCGGCTCTTGCCATTTCACCAACGGCAGCGCTTGCGCAGGCCGCTGATCCGCAGGGATCTGGTCCGATTGTTGCAGCGCTTGGCTGGCTTCAGGGTACGCTTTTGGGCAACGTCGCGACCGCAATTGCGGTGATGGCTGTTGCAGCGGTAGGGTTTATGATGCTGACCGGCCGGATGAACTGGAGGTTCGGGGCCACGGTTATTATCGGTCTGTTCATCCTGTTTGGTGCAAGCACCATTGTGGCAGGCATTCAAAGCGCTGCGGGATAGAGATTGACTGAACTTGTTCGCCACCCTGTGCACCGGGCACTGACCAGACCGCAAATGTTCGCGGGGGTCACGATGAATTTCTTCATCCTGAACCTGCTGATCACAGCCGAGGCATTTCTGATTTTGCGCAGTTGGTGGATCATCGCGATACCGGTGATTGTGCACATTATCGGCTATTTTGCCTGTTTGCGGGAGCCGCGGATATTTGATCTTTGGATTACCAAGGTCAGCAAATGCCCGCGGGTGAAGAACTGGAAAAGATGGGGCTGCAACAGCTACGCCGCATAGGCGGGGTTGTGGTGTGTAGCGATGGCCTTGAAGGAGGGCCGCAACTAAATGGGTAACTGGATCGGAGCAGCAGCATGGAGCGCGAAGGAAGCCCTTGCGGGCGACCGTTTGCCGTATGCCCGTCTGCTTGATGCCAATACGCTGCTGCTGCGCGATGGGTCTGTGATGACGGCGATCCAAGTCCCCGGCCTGCTGTTTGAAACAGAGGATAGCGACGCGCTGAACGCGCACGCCGCGACGCGCGAAGTAATGCTGCGTTCCACGCTCGATGCGCGTTTTGTGATGTATCACCACGTGGTCCGCCGCCGGGTCGAAGTGGAGCTGGATGCAGAGTTTGAAGACCCGCTGGCCGCGCATATTGACCGGCGCTGGAAAGAACGTCTCGGCCACGGCAATTTGTTCATCAATGACCAGTTTATCACGCTGATACGCCGCCCCGCGCGGGGCAAGGCCGGTTTGGCCGAACGGCTGGCGAAAATGTGGAACCGGAGCGGGCAGAGAGAAATTGACGCGGACCCGCGCGATATACGGTCTTTGAAAGCGGCAGCGACCGGGTTGGTCGCCTCGCTCGGGGCTTATGGTGCGCAGGTTCTGGGCGAATATCAGGGCGCAAGCGGCGGCACTAACAGCGAAATATTGGAACTGTTAAGCGCGCTGTATAACGGCGAAATGCGCCCTGTGCGCACGCCTGATGAAGATACTGATATCGGCCAGATGCTGCCATATCGCCGCGCCAGTTTCGGGCTGGATGCGATGGAGCTTCGCGGATCGGGCCAGCCTGATTTTGCCGCGATGCTCAGCCTCAAAGACTATCCCGATGCGACTTCTCCGGGGCTCCTCGATGGGTTGCTACGGCTTCCCTACGAGATGATCGTGACCGAAAGCTATGCTCCTGCGGAGAGGCAAACCGCGCGGGAGAGGATGGACTTGTCTATCCGGCGGCTGCGTTCTGTAGACGAGGATGCCGCGGCCGAACGCGCCGATATGCAGGCGGCACGTGACGCGCTGGGCAATGGTTCGGTCGCGTTTGGCGATCATCATTTGAGCGTGCTGGTGCGCAGCGGCGATTTACCCCGGCTGGACGAGGCAACAGCCGCCTGCGCCGCCGCATTGTCCGATACCGGCGCCATCGCAGTGCGCGAAGATACCAATCTGGAGCCGGCATTTTGGGCGCAGTTCCCCGGCAACGAACAATATATCGTGCGCCGCGCCATGATCAGCAGCGCCAATATGGCCAGCTTCGGCTCGCTCCACGGTTTTGCATTGGGTCAGGCAGCGGGCAACCATTGGGGCGAAGCAGTGACGCTGCTGGAAACGACCAGCGCAACGCCGTTCTTCTTCAATTTCCACCATGGCGATCTGGGCAATTTCTCGGTCATTGGCCCATCCGGATCGGGCAAGACTGTGGTGATGAATTTCCTCGCCGCGCAGGCACAGAAATACACCCCGCGCACGATCCTGTTTGACAAGGATCGCGGTGCAGAACTGTTCGTGCGCGGTATTGGCGGACGCTATGACCGGATTATTGCGGGTGAGCCGACCGGCTTTAATCCGCTCGCGCTGGACGATACGCCAATTAACCGCGCATTCCTGCGGGACTGGCTGGGCGTCCTGCTGGATGCGCAAGGGCCGGAAGAACTGGCCACGATAAGCGCGGCGGTGGATGCGACTTATGCCAACCAGCCTTCGCTGCGGCGCTTGCGTAATTTCAAGGAATTGCTGGCGGGTTCTCGCAGGCCGGAGCCGGGCGATCTGGCGGACCGGCTATCTGCATGGATCGGGGCAGCGTCCGGGGATGGCGGCGAGCATGGCTGGCTGTTCGACAATGCCAAGGACCAGCTTGATCTGGATAACCGCGTGCTCGGTTTCGACATGACGGCGCTGCTGGAAAATCCCAAACTGCGCACGCCGACAATGATGTATCTGTTCCACCGCATTGAAGAACGGCTGGATGGCAGCCCGGCGATGATCCTGATCGACGAAGGGTGGAAGGCGCTGGATGACGAGGTGTTTTCCGCGCGTATTCGTGACTGGCTGAAAACCCTGCGGAAACGCAATGCGCTGGTCGGTTTTGCCACGCAATCTGCCCGCGATGCGCTGGATAGCCGGATTTCAACCGCGCTGGTCGAACAAACCGCGACTATGGTGTTCATGCCGAATTCGCGTGCCCGGGCAGAGGATTACTGCGATGGTTTCGGCCTGACCCCGCACGAGCTCGCGTTGATCCGTTCGCTGCCTGCGCATAGCCGATGCTTCCTTGTGCGCCAGCCTGATGCATCGGTGGTGGTCAGGCTCGATCTGTCCAATGCTCCAGAGGTTCTGACCGTGCTGTCGGGCCGCGAGGCATCGGTTCGCCGTCTTGATCTGCTGCGGCAGGCTGTCGGCGATGATCCGGCAGAATGGTATCCCGCGCTGACCGGACACGCATGGCCCGGCGGGGCCAACGATCAGGATGACAGCGGCACACCGCATTGGCAGGCCGCCGAATGACCAGCAAATGCGATGCCTTGATGAACGAAGTCGGCTCCGGCGTTGCAGCGGCTCTTCGCGCGGTGGATTGCACCGCATCGGAAGTCAGCGCGGCGGCGTTTGGCAGATTGTTCGCTCCGGGCGGAGAACTGGGTGCGGTGCTGACCATTCTGCTTGGTCTGTTTATTGCTTTCTTCGCAATCGCTCTATTGCTGGGCCGTACCAATCTAAGCGTTCGGTCAATGATCCCGCGGATGATTACACTGGGTCTTGTGGTAACCTTCGCGACCAGCTGGTTCGCTTACCAAACTGTGGTGTGGAACCTGACAATCGGCGCGCCTGACTATATTGCCGGTGTACTGACCGGTGTGGACGGATCAGCCACCACCACATTTGCGGACAAGATCGATATCGTATTTCTGGCCGTACAAGACGCGACCCAAAATGCAGGTGCCGCCGATAATGGCGCAAACGAAATCACCGCATTTTCCCCGCAAGGAATTTTGTGGCTGGGTGCGTTGTTGTTCCTGCTGGGCACTGTTGGCGTGTTGGTGACCGCGCGCATCGCGCTGGCGATACTGGTTGCGCTGGGTCCGATCTTTCTGGTGATGGCGCTATTCAGCGGCACGCGCGGATTGTTCACCGGCTGGCTGAAAGGTCTGGTGATGCTGGCGCTGACCCCGTTATTCGCGGTATTGGGCGGCGGTGTGATGCTGGAGATTGCCGTGCCGATCCTCGGCTCGCTGAACCAGATACCGGGCGAAATTGACCCGCGAGCAGCGATGGCGTTCTTCCTGATCGGCGCAGTACACGTGGCGCTGATGATCATGGTGCTGAAAGTATCCTCGACCATGGTCGCAGGCTGGCGGGTGTTTGGCCTCGTCCCTGATCGGAATGCAGGGGAGACATTTGACCGGGCGGCTCCGGCCATGGCGGCGGCAAGTTCCGCGCCAGTATCAACGCCTGCAAACGCGCCGCTATCCACTGCGCAGGCAGCGGGCCTGTCCAATCCGCCGCGCCGCATTGCTGTGTCGGGCGTGAATACCGCGCCAGCGGCCAATGATGCTGGCGGCAACGCGCCGGCCTCCACCATCCGCCAGACCAAGGTTTTTGCGACATCTTCAGGCAGCGGTCAGGTGCAACCCTTAAGCTCAGGCGCATCGCGCACGCGCGGTATCGGCAACCGGTTCCGGACTGCCGGCCCGCGCATTTCGGAGAAACTCAAATGATCCGCGCATTTTTCCTTGCGCCTGTGTTGCTGATTTCCAGCGGAATTTCCGCTCCGGTCCAGGCGGATTCGCGCTTGGTAGAGCGGATGTTCAACCCCTATGAGGTGGTCCGCGTGGAAGGCCGCACAAAGGTGCAGGCAACCATCGCATTCGATCCGGCAGAGCGCATCGAGAATGTCGCGATCGGCGATTCGCAGGCGTGGCAAGTCACGCCGAACAAACGCGCCAATGTGCTGTTTATCAAACCGCTCAGTCCCAATGCCCGCACCAATATGACGGTGATCACGGACCGGCATACTTATCTGTTCGATCTGGTCGCCAATCCGCGCGCGCGCCCGCTTTATGTGCTGCGCTTTATCTATCCCGACGAGCCTGAGCCGGACGTTGAAGAACCGCTGCTTGCCGGAGGCCCCAGCGAAGTCGAACTCGCTGCCGCACGCGATCCCTATGCAGTGGTCGATCCCGCGGCTCTCAACTTTGAATGGGCACGGGAGGGGAACGGAGCGCTGCTGCCTGAACGCGCCTATGATGATGGAAACGCCACATTCCTGACATGGAGCGCGGGCAAGCCTGTACCGGCGATTTTGATCAAGGATGCCAAAGGCACCGAAGGACCGGTGAACTTCGCCGTGCGCGGAGATACTGTGGTGATTGACGGTGTCCCGCGCGAGATTGTGCTGCGTTCGGGCAAAGAAAGCGCGCTGCTGACCAATACCGGTCCGATCCGTCCAAGTCTGGCGGCCACTGATACGGGCCGCATCGGGGAGAATAATTGATGCGTCTCGCGATGAAATTACCGGGCAAGAAAGCTGATGATGCAGCCGCAAATGATGTCGATCCGCGCGAACAGGAAACGGCAGAAATCATCGACCTCGCCAGCCGTAACTCTTTCCCCGCCGTCACCCAGCGCAAAGGCAGTTCGGACGGATTGGGCATGGCTGCGGGTGTTTTAATTGTGGCAGGCCTAGGCGCGGTAACTTTGTGGGGCATGAATTCTGCCCGCGTTGCTCCGCCGGAAGGTGTAGGCAGCGCGCAGCCCGCACCGCAGCCGCAAACACCCGTTACGGTGCAGCCGGTCAAGCCGGTTCAGGCGACAGCAGGTGCCGCGCCCGTGCGCGCAACCAATCCGGCACCCGCTCCGATCCTGTCAAACCAGCCGATCCGCAATGTCGGGCCTGTGAGCAATCCTTATGCTTCACCCACAGTCATCTTTGATGCCTCCGGCGCGCCGACAGGAGTAAGCGTGGCTGTGCCTGCAGCCGGGGCTGGAACCGCAGGGGCGCCAAACAGCGCGACTGCCGTCCCCGGCGGCGGATCCGCTAATGATTTTGCCAGCCGTGTCGGCGGAGTGGGCGGCGGACCGGCGCAGGCAACGCCAATGACCAACCCGCAGACCACAGTCACGCAAGGCACGCTCATTCCGGCGGTACTGGAAACTGCGATTGACACAAATGTGCCCGGTTTCGTGCGCGCGGTTGTCAGTCAGGATGTGCGTAGCTTTGACGGCAGCAATGTCTTGGTCCCGCGCAGTTCGCGGTTGATCGGGCAGTATCAGTCCGGCCTGCAAAACGGGCAAAAGCGCGCCTATGTAATCTGGACCCGTTTGATCCGCCCCGATGGCGCATCTGTCGACTTGCAATCGCCTGCGGTCGGTTTCGATGGAACCACCGGATTGGCCGGCAAGGTAAACAGCAATTTCTTCCAGCGTTTTGGCTCGGCCATGCTGCTGTCGGTTGTTGGCGGGCTGTCCGCATTGGGCAGCGGCGGCGCATCGGTTGTTCTTGGTGGCGGCGGTCAGGCGGCAGCAGCAGCAGCGCAGCAGGACAGTCAGATCGGCCCGACAATCCGTGTGAAACAGGGCGAACCGATCCGTGTATTTACCGCGCGCGATCTGGATTTCTCTCAAGTTACGGGCGGCTAAGCGGAAGGCTGCATGACCGCCGATATTCATCCGCTCCAGCCTGATGGCAACTTTGCTGCAGACGCATCGACAGGAAGTGATGCGATTGCAGAGCGCAGCGTGTATCTGGCTGCTTATCTGGAGCCGTTCCGCAAATGGCTGGAACGCGACACGATTACCGAAATCCTCGTCAACCGGCCTGGCGAAATCTGGATTGAGGATGCAGGACAGCCGGGAATGCAGCGGCTTGAAGTGCCCGAAGTAGATGACAATCTGGTGCAGCGCCTTGCCGAACAGGTAGCCCGCGTCAGCCATCAGGGTATCAACCGCGAACATCCGCTGCTTGGTGCAACATTGCCAGATGGCGCCCGCATACAGTTTTGCGGACCGCCTGCCGCGCGCAAACATTGGGTCATGGCAATTCGGCGCCACCGGCGGCTTGATCTGCCGCTTGATGCCTACGATGCGGGCCCGCTCGCGCAGCAGGCAGAGGCGGCCTTGCCCGATGCGCAGGCAGAACCGATTGCGTTTCTGCGCTCCGCCATTGCGCAACGTAAGACTATCCTGATTTCCGGCGGTACCTCCACCGGCAAGACCACATTCCTGAATGCGATGCTGGGCGAGATTCCCGCTGGCGAACGTGTCATTCTGGTTGAGGACACGCCCGAGCTGCGGTTGCCGGGCCAAAACGGTGTCGGTCTGGTCGCGGTAAAGGGTGAATTGGGAGAGGCGAAAGTCACCGCGAACGAGCTGCTGCAGGCGGCTTTGCGTTTGCGCCCCGACCGCATTGTACTGGGCGAATTGCGCGGTTCGGAAAGCGTCAGCTTTTTGCGCGCTATTAACACCGGACATCCGGGCAGTTTCTCCACTATTCACGCAAACAGCCTCAACGGCGCTCTGGAACAGTTGGCTTTGATGGTCATGCAGACAGGCATCGGGCTGAGCCGCAGCGACACCATCGCCTATGCCGCATCGGTGATTGATGTGTTTGTGCAATTGGGCCGCGATGCTGACGGAAAGCGCGGAATTACGGAAATTCGCGAAAGCCGCGAACTGGTGTGAAATGGCGTGACCTTACCGGCGTAGAATGCTTATAAGCCGCTAAGTTCAAACTTCACCCAACCACAGGCTGCCACCGCTTGACCGACAATTCGCCATCCAATTCTATCGAGCCCAATCACATCATCGAGTTGGATGACCAGAGCGGTTACGAAGATTATTCGATCGCGCCGGAAGCGACGAAGATTGCCGAGCAGACCTACGTAAACCGCGAATTGAGCTGGCTAGCCTTTAACGAACGGGTTCTGGCGGAGGCGCGGAACGAGAATTATCCGCTGTTGGAGCGGCTTCGGTTCTTGTCCATTTCGGGCAGCAATCTTGATGAATTTATGATGATCCGGGTGGCGGGTCTGGTCGGGCAGGCGCAGCGCGGGATCGAACGCCTGTCTATCGATGGCCGCAGCCCGTCGCAGCAATTGACCGCAATCCGCGAGGCAGTCCGCAAACTGAGCGACGAACAGCGCCAAAGCTGGCGCGAATTGCAGGAGCTGCTCGGCGAGGCTGGCATTTCTATTGTCGACAACAAGAAAGTCGATCCCGAAGCATATGCCGCGCTGAAGAACTATTTTCTGGACGAAATCGTGCCGGTTATAACGCCGCAAGCGCTCGATCCGGCACACCCGTTTCCGTTTGTATCAAATGAAGGCGTAGGACTGCTTTTCACGCTGACACGGATCGACGACGGCGCGCAAATTGTCGAAATGGTGCTGATCCCGTCGGCCTTGCCGCGATTTATCCGCGTGCCGGGCGAAGATGCGATTTATATCTCGATCGAGAGCCTGATTTGCCGTTTTGCCAAGCACCTGTTTCCCGGTTTCAAGATCGAAGGAGACGGTGCGTTTCGCGTGTTGCGTGATAGCGATATTGAGATCGAGGAAGAAGCCGAAGACCTAGTGCGTACCTTCCGCAGCGCGATCCAGCGCCGCCGCAAGGGGCAGGTTATCCAGTTGGAACTGGAGCATGATTTCCATCCGGTTGCGGAAGATATGCTGCTCGAACAGCTATCTACCGCCGGTACCACCATACTGAAAACGGACGGGCTGATAGGTGTGGCGCGGCTTTCGGATATTGTCGCAGAGGATCGACCTGATCTGAAATTCTCCAGCTACAGTCCGCGCTATCCTGAACGGATTCTGGAACATGATGGTGATTGTTTCGCCGCCATCCGGGAGAAGGATCTGGTTATCCATCACCCGTATGAAAGTTTCGAAGTGGTGGTCGATTTCATCAGGCAGGCGGCGAAAGATCCGGATGTGGTTGCCATCAAGCAGACCCTGTACCGTGCGGGCGATCAGTCACCGGTTATCATGGCGTTGATCGCCGCTGCGGAGCGCGGCAAATCGGTCACTGCCGTGGTCGAGTTGAAAGCGCGCTTTGACGAGGAGCAAAACCTGCTCTGGGCATCCGAATTGGAACGCGCCGGCGTGCAAGTAATCTACGGCTTCGTCGATTGGAAAACCCATGCAAAGGTCTCCATGGTCGTGCGCCGGGAGGAGAAGGGGCTGCGCACATATTGCCACTTCGGAACGGGCAATTATCACCCGGTAACAGCCAAAGTGTACACCGATCTCAGCTTCTTCACGGCCGATCCGAAAATGGGGCGCGATGCGGCCAAATTGTTTAATTTTGTGACCGGCTATGTAGAGCCGCGCAAAACAGGTTTGCTATCGATATCGCCGATTGATCTGCGCGAAAAACTCTATTCGCGAATTGACAAGGAAATTAGCAATGCGCGCGAGGGCAGGCCCGCTGCAATCTGGGCCAAACTCAACTCGCTGACGGATAAAGGGGTGATCGACCGCCTATATGCGGCCAGTCAGGCAGGGGTTGAAATCCAGCTGGTCGTGCGCGGGATTTGCTGTCTGCGCTCAGGCATAGAGGGGCTTTCCGAGAGCATTCGTGTGAAGTCAATTATCGGCCGTTTTCTGGAACATAGCCGCATATGGGCATTTGCAAATGGCGGTGCGCTGCCGGACGAGAAAACCAAAGTTTATATCTCCTCTGCCGATGCGATGTCGCGCAATCTTAACCGGCGGGTGGAAGCTCTGGTGCCTATACGGAACAAGACGGTGCACGATCAGATATTGCAGCAGGTCCTGCTCGCGAATTTGCTCGACACAGAGCAAAGCTGGGAACAGCAGCCTGGCGGTGAATATGCCCGGGTCGAGGCTGGTGAGAAGCCGTTCAACTGCCACCGCTACTTCATGACCAACCCGTCACTGTCCGGGCGCGGCGGCGCGTTGGAAGCGGGCGGGGTGCCAAAGCTGGCATTGCGCAAGGGCGCTGTTTGATGGCCTCACGCGCGCGAAAGGCAGATCGCCATGGCGCGTTTTCGGGGAATCGTGTCGAACGGGCGATCATCGACATCGGATCAAACACGGTCCGGTTGGTCCTGTATGGCGGATCGCCGCGTGCGCCGGTGACTTTATTCAACGAGAAGGTAGCCGCGCAGTTAGGGCGGGAGATCGCGCAGACAGGCCGACTTGCAGATGAAGCAATCGAGCTGGCGATGCGCGGCTTGCGCAGATTTGCCTTGCTGTTGCGCGATTTGAAAATCGAGAAAATCGATGTTGTTGCGACCGCGGCTTCGCGTGATGCAAGCAACGGGGCAGAGTTTCTGCAGGCTGTCACTGCCTTGGGCTTCGAACCCCGGTTGCTTTCGGGCGAGGATGAGGCACGCATCAGCGCGATGGGAATTCTGGGCGCGTTTCCGGGGGCGAGCGGTCTGGTGGCAGATCTGGGCGGCGGCAGCCTCGAACTTGTGCGTATTGGCGAGGACGCGGTCGGACGGGCGAGCAGCCTGCCGCTGGGCACATTGCGCTTGCCCGATCACAGCGGAGAAACTGCCTCCGAAACGCGGAGCAATTTAGCTGCGCAACTGAGTGCAGCAGACTGGATCGAAACGGTCGACGGAACGCTCTATTTGGTCGGCGGGACCTGGCGCTCCATGGCCGTTTTCGCGATGGAGGATCGCGGCTATCCCCTGACCGATCCGCACGGGTTCGAGCTGGGGCTGGAAGACGGGCTGTATCTCGCGGATAATGTGGCCGGTTTCGATCCTGCCGAATTGCGCGATCACCCGCGCATTTCATCAATGCGATCTGCGACATTACCTGCGGCGGGTATCCTGCTGCGCGTATTGCTGGAGAAGTTCAGGCCGCGTTGCATTGTCTTTTCGTCATGGGGACTGCGCGAGGGCATCCTTTATGACGAGTTAGAAGACTTTGCCAAAAATCAGGACCCGCTGCTGGCCGGAGTGGGCGAGTTTGCGTCTATGCGCGGCGCGCCGCCGATGCTGGCTACGCGGGTGGCGGCATGGACAGTGGGCGCGGTACCGGCAACCTTGCACGGCAGCGAGCGGGTGCGTTTGGCGGCGACCATGCTGGCGCTTGCCGCGATGCAGATCGAGCCGAACCTTCGGATCGGCTTGGCGACAGACTGGGCGATGCAGAAACGCTGGATTGCGCTGGAGCCTGATGGCCGCGCGATGATGGCGGCGGCGGTTGCCGGCAATGGAAACCACTATGATCTTCCGCCCGAGGTCAGGGAACTGGCGACACCAGAGCAGCTGGAAGAGGCGATCTGCTGGGGCCTTGCCATCCGTTTGTGCCGGCGACTAGGCGGAAGATCAGACGGTTTGTTCAATGTCAGTAAGATCGAAAAAACCGGCACTGACTTGGTTCTATCGCTGGAGGAGGGGCATTCTGATCTGTTCGGTATCCCGAGCGAGAAGGACCTCGATCTGCTGGCGAAGCGATTGAAACTCAATCCGAAAGTTCAGTTCGTAACCGCATCGCAGCTGGCTGAAAGTAAGTCGCGCACATAAGGATACTCCTGCCGCGCCGGGGTTTCCGATTGTTGCAGTCTATACCCGATTTAGAGCAACACCCTTGCCAGAACCACATAATGTAGCTTAGCTTCCCTATGCAGGCCCCGTTAGAGGGCCTCTACATGGGAGAGGATGTATGAGGGTAAAAGCCACCCTTCTTGCCGGTATTTGCGGCAGTGTTTTGGCGTTTCCGGCATATGCGCAGGACGCTGATGATGGTTCAGAAGAGCCCCGTTTTCGTGACACAGAGATTGTAGTTACCGCACAGCGGCAGGCGCAAAGCCTGCAGGATGTGCCGATTGCGGTTAGCGCATTTTCATCAGAAGCGCTGGAAGCGCAGCAGATCGAAAATGCCAGTGATCTGCAGCTGACATTGCCCAACGTATCCTTCACCAAAAGCAATTTCACCGCTTCCAGTTTCACCATTCGCGGAGTTGGCGATCTTTGCGTAGGTGTGACGTGTGACAGCGCAACTGCCATCCATCTCAATTCTGCGCCACTGTTTAGCACACGTTTGTTCGAGACCGAGTATTTTGATCTTGAACGGGTGGAAATCCTGCGCGGTCCGCAGGGCACATTGTTTGGCCGCAATGCTACATCAGGTGTGGTGAATGTGGTTTCTGCCAAACCGGACCTGTCAGGCTTTGGTGCAAAAGCCGAATTTGAATATGGCAACTTCAACAGCATCAAAGGCAAGGGCATGATCAATGTCCCGGTCGGCGATACATTTGGTGTGCGTCTTGCCGGATTCTATCTGAGCCGTGACGGTTATACCGAGAACCTGTTCGATGGCACCGACATTGACGGCCGCGACATGTATGCAGTGCGTGCATCGGTCCGCTGGGAACCGACGCCGGACACCACACTGGATCTGATGGGGTATTATTTCCGCGAGGATGATGACCGGCTGCGGATCCAAAAACAGAAATGTCAGCGCGACCCGACCGGCGTTCTTGGTTGCTTGAACAACCGCCGTGACTTCGACAAAGTTAACACTAACGCGACGTTCACGGGCACGCTGGGATCTTCCGAGTTCTTTGCGCTTAACGGACTGCCGGGTGTTCTGGGTCTGAACAGCCTGTACGGACCCGACTCATTCGCGAATTTCCAAGAGCCGGACGATGTTCGCACCGTGAATACACCATTCACGCCCGAATATTTCACTGACGAGCTACAATTGCAGGCACATCTTGAGCACAGCTTCGGTGCAATCGATCTGAGCCTGACAGGTACCTATCAGGAAACCGCTGTCGACTCCCGGCAGGATTACAATCTGGGTGTGCAAAGCCGCGCCACGATTGATCCGGCCTTGGGTGTTTTCAACGCTCTGTCAGCCGGCGGCCTTGGTCCATTAGGTGCCTTCCAACCTGTGCTGGATGCAGTCACTTCCGGCACGCAGCTATGTACGTCGGAAACCGATACCAGCGGTTTGGGCAGCTATGGCGGAAACCGGATTTGCAGCGATGTTCCGTTGTCCTTTGACCGATCGAACCAGGATAACACCAGCTTCTCTGTCGAAGCGATTGTCTCCAGCGACTTTGACGGGGCGTTCAACTTCCTGCTTGGCGGTATTTATGCCGAAAACGATCTTGGCCAGAACAGTTACTACGTAAACACCTTTGCGATTGATTACATCACGGGTGTTCTTGGCGGCGGTGCAGGCTTCTTGGGTACGCCGTATTTCCGCAACAATACGATTGATTTCCAGCTGGAATCCTACGGTATATTCGGTGAAGCCTATGTAGAGCTTTCCGACCGCCTGCGGGTAACGGCAGGATTGCGGTACAATAATGACAAAAAGTCCAATGTGGCCCGCTCTACGCTTGCCAGCTTCCTTGTTCCTTTCGGGCAAACCGGCAGCGCGTTTGACTCGCCATTTGTGGGCGGATTTGATGCTGATCCGGGCACGGCTGGCAACCAGTTGGTGCAAGAACGGTCTGTCGCATTTGACGAGATTACGGGCCGTTTCGTAGTCGATTACGAGATCACGCCGGACAATCTGCTCTACGCGTCATATTCTCGCGGTTATAAATCGGGCGGCATCAATCCGCCGCTGCAACCGATCTTTGCTGTGCCAGAAAGTTTCGACGCGGAATCGATTGATGCGTTTGAAATCGGCAGCAAGAACACCTTCGGAAATGGCGAATTCCAGCTGAATGCGACGGCTTTCTACTATAAGTATAAAGATTTGCAGCTCAGCCGGATTATCGCCCGCACATCAGTCAATGACACGATTGATGCAAATATCTGGGGTGCTGAAATCGAGGCCATCTTGCGGCCCAGCTACAACTGGATGTTCAATGTCAACTTCAGTTACCTGAATGCCGAGGTTGCCGGTGACCAGTTCTTCAGTAATCCGCGCGATCCGGGCGGCGGTGATCCTGATGCTGTCATCATTAAGGACATCACCAACGGCGCGCTATGTGCAGTGACCGGCGGCAATGCAGATGCCTTCGTCAATGCCATCAATCCGGGCCTCGGCTTGCAGGGAACCACCGAATTCCCGGCGGATGGTAACATCGCGTCCTCCGGCGCGTTCAGCATCTGTAGTGTGCTGGAAGGGCAAGCCGCAGCAATTGGCGGATTGTTTGGCGGCATTACAGTCCTGAGCCCAGGTGTCGAAGTGAACCTGAAAGGCAACAAGCTGCCTCAGGCTCCCGAGCTGAAAGCGTCTGTGGGTGCACAATACACCGCAGAGTTCAGCAGCGGGATGACGCTCGTTCCGCGGATTGATGTGGCTTATACAGGTGAGCAGTTCGGCAATGTCTTTAACGGCAATGTGAACCGGATTGATCCATTCGTGCAGGCCAATGCGCAGATCCAGCTAAACTCTGCTGACGAACGCTGGTTCGTGCGCGGATTTGTCCAGAACATCTTTGACAGCAACTCGACCACGGGTTTGTACATCACCGATGCGTCTTCGGGCCTGTTCACCAATATCTTCACACTTGATCCGCGCCGCTACGGTATCGCGGTAGGTGTTTCGTTCTAACGGGCGATTGCAAATGAAGGTAGAAAAGGGCCGGGCATTACGCTCGGCCCTTTTTGTATGTCAGCCGGACCGTGCGAAGGGAGAGAAGCTGGTTCCGCGATCGAACAGATCAACTCCTTCGCGCTGCTTCAGCCAGTTGACCACCTTATAGGTGACCGGGGTCAGCATCGCTTCCCAAGTGACTTTGACGATCCATTGCAGCAGCGCCACCTGCATCACCAGCTCTGCCGACCAGCCCGCCGCGCCCAGAAAGGCGAGCGGATAGAACAGAGCACTGTCCACGCCCTGGCCGACCACGGTAGAACCGATTGTCCGCGTCCACAGTGCCTTGCCCTCGGTCCAGACTTTCATCTTGGCCATGACATAGGAATTGGCAAACTCGCCGGCCCAGAATGCTATGATAGAAGCGCCAACGATACGCGGAACCTGCCCGAATACCGTCTCGTAAGCAGACTGGTTCTCCCAGCCGGGGGCAGGGGGCAGCGCCACCACCACCCATGCCATTGCGGCCATAAAGACCAGCGCGGCAAAGCCCGTCCAGATCACGCGCCGCGCTCTTGCATAGCCATACACCTCGGTCAGTATGTCACCGATCACGTAGCTGACAGGGAAGAACAGCACGCCCGCGCCGAACGGGATTGCGCCCAGCAGAGGCAGATCAATTTCGGACACCTTACCTGCGCCAATGACATTGGATAGCAGCAGGATGGTGACAAAAGCCGCCATCACGAGATCGAAATACCGAAAGTTGGCCGGTGCATTGGCGGCATCGACCGCTTTAAGATCGGGATCATGTGCGGGTTGTGTCATAGCGCCAACACCTATCGCCATTTGCAGGTTACGAAAAGCACGCTATGCGCACGCAGCGCGCGCCCGTAGCTCATCTGGATAGAGCGCGAGACTTCTAATCTTGAGGCAGCAGGTTCGAGTCCTGCCGGGCGCGCCA
>JAHDBR010000006.1:20742-63841 GCA_020630295.1 Sphingomonadaceae bacterium
GAGCGCGAGACTTCTAATCTTGAGGCAGCAGGTTCGAGTCCTGCCGGGCGCGCCACATACTCAATTATATTATTGAAATAGAGCAATGATATAATTGCGATATTTCCCAAGCCACCCTTTTGACCACCTCATGTGCCGTGCCTGTAGCATTGTACTCGGCGATCAGGTAAACCTCGTTATAGCCCATGCGGACTTGGGGTAATCCCGATGTCAATCTCCAGCTTTTGAAAGTCTATCTTCCAGCATCTTTATTACTTCGCTTAGGGTTTCATTTTCTTCGCTAAAGCCGCCCAAAAGAGAAAAATCATCTTCGATACCTAAGAGTATCGTAATAGCACTCTCAACGAATTTTCGTTCATCAGCTTTCAAGGCTCTCATCTCCTGTAGTGGCAGGTCTCGGTTATTGTCAGGCGGCCCTTTCCGCCCGGGACTAAAAAGCCCTTGGGTATATCAACACGGTACACCCCTAGAGGCGCTGCTGCACTATACCTCAATCTCAAGCCGGAGTTTTCGAATATCACTTGGCCTGATAAGCTTGTATGCAAGAACCACCCTTCACCGACTGGTACAGGTGTGCGACTAGCTTTTGTACGTGCAGACGTTCCACGACGATTTTAAATAGTTCGTGGATCAGATAATCCATTTAGCGTGGCAATTGCTGCAAGATCATATTTCGCTCTGAGAGCACCACCGACTTTGCCTGAGCTTACTCGATCTCCGGGAAATGTAGATTGTACGCACCCCAAGTGGGGTTCTTGCAGAATGTATTTCCTGTGTATGCCTCAGCCGAGACTGTGATGAAGAACTCTTCACCCACAGCTCGTGCGAGCCCATCCTCAATGCCCACGCCCGGCAGCGCACCGGTCTTTAGATGTTCGACAATAATGCAGCCTAGCAATCAGAAAATCGTATATCTACAAATCTTTATGCGTGAAAAATGAAAAGACAAATTTTTGACCAAAAAATATTAACCATGCCAATGCAGGAACAAATATTAAGTCAAGTATGCGTTCGTCAGTAAAACCTTCGCCTTCTGTGAATCCAAATCCGACAGAGATTATAAAAAACGTGCATGCAGTTGTCGCTATAATGGCGATAATCTTCGTTTTGAAAAGAGCTGACCTCAGTTGTGACACCCTATTCTTTTTTAGCATATCGGCTCCGTTACATGCACAAGTCTAGAAGCTATCATCTCGGGACAGCCAAAAATCAGTCTCCCCTAATTGCATCATCCAGTGGTTCGCTGGTGACGGGATAGCCAGCGTCGTCGGGGATGCTGAGCCAGCGGGCGCCGCCGCGCATTTCCAGAAACGGCGTGATCATTTTGGACGGATATTGCGCGACATGGGTGGCTGCCTCGGCAAAATCTCTAAACTGGGCGAGCCGTTCCAGATTGCGGCGTGTGGGATAGATGATTGTCAGATCGCCGCGTTCTGCTGCATCAAGCGCGCCCTGGGCAGTAATCCAGTAAAGTTTGGTGTTCTCTGTCTCGTCCACCGCAATCTCGACTGCGCCGGTGCCCAGATCGGCCAGATAAAAGCGGGTATCAAAAACGCGCGGAAGTTTCTCATTCTTGGGAAACCAGCGGGAGAAGGGCAGCACTGCGTCCAAATCCAGCTGCCAGTCCATTGCTGCAAGGACGGGAGCGAGTTCACCTTTGTCGAGGAGTAACGCCCGCGCATCCTGCGCGCGCTTTGCATCTACAGAACCGCGAATGCCTATGGCCAGACCGGTTTCTTCCAGCGTTTCACGGATGGCTGCGATCCGGTGCGCGGCCTCGTCCTGAGGCAGGTCAGAGGAAAGCTCTGCAGCGAGAGTGTAATCCGCAGGATCAACTCTGCCTCCGGGGAAAACAGCCGCGCCGCCCGCGAAAGACATATTGCGCGAACGGGTGACCATCAGAAGTTCAGCCGGTCCGCCACCGCGCGGTTTTCTGAATACTACGACGGTGGCCGCAGCGATGCCTTCAGCGGCGGGTTCTTCTGTGAAATGGGACATCCGGCAGATGTGCCGCACCGGCTGATGAATGCCAAGCGGTTTCATCGCGCGCACTCTGGCGCGGACAACAACAGGTGCCATGTCGGAAATGTTTACAAATGCAGGGGCGTTAACAGCTTATTTACCATCACACCCTTAGTGTTTGAGCCAATCCAAAAAACTGGCACGCTGTCTGCATAGTTACAAACATAAATTAGTTTTCGATAATTGGTCTTCGATAACTGGTCTTCGATAATTGGTCTTCGATATGGGGCGGAACCCTCCTGGTCTTCGGTTCCGCCTACCCCGAAACGAAAAGGGCTCCACCGATTTTGCCGGTGGAGCCCTTTTCTTTTTATCCTGCGTAAGGGTGGGTAGCCTATTCGGCTTTTGCTACACCTTGTTCGGTCATCATCGTCTGCAATTCGCCCGCTTCGAACATTTCCATCATAATATCGCTGCCGCCGACAAATTCGCCCTTCACGTAAAGCTGAGGGATGGTCGGCCAGTCAGAGAAAGTCTTAATGCCTTGGCGCACTTCCATATCTTGAAGTACGTCGACGCTTTCATAGCCGACGCCGCAATGATCCAGAATGGCGACCGCGCGGCTGGAAAAGCCGCATTGCGGGAAAAGCGGTGTGCCCTTCATAAACAGGACAACGTCATTCTCACCCACGACTTTGGAAATACGTTCTTTCGCTTCGGCATTCATATCGGACATAGTGTTCTTCCGGAAATTTCTATCTGGTCAAGAGGTGGGAATTGCAGTGGTCAGTTGCAAGGCGTGCAGGACACCGCCCATTTTTCCGCCCAACGCCTCGTAAACCATCTTGTGCTGCTGAACGCGGCTTTTGCCGGCAAATTCAGCGGCGGTGACTTTCGCTGCCCAATGATCATTATCGCCAGCCAGATCGGTCAGCTCCACCGTTGCACCGGGCAGGGCTTGCTTGATCATGGTTTCAATTTCAGGGGCGGTCATTGGCATAATATATGTCTCGGCAGCATTGTCTTGGTCCGGGCTTAATCCGGCGCTTGATCAGGCTCAATCAGCTTCGCTGATGAACTGGCGGCGTGCTTCGATGAATTTCTCTTCCAAAGCAGCGCGTACGCCGGCCTCGTCAATTTCAACGCCGCTGCTGGTTAGATCGCCCAGCAATTTGCGGATGACGTCTTCGTCGCCAGCCTCTTCAAAATCGGCTTGCACCACGGCCTTGGCATAGGCTTCTGTTTCTTCAGGTGTCAGGCCCATCTTTTCCGCTGCCCAATGGCCGAGCAGCCGGTTACGGCGGGCCGCGATTTTGAATGCGGTTTCTTCGTCAAAGGCGTATTTGGCTTCTTCGCCTTTCTGGCGGTCGGAAAAATCAGTCATAAGTCCCTCGTAAATTTGTCTGTTAGCGAGATAGGAATGCGCGTGCCCGAGGACAAGCGGCGGTATTCCTGTCTAGCCATCCATGGTCACTACCAGCTTGCCGATTGCGGCGCGGCTTTCCAGCTTCGCAATCGCTTCATGTGCGCGTTCCAGCGGGAAGGTTTCGCTAATCAGCGGGTTGATCTTGCCTTCTTTCCAAAGGCGGAACAATTCAGCGATATTTGCTTCGTTCTTGCGGGGTTCGCGCATTGTAAACGCGCCCCAGAACACCCCGCGAATGTCGCAGCTTTTCAGCAGCGTCAGATTGAGCGGCATCTTGGCAATACCGGCGGGGAAACCAATGACCAGAAAGCGGCCTTCCCAAGCGATGGAGCGTAAGGCAGGCTCCGAATAATCACCGCCGACAATGTCATACACAATGTCTGCGCCGTCCGGGCCAACCGCTTCCTTGAAAGCGGCGGCAAGTGCTTTTGATGTGTCTTTGTCAAACGGCGCGCGGGGATAGATTACCACTTCGTCTGCGCCGGCCTTGCGGGCAACTTCACCCTTTTCCTCGCTGGAAACGGCGGCAACCACGCGCGCGCCATAGGCTTTGCCCAGCTCGACCGCAGAAAGGCCGACACCGCCCGCTGCGCCCAGCACCAGCATCGTATCGCCTTCCTTGATATCACCGCGGTCTTTCAGGCCGTGAATGGTGGTGCCATAGGTCATCAGCAGCGCCGATGCCTCTGGCAGCTCCACGAAATCGGGAACGCGGAACAGCTTGGCGGTTTGCGTAACGACTTTTTCCTGAAGGCCGCCATTACCCACACCCGCGAGAACGCGGTCACCGACTTTCCAGCCTTCTACGCCTTCGCCCAGCGCCTCGATCGTGCCGGAGATTTCTCCGCCCGGGGCGAATGGCCGCGGGGGCTTAAACTGGTACATATCGCGGATGATCAGTGTGTCGGGATAATTGATCGCGCAGGCTGCGACCTTGATCAGAACCTCGCCCTTGCCGGGAACGGGGTCCGCGATCTCGTCAATCACCAATGTTTCAGGTCCACCGACCTCTTTGGATAGCAAGGCTTTCATGCGGCAATCTCCGTCCCTTTTGCGAGCCACGGCATATTTTGTGCCTGACGCGTTTCGTAATCAGTAATAGCTTCATCGCGGGCAAGCGTCAGACCGACTTCGTCGAGGCCGTTTGCGAGGCAATGTTTGCGGAAGGGATCGACTTCAAATGTGAAGCGATCCTGAAATGGTGTGGTGACCGTTTGCGTGTCCAGATCGATGCACACGGGATCGGTTTTTGCCACTTCCAATAAGCGGTCAATCTGTTCCTGAGGCAATTCGACAGTGAGAATGCCGTTTTTAAAGGCATTGCCGGAAAATATGTCAGAGAAGCTCGGAGCGATTACGGCTGTGATTCCCAGATCGAGCAGCGCCCAAGCGGCGTGTTCGCGGCTGGAACCGCATCCGAAATTGTCGCCAGCTATCAAAATAGGCGCACCGGCATATTCAGGATCGTCGAACACATTGCCCGGCTGCGCCCGAACTGTTTCGAACGCGCCTTCGCCCAATCCTTCGCGGCTGATGGTTTTAAGCCATGCCGCCGGGATGATCACATCCGTATCGACATTCTTTGCGCCGAACGGGATGGCGCGCCCATCGATTTTGGAAACTGGCTCCATCAATCGGTTTCCGGCGGTTCGCCGCTGGGCGTCTTGGGCTGGGACTTGGGTTTTTCCTTGCGTTTGGACGCATAGAGAAGCGCAGCAGCGATGGCAGCTGATCCGATCGCGGCGCCCATTGCGGCTTTGCCGCCGAGCGATTTGGGGAGTTTCTTCGTCATATCTTTCCTATGGGTACAGCCCGCAACCAGCGCAAGCATCGATGCCTTGATACGGGCGAAAATTACTTTGGGCCGTTGGCAGGGCGCTCAGCATCGAACGTGAACAGGGGCGCACTTATGCAGGTTCAGCTGTGGGGGCAGGCGGGTCATTCCCCTGATCCGCATCCTCTGCATTGGTACCGCAGGCCATGCAAAACCGGAAGAAAGCCATTTTGCGCACATCGCAATTGCGGCAGTGGTCAAACAGGGTCATTCCGCAATGCACACAGAAATTGCTTTCGGTTCCTTCCATCGCCGCCGTGGGACGGTCGCAGCCGGGGCAGACTTTGGCTGCCATTTTCTTGAATGCTTCGTCGTGCGAAACCAGTTTGCGGCGGTCCTGTTCGGCCTGTGCTTCGACTTCGCGCCGGTTTTCCAGATATTGCCGCATATGTTTGATCAGGAAGTGGCCAGCGGCAAAAGTCAGGATGATGCCGACCCCGTAGCGGACATAGCCGCCATAGCTGGGCAGATAGGGCACAAGTTCGACGAAAAACACAAAAATTGCGGCAAGCACAAAGCCGCGCGCCAGTGGCCAGTAATCGCTTTGGCGTTTCTTCCAGATCATCCATGCTGCGATTACCAACATGGGCAATGTCAGCAGCAAACGCAGACCGAAGATGCGTAAATCCTGCCAAAATTGCGCGCGTTCAAATGCCGGATATGCGCTGTCTTCAAGCTGATAACGGTTTTCCGACAGGTCAGCCAGTTGCAGGCGGATCGGGACCAGCTCGTTTTCCAACTCGTCAATCTGGGTTTGGACCGCGCGCTCATTGGCTTTCAACTGTTCCAATTCGCGTGTGCGGGCGAGCAGTTCTGAATCTTGCGCCGGATTGGTCGTTGCGGTGCGCGTCTTTACCCATGCTTCGAAAGTTTCGGTGCCGGTGCGCGATGCGCTGCGTGCCTGATCCAGCAGCGGGCGCAGCGTGTCCAGCTTGTCCTCTATGGAACCGCTCTGTTCCTGCAAAGCACGCTCAGCGGCGTTAATTTCTTGCAGCTTCTCCGTCTCGACAAACTGGTCTTGCGTAACGTTTTGTTCGACTTGCGGCAGATCGCCGATCAAGAGATTGCCGAATCCGATGATAAAACCGGCGAAGATTATCGACACGATCCACAGCACGACGGTGTAAATTCGCTCCGGGACTCTCACCCCTCTAACCAGCCCGTTCCCGCGCATTTCATTCCCCCGATAAATCGTAAAATAGCAGGCTATGCCAGCAATCGTGCCGAGTAAAGCTGCGGCCTGTTTTAAAGCGTGCGGACATCCGTGAGCCGGCCTGTGACCGCCGCTGCGGCAGCCATGGCGGGGCTCATCAAATGCGTACGTGCGCCGGGGCCCTGACGGCCGACAAAGTTGCGGTTGCTGGTGGAGGCGCAGCGTTCGCCCGCGGGAACCTTATCGGGGTTCATGCCGAGGCAGGCCGAACAGCCCGGTTCGCGCCATTCGAGACCGGCTTCGATGAAAATGCGGTCAAGCCCCTCCGCCTCGGCTTGTTGTTTTACCAAGCCTGAGCCGGGTACGACGATTGCCCATTTGATATTATCCGCCGCCTTGCGTCCTTTCAGCACTTCTGCGGCGGCGCGCAAATCTTCTATCCGGCTGTTGGTGCAGCTGCCGATAAAGATGTTCTGCACCTCAACGTCCGTCATATTCTGGCCGGCGGACAATCCCATATAGTCGAGGCTTTTCTGCGCGGCCTGCTGTTTATTCGGGTCAGCAAAGGAGGTTGGATCGGGCACAGCGCCGCCAATGGCAATCGTGTCTTCCGGGCTGGTGCCCCACGTAACTGTGGGCTCCACATCGGCGGCATCAATTCGGACAGTCGCGTCAAACTGCGCGCCCTCATCGGTGTGTAGTGTTTTCCACCATTCCACCGCGCGGTCCCAATCATCACCCTTGGGCGAAAGCGGGCGGTCTTTGAGATAGGCGAAGGTGGTTGCATCGGGCGCTATCAAGCCAGCGCGGGCTCCAGCCTCGATTGACATATTGCACACGGTGAGGCGGCTTTCGATGCTCATTGTCTCGAACACTTCGCCGCGATATTCGATAACATGGCCCGTACCGCCAGCGGTACCGACCACGCCGATGATGTGCAGGATCAAATCTTTCGATGTCACGCCGGGGCCAAGTTGTCCGGTCACTGCAATCTGCATGGTTTTGGATTGTTTCAGCAGCAGCGTTTGCGTGGCGAGAACGTGCTCCACCTCACTGGTGCCGATACCAAATGCCAGAGCGCCGACACCGCCATGTGCGGCAGTGTGCGAATCCCCGCATACGATGGTCGATCCGGGCAGTGAAAATCCCTGTTCCGGGCCCACGACGTGGACGATGCCCTGTTCGGCGGCGGTGGCATCAATGTAGCGAATGCCAAATTGCGGCGCGTTGCTTTCCAATGCGGCCAGCTGTGCTGCGCTTTGCGGGTCGGCAATTGGGATGCGGTTGCCGTTTGCGTCGCGGCGTGCTGTGGTGGGCAGATTGTGGTCGGGCACTGCCAAAGTGAGGTCAGGCCTGCGGACTTTTCTGCCGGAAATACGCAAGGCCTCAAAGGCCTGCGGGCTGGTCACCTCATGGACAAGGTGACGATCAATAAAGATCAGGGCAGTACCATCATCGCGCGTTTCCACGACATGGGCATCCCAGATTTTTTCGTAAAGAGTGCGGGGGCGACTGGCCATGGCACACGCCTAAGCCGGTCGCCCCCGCGGGGCAAGAGAAGGAAAACTTGACCCCTCTCAATAGATGCCAAAGGTCATGACCTCCAGCGGTTGTCGCGGTCCCGATTATACCGGGCGCGGCGGTCGTAACGCGGGTTTTGCGCAAAGCGGACACGGGCCAGAGCTTCCTCGGCACGGCCGATGCGCCATCTTAATGTACGCCGCTCGCTACGAGAGATGCCGTTGCGGGCAAACGCGACATAATTACGCTCTAATGTCCGCAGGCGCTGGCGCATTGTCCGGGCATGATAGCGCGAGATCTCGCCGCTACGGCGGGCATCGCGAATATCGCGAGCCAAACGGTCTATCCGGCGTTCCAGACGCGGATTCGCATAACGCTGCGATTGGCGGTAGTAATTGTTCGGCGCGTATGATGCCTGTCGATGGTCTGACCAGCCAATTTGAATGCTGGCATTGACGCCAGCGTTTGCCGGTGCGGATAGACCCAAGGCGAGTGGTAGCGCCAAAGCGGGGGCGAGGAACTTAAGGTTCGTATTCATGGCGGCTCCTTTCATATGTCTGCCATCGATTTGTTCATGTTTAGAGGGTTTAATATGAACGGAAGCGGAATAATCTGTTTTGGAGCGGGTTATCTGTGCAATTTTATTTCGCCATCGTAATTTTGAACGCGGCGGATATGTCACAGGCGCAATAATCTGCGGGTTCGCCGCATATCTTCATGGAAATGACACATAATAATGTCTAACTGACATTTATGTCAGCAGCGCCATATACTTTTCCGATCACAATTATTCCCAGCGACATCGACTTCATGGGTCATGTGAACAATGCCCGCTATCTGGGCTGGGTGCAGGACGCGGTGCTGGATCATTGGCGCAGCATCGCTCCGCCGGATGCCGTGGCAAGCCGGGCATGGGTCGCGCTGAAGCATGAAATTACGTACCGCAAGCCGGCATTTCTGGAAGACGATATAATCGCGCGCACGGTGCTGGAAAGTACCAAAGGCGCGCGGGCATTCTATAACACCGTCATTCAACGCGGCGAAGATGTGCTGGCGGAAATCCAGTCCAGCTGGTGCTGCATCGATGCCGAAACACTGCGCCCTGCCCGGATTGGCGAGGAAATCTCACGGTTCTTTTTTCCTGACGCGGAATAGTCTATCGCCGGGTGTGACATGGAATATCTGATCCCCACACTGGTCATTATTGCCACCATCGCGGCGATGGAATGGGTCGCGTGGGCGAGCCACAAATACATTATGCATGGCTGGGGATGGGGCTGGCACCGCGATCATCACGAACCGCATAACAATATGCTGGAAAAGAATGATCTGTACGGCATCGTTGGTGCCATCATGAGCATTTCGATGTTTGCCTGGGGTAGTGAATGGGTGCTGGGCGCAAACGCTTGGGCGCCGGCAACATGGATTGGCCTGGGCATTCTGGGATACGGAATTATCTACACGCTGGTGCATGACGGGCTGGTGCATCAACGCTATTTCAAGTGGGTGCCCAAGCGCGGCTATGCGAAGCGGCTGGTTCAGGCGCACAAGCTGCATCATGCGACCATCGGCAAGGAAGGCGGGGTCAGCTTCGGCTTTCTGCTGGCGCGCGATCCGGCCAAGTTAAAGGCCGAGCTGAAACGGCAACGGGAAGCAGGCACTGCAATTGTGCGCGACAGCGTGGGTGCCTGACCAAGGCCAGCCGCAACTTACTCGTTACGGGTCGCGATCCATCCGCCTGAAATCACCAGTATAGCTAGCGACACGTAGATATACGGTGCGCCCAGTGTGAACCACGTAAATATCGCCCCGACGGCAATCGAGCCAATCGCGATAATCTTGGATTTGCGTGAAATTGCGCGCCGCTCTCGCCAATCCAGCACTTGCGGACCCCAGACCGGATGATCGAGGATTTTTTGTTCCAGAGCAGGGTTGCTACGCGCAAAACAGAATGCGGCAAGCAGCAAAAACGGAACCGTCGGCATTATCGGCAAAGCGGCTCCGATCGCGCCCAGCGCGGTACAGATAATGCCGCCTGCCAGATAAAGCGGCCGCATATCAGCCTGCTGCAATCCGCTGCGCGTGCTCTTTTACCAAAGCAATCATGTTGGGGATGCCCTGCGTCCGGTTGGAGCTGAGCTGGTTTTTCAAATCAAACGGATCAAGCGCGCCATGGACGTCCATTTCGGCAACATCCTGCGCCGCGCGGTCCTGCACTGCGGCAATAACCAATGCGACAATGCCTTTGGTAATGGCGGCATTGCTATCGGCCAGAAAGTGCAGCGATCCGGCTTCGTCCGTGGGATAGACCCAGACGCTGGCCGAGCAGCCGCGAACCAGCGTTGCATCGGTTTTAAGCGCGTCCGGCATATCATCCAGTTCGCGGCCCAGTTCGATCAGCAAGCGGTACCGTTCGTCGCCTTCGAGAAATTCATATTCTTCGCGGATATCGTCAAGTGTGCGCATGAGATGCCATGTAGGGCTTGCGGCTTACAAATCCACCCCGCTTGCGATCGCCTCCAATTTACGGATGCGTTCTTTCAGATCGCAAATTTCGATCCGTGCGGCCCCGACAGCGGAGCCAGCGTCGATATCTTGTACCGGCTTTTGTTCCGGCGCAGAGCCTCGATCCAGCTCGCGTTCTTTCAGTGCGAGCCAGCCCTGCCAGCCGCGCAGTGCCGCCAGCGCGATTATGGTCAGTCCGATAATCGTGGCACTTGATATGATGATCTGTTCGGTCATTTCACAAATCCTCCTGCAGCCCGCGCATTCGCGCCGCCCGCTTATTTCTCTCGCAAACTTTCAATTTCGTCAGAGATTGCTTTCACTTTTCGCGCTTCGGTCGTGTTGGCGTCCGTTGCGATACGTTCCAGCACCTTGATCCGCTCGCGCAGTTCTTTCAGTTCGCGCTGCGCATCAGGGTCGTTACGGTCGGCATATTGCTCATTGCCCTCCTTGTCGGAAATAATCCCGGCATTGGTGCGCTGCCGTCCGCGGATAACGCTCGTCACAGCGGCAATGGCAAATAATACGACGATGGCCGTCCAGAAACTCATCGGGCTTCCTCCTTGGCAGTTGCACGCAAATCAATCGCGTCCAGATCGCGCAGATGCTCGATTTGGGCCGCAAGATCGCTGTTTGAATCGGTCGCGATACGTTCCAGCACGCGGACCCGCTCTTCCAGTTTCTGGTAGGCTTCGCGCGATATGCCGCCGCCGGATTTGGCTTCTTCCGCCTTGGCCAGCAGTTCCAGCTTGCGCTCATCATGCTGTATCGTCTTGCGGTGCGTGTACATTGCGAAGGGAAACACAATCAGCGCCAAGGCGATGACGAATGAGAAAATGAGCAGAAGATCGCCGTCCATCAGTTGACCTCCTTCTCACGCAATTGCTCGATCTGGTTGTTCAAATGATAGCCGCTATCGGTCACAATGCGTTCCACATTGCCGAGGCGATCTTTCAGCGATCCCAGTTCGGCGCGCAGTTCTGCGTTTTCCTGCGTCAGCAGTTTTACGCGTTCTACCGCCTGGTCATTTTTGGGATAAACGGTTTTGCCCCAGCTGTTTTCTAGCGGGTATCCGTTCTTCATTCGCATCCAGCTGTTGATGATCCAGCCGCCGGTCATGATAGCCACACCAGCAATAATCGCGGTTTCAGTGAGCGGGAACATCAGGCCTTCTCCTTGCGTCCAATGTTGAGCGGCGTGCCGCTATCTGCGCTTTCGACCTCGCGCTGATCGCGCAATGCTTCGATCTGAGTGGCGACATCATATCCGCGGTCGGTGACGATGCGTTCAAGCACGCGAACGCGGTCTTCAAGGTCTTGAACATTACTCGCATATTGCGCTGCTTTTTCAGCAGTGGCTTGTGCGGTTGTCGAAACGCTCATTTCCGCCAGCTTTTGCTGGTGCTTCGCCCAGATTGTCACCATGGGGATGGCGCACCCCATAATTATGGCGATGATCGGTATCATCTCGTTCATAATCTAACTCCCCAAATTATAATCTTAGCGCAGCCGTTCGATCTCTGCGTTCAGGCGCGGATTGCTGGACACATAATATGTCTCGACATCGGCCAGGCGGCGATCAACATCGCGCATCCGGCTGCGGATTTCGCGAGCGGTGCGCTGCGGGCTCTGGCGGACACGTTGCCAGTATTTTTGCTCATCCGCTTCCACGTAAAGATGCGGCGGTTTCTTGTTCAGCATCAAGCCGAGCACAAAATACAGAGGGATGGTAATTCCGCCCAGAACGCCCGTCAGTATGGATATAACAAGCCCCAGCCGGACCCACAGCACATTTACGCCTGTATAGTCAGCAATGCCGGAGCATACGCCCATCAGTTTTGCGTTTTGCTTATCACGATAAAGAGTTGTCCGTTCGCTGGTCATTACCGGGCTCCTTTCTTCTCTGCGAGCAGGCGGTCCAGCTCGCGCAATTGTTGATTATCTACTTCGCGGTCATGCATCAGTTTCGGCCGGTCGTAGTCAGGATTGTCGGACGCGACCAAGCGTTCCACTGTGTCCATCCGTTCATCCAACCGCTTTGCCAGCTGGTACAAATCTTCCAGCAAGTCCTCGTCATCGGTTGTGATCGTGGCGGCTGTTTTCCATTTGGTCACATAATGCATGATCAACCACGGCAGGCCGATGAAAATAGCCGGAATAATGATTACTTCTTCACCCACGTTCTCAATCCTTCTTGTCTTCTGCTGAACCCTTGCCGAGGGCAGCTTTCATTGCTTCCAATTCCTCGTCGACCTTATCGGCGCCTTCGAGCGCGGCGATTTCATCCGACAGTGACGGTTTGCCTGCGCTGCCATCTGCAATCGACAGCGCTTCTGCGCGGCCTTCTGCATAATCGACGTGGCGTTCCAACTGGTCGAACTTGGCCAGCGCCTCGTCCGTCCGTTCATGGGTCATCAGCGTGCGCAGCTTGGCGCGGTTTTCCGCGCTTTCCAGGCGGGCTGCGATGGCTGTCTGGCGGCTGCGTGCTTCCCGCAGGCGGCTTTGCAGCTTCTCGATATCTTTTTCGTAAGCGCGCAACGCATCGTCCAGCACGGCAATCTCTGCCTTCAGCTGTTCCGACATATCGCTGGCTTTCTTCTTCTCGACCAAGGCAGCCCGCGCCAGATCTTCGCGATCTTTCGACAGCGCCAGCTGGGCTTTTTCGCCCCAATCAGCCTGCAAGCGGTCCAGCTTCACCGTATGCCGGTGCATTTCTTTCTGGTCGGCAATGGTGCGGGCCGCGCTGGCGCGCACCTCCACCAGTGTTTCCTCCATTTCGAGGATGATCATGCGGATCATTTTGGCGGGGTCATCCGCCTTGTCCAGCATATCGGTAAAGTTAGCGGCAATGATATCACGTGTGCGGCTGAATATTCCCATCAAGGGTACTCCGGAGTTAAACAGGTCGGAGCGACCGCCCTGCTGATTGAAAGACTGTGTCGGTGTCGGGCTGGTGCGGAGGCGTTCGACCTCGGCCTCAAACCGTGACACCACATTGCGGGCCGGAGCGCTTTCGCGATCTGGAGAATCGTGACGTGACGATTGGGGGGATGAGTTTACGTCCCGCTCCGGCCCTAAGGGGTTGTTGGTGGAAGGTTTGCTCATGCAATTTCGACAGTGTCATATTGCAAGGTTGCAGCGAAAGCCGGTTCAACCTGCATCTGCGTGCTGAGTGCAACAAACGCGCACATCGCGGCGATACTGGCGATCGCGGCCTGGCCCAGCTTAGTCTGGAAAAAGCGGCGGTCATACATGGCTTGGTTCCTTCCGAATGTTCAAATGACCAGACTGAATTATGTGTGTCTGGATATGTTCATCATATAGCAAGGCGTGTGCCAAACAGTTATTCTAGTTTAAAATCAGCGGGTTGGTGGAAAGTACTGTTTTTCCGTGTTGGTATCTATTGCCAATATGTGGGAATTTTCACTATAGGTTGGTCAGTGGAGCAGAAGAACCAGTTTATTGGCCAATCCGGGGCCTTTCTCGATGCGGTCGAGCGGGCCAGCCGCGCGGCACCGATGCGCCGTCCCGTCTTGGTGGTGGGAGAGCGCGGAACCGGCAAAGAGCTGATTGCCGAACGTCTCCACCGCCTGTCCGAACGTTGGGGTGAACCGCTCGTCACGATGAACTGCGCGGCATTGCCCGAAACGCTGATCGAAGCCGAATTGTTCGGCCACGAGGCAGGTGCCTTTACTGGTGCTACCAAAGCGCGCGTGGGAAGGTTTGAGGAAGCCGACAAAGGCACATTATTTCTCGACGAACTGGGCACTTTATCGATGGCCGCGCAGGAACGGCTGCTGCGCGCGGTCGAATATGGCGAAGTATCACGCATCGGTTCCAGCCGCCCGATCAATGTCGATGTGCGGATCGTGGCGGCGACAAACGAGAACCTGCCCCGCGCGGCTGAGGAGGGTACGTTCCGTTCGGACCTGCTCGACCGGCTCAGCTTTGAAGTGATTACATTGCCCCCGCTGCGTGTGCGGGACGGCGACATTGATGTTCTGGCGGATTATTTCGGCCGGCGTATGGCGGCTGAAATCGGATGGGAAGGGTGGCCCGGCTTTGCCGATCATGTGCGCAAGCAGATGGATGAGTACCCATGGCCCGGCAATGTGCGCGAACTGCGCAACGTCGTGGAGCGCGCGATCTACCGGTGGGACAATTGGCAGGAGCCAATCGCGCATCTGCAATTCGATCCCTTCGCTTCTCCGTGGCAGCCGGCTGGTGAACCATCCAGCCGCTCAAAACCTATTGCGCCGACACAAACGGCCCCGTTACCCGCGACTGCACAGGCACCCGCACTAAGTTTCGAACAAGTGGATGATTTGCGCTCTGCCGTGGATGATCATGAACGGTCAATTCTAGAGCACGCATTGGGCAAACATCGCTGGAACCAGCGCCAGACCGCAAAGGCTCTGGGCCTCAGCTACGATCAACTGCGTCACTGCATTAAGAAACACGGCCTGATGCAGGAAGACACTTAAGGCATTTTTTACCATCCGGTTTCATATTGCTGCCCGCAAAAGGGGAGTATGTAAAATGGAAATCGGTGTTAGATTACTGGGTCTTATAGGCACAATCGTAATTGCGGGCTGGGTCGCATATGCCATATCCACACCGCGTAATTTCAACAATGCAATGGCGAATCCGGAAGCTGCGCTTGAGGGAACCGAGATCGGCAACCAGTTGGCCGAAGCAAAAGCAGATGCGTACGCAGAGCAATGCGCGCAGTTTCAGGAACGTTCGCAGGAAGCATGGGACCGTGCGGTTGAGAACGATACGATTGACCGCGATTCAAGCGAGATTGATCGCCTGAACCGCCAAGTCGACCGTTTTTGTAACGCCTGACCTGATTGCTTAGCCACGCCTAAGCTGCCACAACCTTCGCATATCAGGTGAAGAGGGTTGGGGTATTTCTATGTTCGGTTCCACATTTGGCATGAGCGCGGCTCTATTGCTTGCCTCGCCAATATCGGTTGATGCCCCCGAAAATGCACCCGCAGCGGATGTTGCGGCGGTGGAGGCGGCAAAGCTCCGCGGTGAGCAGATATATCTGCACGATCAGGCGGCATGGCACGGGACCGATGCGCTTGCCGCAGAGATTGATCTGTCAAAACAGAAAGAGCTGCGCGGTTATGTCACCGAAGAGCTGGAGAATGGCCGTATAGGCCTCATATTCTACGCAGAACTGGATGGGGCGAATTACGAATTTGCCCGCTATGAAGTGGACGGATCAACAGTAACCGGCGGCGGGCGACATGACGATCCGAAGCAGCATCCGCTTTCTCCTTTGCTTGAACGGAAGATCGCTGCGCGCAATGTCGCCATTGAAGAAGCGGTTGCCCGCAAGATCACCCTGTGTGCGGATGCGAGCCCGAATCTGGTCGTGCTTGGTCCCGACCAGAACGACCAGATCGCAGTCTATATTCTAACCCCCGTGGTGAATAACGGGCGCTTTCCGCTGGGCGGACATTACCGCGTCGATATTGATGGCGACAATACAGTCCTGTCCGGCCGAACCTTCACCAACACCTGCATTGACGGGCCGATGGTTCCGAAAACCAATCCCTTGCGCCCTGTCATCCAGTTCTACACGCACGTGCTGGACCCGCATCCGACTGAAATCCATTTTCTGGCAGCGCATTACATGGAAATGTCGCTGAGTATCGCAGCGGATAATAACATCTGGATGCTGAACTGGCCGGAGCCAGAAGAGGATACGGAGGCAGGCGGGGCAGAATAGCCCCGGTCAACAGGCAGGTGCGCAATCAGGCGTTGCAATTCTGCAAAAGCCCGCCTATTTGATCGTCATCCCGACATTGTGATTGCAAAGTGGGGCTGGCGCCAGACGGGGCCGGCACGAACCGCCTTTGCCATATCGCAAGTCTATTCTTGGAGACCGAATGTCAGATTTGACGCGCCTTGAACAGATTATCGAACCCGAAGCGAAGGCTTTGGGATTTGATCTTGTGCGCGTGAAAATGATGGCATCGGAAGCCGGCGACGGTGACCGCGCGCTGCAAATCATGGCGGAAGACCCGGCAACGGGACAGCTGGTGATAGAGCAGTGCGCCGCATTGTCCCGCGCTGTATCGGCTAAGATCGATGCACTTGAAGAAGATGGCGAGGTTTTGATTCAGGGCGCGTATCATCTTGAGGTCAGCTCTCCCGGAATTGACCGTCCGCTGACCCGCCCGAAAGATTTTACCGACTGGGCGGGGCATGAAGCAAAAATCGCCCTTGCAGAGAAAACTGACGGTCACCGCAACTTGCGCGGTGAATTGATCGGTATCGATGGAGAGATTGTCTCTATCGAGGATAAGAAGGCCGGACGGGTAGACGTTCCGCTGGCAAACATTCATGCGGCAAAGCTCATCCTGACCGATGCGCTGATCGCAGCAACGCAACCTCTCGACACTTCCGGTGCCGAGGATATTCTAGAAGACAATGAAGAGAAGGCTGACGACTGATGGCCAGTGCAATTTCCGCGAATAAGGCAGAACTGCTTGCGATTGCGAATGCGGTTGCTTCGGAGAAAATGATCGACAAGTCGATCGTGATCGAAGCGATGGAAGAGGCAATCCAGAAAAGCGCGCGCAACCGCTATGGTGCGGAGAATGACATTCGTGCGAAGCTGGACCCGCAAACAGGTGATCTTCGTCTGTGGCGCGTGGTTGAAGTGGTCGAGGAAGTTGAAGACTACTTCAAGCAGGTTGATCTAAAGGCCGCACAAAAGCTGGAAGACGACGCCAAGCTGGGTGACTTTATCGTTGATCCGCTGCCTCCGGTTGATCTGGGACGCATTGATGCGCAGTCTGCCAAGCAGGTGATTTTCCAGAAGGTTCGCGACGCAGAGCGCGAGCGCCAGTATGAAGAGTTTAAAGATCGCGCCAATGAAGTGATCACCGGCGTGATCAAATCGGTCGAATTCGGTCACGTTATTGTGAACCTTGGCCGTGCAGAAGGCGTTATCCGCCGCGATCAGCAAATCCCGCGTGAGGCCGCCCGTGTGGGTGAGCGTATCCGGGCCATCATCACCAAGGTGGAGCGCAATAATCGCGGCCCGCAGATTTTCCTCAGCCGTGCGCATCCAGACTTCATGAAGAAGCTGTTCGCGCAGGAAGTGCCCGAAATTTATGACGGCATTATCGAGATTAAAGCCGCTGCCCGTGACCCCGGCAGCCGCGCCAAGATCGGCGTGATCAGCCATGACAGCAGCATTGACCCGGTTGGCGCTTGCGTTGGTATGAAGGGTAGCCGCGTTCAGGCCGTCGTGCAGGAATTGCAGGGCGAAAAGATCGACATCATTCCGTGGTCTGAAGATATTGCGACATTCGTGGTCAACGGTTTGCAACCTGCGACTGTGGCCCGCGTTGTTCTGGACGAAGATGAAGGCCGCATCGAAGTGGTTGTGCCGGATGATCAATTGTCGCTGGCCATTGGCCGCCGCGGTCAGAATGTCCGTCTCGCCAGTCAGCTGACCGGCCACCAGATTGATATCATGACAGAGGAAGAAGCCTCTGAAAAACGCCAGAAAGAATTCGCCGAACGTTCGAAAATGTTCGAAGAAGAGCTGGATGTGGACGAGACACTGTCCCAGCTTCTGGTGGCAGAAGGCTTCGCGGAACTTGAAGAAGTTGCCTATGTCGAATTGTCCGAACTTGGCGCGATCGAAGGCTTTGACGATGATCTGGCCGAAGAACTGCAAAGCCGTGCGGTAGAAGCGCTTGAACGTCACGAAGCCACTGCACGTGAAGAGCGCCGCGAGCTCGGCGTCGAAGATGCTCTGGCTGATATGCCGCATCTGACCGAGGTCATGTTGGTGACTTTGGGCAAGGGCGGCATCAAGACGCTCGACGATCTGGCTGATCTGGCAACGGATGAACTGATTGCGAAGAAGCGCGAAGCGCCGAAGCGCCGCCAGAACCCTGCCGACGGTCCGCGTATGCGCGCCGATGTTAGCAAGCGTGCCGAAGATAAAGGCGGCGTGCTGGGCGAATATGGCCTGACCGAAGAGCAGGGCAACGAGATTATCATGGCTGCGCGCGCGCATTGGTTCGAAGACGAGGAAGAGGCCGCTCCAAGCGATTCTGCGCCTGCTTCCGATAGCGAGCCCGACACACAGGAGGCCGCTGATGCGGACTCCACACAATGAGCGCGTAGCTTCCGACACCTCTGAAGCGCATACGGGGCGAGGCCATAAGGCTTCTGCCCCCGAGCGCCGCTGCATATTGTCAGGCGAGGTTACCTCGCGTGACGGATTGATCCGCCTTGCGATTGGTCCCGAGGGTGTGGATGGGGCCTGCGATGTGCTGCCCGATCCGCTGGCGCGTGCGCCCGGGCGGGGCGCGTGGTTGGGCGTGGACCGCGCTGAATTGGAACAGGCGATGGAAAAGGGGCGGCTGCGCGGCGCATTGGCGCGTGCCTATAAAGGCGCGAAGCTGAATATCCCTGCCGATCTGCCGGCCATGATCGAAGGCGCATTGGCCAAGGTATTTCTTGACCGGCTGGGTCTCGAAATGCGCGCAGGAAAACTTATCTTGGGTTCAGACCGGATTGCCGAACAGGCGCGGTCCGGCCGTGTTGCCATGTTATTGCACGCCGCAGATGCGAGCGAGGACGGGCGCAAAAAGCTGGATCAGGCATGGCGCGTAGGGCGCGACGCCGAAGGTTCCGGCGCGCGCGGCACCACCTTGCCACTGGACCGGGCGGCACTGTCTGTGGCATTGGGCCGCGATAATGTCGTTCATATGGCGCTGGCGGATGAAAAATCCGCTGAAAGGGTCGATTTGATCCTTGCGCGACTGATGTATTTCCTACGGGCGGAAAAGCCCTTACCGAATGATGCCGGGGCGCATACTGCACCCGGCGTGACGACGAATTGAGTTTTGAAGGATAGAGACGAGCTTTATGAGCGATAGTGAAGACAAACCGACACGCACCCGCAAGCCGCTTGGCCTGAAGCGTCCGGTCGATGGCGCAGAAGTCAAACAGACTTTCAGCCATGGACGGACCAATAAGGTCGCGGTCGAGGTGAAGCGTCGCCGCAAGCTCGTCAAACCTGGTGAAGAACCGGCGCCGACACCTGCGCCTGCGCCTGAAGCTGCGCCGGAACCGGCACCAGTGGCGGAAGCGCCTAAGCCCGCGCCGAAGAAGAAGCCTGCTGCCGATGCGGAAACACCGCAAGAGCGCGTAGCACGCCTTCAGCGCGAAGCCGAGGAAGAGCGCCTGCGTCTGGCTGAAGATGCCAACCGCCGTGACGAGGAGCGTAAGAAAAAAGCCGTCAAGGACGAAAAGCAGGCTCAGGAAGACAATAAGAAGGCCGAAGCAGAGGCAGAGGCTGCGGCGAAAAAGCAAGCTGAAGAAGAAGCTGCTCAGGCTGCTGCTGCGGCACAGGCGGAAGAAAGCGCGGCCGCCGCGCCTGCGCCTGCTGACAAAGCCACACCTACGCCGGCTGCGCGTAAGTTCACCCCGGTTGCACGCCCTGAGCCCAAGCGTCCGCCGAAGAAAGAAGAGAAGCGCCCCGCGAAAGGCGGCGGCGGCGGTGACAAGCGCCGTTCGGGCAAGCTGACCGTAACTAAGGCTCTCAATGAAGATGAAGGCCGCCGTGCGCGGAGTCTCGCCGCGCTTAAGCGTGCGCGTGAAAAAGAACGCCGTGAACAAGGCGGCGGGGACCGGAAACCGCGCGAGAAGCAAGTCCGCGATGTGATCGTTCCTGAAGCCATTACGGTTCAGGAACTGGCGCAGCGTATGGCTGAAAAAGGCGCGGATCTGGTGAAGGAACTGTTCAATCTGGGCATGATGGTCACCGTCAACCAGACGATTGACCAGGACACTGCAGAATTGCTGGTTGAACAGTTTGGCCACAACATCCAGCGCGTCTCCGAAGATGACGTCGATATCAAGATCGAGGAAGACAAGGACCCTGAAGAAACGCTGCGTCCGCGTCCGCCCGTTGTAACCATTATGGGCCACGTCGATCATGGTAAGACCAGCCTGCTGGATGCCTTGCGCGGTACCAATGTGACCAAGGGCGAAGCTGGCGGGATTACCCAGCATATCGGTTCCTATCAGGTCACGACCAAGGACAAGGCGAAGATCACTTTCCTCGATACGCCGGGCCACGCCGCATTCACCGAAATGCGTCAGCGCGGTGCGAATGTGACTGATATTGTGGTTCTGGTGGTGGCTGCCGATGACGGCATTATGCCGCAAACCATCGAAGCGATTAATCACACGAAGGCCGCTGGCGTTCCGATGATCGTGGCGATCAACAAGATCGATAAGCCCGAAGGCAATGCCCAGAAAGTGCGCGAGCGCTTGCTGGAACATGAAGTGATCGTGGAAGCGCTATCGGGTGAAGTGCAGGATGTTGAAGTGTCGGCAACCAAAGGCACCGGTCTTGATGAATTGCTTGAGAAAATCGCGCTTCAGGCAGAATTGCTTGAACTGAAAGCCCGCCCGGACCGCGATGCCGAAGCTACCGTGATCGAAGCACAATTGGATAAGGGCCGCGGTCCTGTTGCATCCGTGCTGATTACACGCGGCACTTTGAAGCGCGGCGATACTTTCGTCGTCGGTACAGAGAGCGGCAAGGTCCGTGCGATCGTCAACGATCAGGGCAAGCAGATCAAAGAAGCTGGCCCGTCCATGCCGGTTGAGGTCTTGGGCCTTGGCGGCGTGCCGAGTGCTGGCGATCAACTGGCCGTGGTCGAGAACGAACAGCGTGCCCGCGAAGTTGCGCAATTCCGTCAGGAAAAAGCAACTGCAAAGCGCACCGCACTCGCACCAACGAACTTCGATACGATGTTCAACAGCATGAAGAGCGACCTGGTCGAATTCCCCGTGCTGGTGAAAGCCGATGTTCAGGGCAGTGTGGAGGCAATTACCACTGCATTGCACAACCTTGGCAATGATCTGATCAAGGTCCGTGTGCTGCACGCAGGTGTTGGCGCGATCACGGAAAGCGATGTGACATTGGCCTCTGCGTCCGGTGCCCCTATTATCGGCTTTAACGTGCGTCCAAATCCGAAAGCGCGTGAGCTGGTGAAACGTGACGGCGTCGAGATGAAATATTTCGACGTGATTTATCACCTGACTGACGAAATCGCGAAAGAAATGGCTGGCGAGCTTGGTCCTGAAAAGATCGAGAACGTCATGGGCCGTGCGGAAGTCAAAGATGTCTTCAAGTCCGGCAAGAAGGACAAGGCGGCGGGTCTGCTCGTCACCGAAGGCGTTATCCGCAAGGGTCTGCACGCACGTCTTACCCGCGACGACGTTATTGTTTCTGCAACGACCATCGCCTCGCTGCGCCGGTTCAAGGACGATGTGGACGAAGTCCGCACCGGTCTGGAATGCGGTGTGGTCCTCGAAGATACGAACGACATCAAAGCGGGCGATATGCTCGAAGTCTTCGAAATCGAGGAGCGTGAGCGGGTTCTGTAACGGAGACCGTTTTTGTCAGACGTCCCTAACTTCACCAAACGCCGGTCGCCGTCAGCAGAGCTGATGGGATCGGCGTTTGTGTCCTATGATCCCGATACCAAGACGGCGACGGTGCAATATACACCGCCGCCGTCTTTTGCTTCTCCGCGCGGTGCGGTTCAGGGCGGGCTGATTGGCGGCTTTCTGGACGAAGTAATGGGCACAGCGTTGCTCGCATCTACCGATGGTGAGCTGCTGCCGCTCAATCTGGATTGCAATATCAGCTTTGTCCGTATGGTACCGATGGAAACAATTACGGCAAAGGGCCGTGTCGTTCGGTTGGGCCGCCGTATCGCGTTCTTGGAAGGCGAATTGTTCGACAAGAACGGAAACCTGCTGGCACGCGCTACTTCCACCGCTATGCCGACAGCTGTGCCGGAGAGAGGCGTATGAGCAATAATGCATCGCATAGCTGGCCCCATTCGAAATTGATCGGGGCAGAGTTTGTATCTTTCGATAAGGACACGTCGATAGTCACCATGAATTACACTGCGCCAGAGGTGTTCATAACACCCAGAGGTAGCGTGCAGGGTGGTCTGGTCGCAGGCTTCCTGGATGACGCGATGAGCTGGGCGCATACATATTCCACCAACGGTGATTTTTCGCCACTTATGCTGGACGTGAATTACACTTTGCTGCGTCCGGTTCTGCAGGGTGCACTGGTCGGCAAAGGCCGGGTTATCAAGGCGGGAAAACGGGTGCTGTTCTTGAGCGCAGAACTGTTGGATACGGAAGGCAATATCCTCGCCCGCGGGACTTCGACCTGCATTCCCACGGCCAATCCCGGTATTGATCTGACGGTGCCCGAATGAAGCGCTATGCCGCCTTGCTTGGCAGTATCAATGTCGGCGGTAACCGCTTGCTGATGGTGGATCTGCGCACCGCGTTGGAGCGTGAGGATCTGTGCGATATCGAAACCGTCGCGGCGAGCGGAAATGTGCTGTTCACGCATGAAGAAATGCCGTCAGAGGGCCTTGCGGAAAAGATCGCATGGATCATCCGCGAGGAGTTCGAAATTGACAGCGAAGTAATCGTAATGACGCGCAGCGAGCTTGCCGCGGCAATCGCCGAGAACCCATTTGCCGGTGATGGAGACGACAAGCTGGTTCATACCATGTTTTTCCTCGACCAACCCGGCGAAACACAGGTTAAGGCGCTCAAGCTGGATTATGAAGGGCGCGGGCAAGAGCGCATTGCGGGCGGTACCAACGCGCTTCATATCGATTATGCGGACGGTGTCGGGCGCAGTAAGCTGACCGGAGATTTCATTACCCGCCGCCTTGGAATCCGGGGCACGGCACGCAATATGAAGAGTATGCAACGGATTTTGACAAAGATGGACGAGTTGGAGGCTTCGGATGGCTAGGCAGGCATCGACCAAAGAACAACAATCAGTCCGCGTCCTGAAAGTGGGCGAGAGAGTGCGGCATATTCTGTCTGAACTGCTCGCACGCGGAGAAGCGCATGATGATATTCTGCGTGCGACTTCGGTTAGTGTCACGGAAGTGCGAATGACGCCTGATCTGCGCAATGCGAAGGTTTATGTGAAGCCGTTATTGGGTGAAGACGAGGCCGTGGTTATCAAGGCCTTGCGCACCAACACCGCATTCTTCCAGCGCGAAGTCGCCAAGCGGCTCGGCTTGAAATTTGCGCCTAAATTGCAGTTTAAGCCCGATGAAAGTTTCGATGAGGCAAGCCGGATCGATCAATTACTGAATGATCCGAAAGTTGCCCGCGATCTGGGTGACGAAGACGAAGCCTGAGGGGCTAGCGCGGCACCACGCGTGCGCGCAGATCAATGCTGACGGTCTTGCCGACAATCAATGAATAGGATGTCATCCCGAAATCGCGCCGATTAATCCGGGTTTGTCCGCGAATGGTCATTGCCTGACCTGCTGTAAGCGTTGCAGGCGCTTTGTCGAAGGTCACGTGCAGCTGTACCGGCTTGGTCACCCCGCGTGCGGTTATGTGCCCTTGAACGATGCCCTTGCGGTCTGATGTCAGTTTCAGCGAATTTCCGGTGAAGCGGACCGCCGGGTGCTTCTCTACCCAAAAGAACTTTTCTCCGCGCAGCCGGTTTGTAGTGATCCGGTCCGATGCGGTCAGTGCGCGCGCATCGAGCGACACGTCCAGTTTCAGATCCTGCAGTTTATCGGCAGGAATGCGCGCCGTGCCGGAGACTCTGGGAAATTGCGCGGTCTTGCTGCCAATGCCCAGAAAGCTGACCTTTGCCGATACCTTGCTACCCGCCGGATCTATTGCGTAATTGCGCTGTCCGCTGGACGCTCCGGCAAGGAGCAGCAGAGCGAGCGGCGCGGCAATGATCCGGCGGGCAAGCAAGGCCTATGTGGCCGGAGCGGGCGCTGGCGCTGAAGTAGGTACATCGATGAACACGCTTGCACCCGGCCCGAGCGGCAAATCGAGAACCACCCAGCCAATCGCCATAGCGAGGCCCGCCAGCAGCAATCCGATGGAATAAGGCAGCATGGTCGCCGCCAGACTGCCCAGTCCGAAATCCTTTTGCCAGCGCTGGCAGAAGATGAGGATCAGCGGGAAATAGACCATCAGCGGCGTAATGATGTTGGTGGCACCGTCACCTACGCGGTAGGCCGCAGTCGCCATCTCCGGCGAGATTCCCAGCAACATCAGCATCGGCACCAATACTGGCGAAAGCAGCGCCCATTTGGCGCTGGCAGACCCGACAAAGATGTTGAGCAATGCCGACACCAGAATAATCGCCGCGAGTAGCGCCCAAGCCGGCAATCCGGAGGAACCGAGGAAATCCGCGCCCTGAACAGCGAGGATAAGCCCCAGATTTGACCAGGCGAACATCGCAACGAAGTGCGCTGCCGCAAATGCGAGAACGAGATAATACGCCAGATCTTCCATCGAACCGGACATCATCTTCACCAATCCGCGGTGATCATCAATCGTACCTGCGCCCTTACCATAGGCCCAACCTGCGAGAAGGAAGAGCAGGAAGAAGCCCGCAACCAGACTTTGATAGAACGGGGTCAGCTGCGCTTCAGGCGTGGCATCTTCATTGATCAGCGGAGTGCCGGGACCAAAGGTGAAAGCGAGCCACAATGCGACCACGCCCAGCATAGCAAGGCCGGCCCAGCGCAAACCCTTACGCTCGCCATCGGTCAGCGGCTTGTCGGTTTGCTCTTCGGTATCGGCACGGCCCGCATTGGCGGGGTCCCAAGTGCCAAGGCGGGGTTCGATCATCTTGTCAGTCACGTACCAGATGACCGGCAGGAAGATGAATGTCATCGCCGCGATAAAGTACCAGTTGCCCGCGATGTTCGCGGTGTAATCACCGAACACGGTTTCCACCGCTGCCTCGGTAATGCCGAACAGCAACGCATCAAGTTGTCCGGGCAGGAGGTTGGCAGAAAAGCCGCCGGACACGCCGGCAAAGGCCGCAGCAATACCTGCAATCGGATGCCTGCCTGCGGCGTGGAAAATAATTCCAGCGAGCGGGATAAGCACGACATAGGCCGCATCGGCTGCCAGATTACCGAGCATTCCGACCAAGGTCACAATCGGGGTCAAAAGCGATTTAGGGGCGTTGCGAACACCCGCACGCATGGCTGTTCCAAACAGACCGGCACGTTCGGCGACGCCTGCACCCAGCATCACGACCAAGACATAGCCAAGCGGGTGGAAGTGCGTGAACGTTTTGGGCATTTCTACCCACAGGCGCTGGATATTCTCGGCCGAAAGCAGGCTGGCAGCAGAGATAATCCGCGCCTGACCTGTTGCCTCGTCAAGCTCTGTCGGATGCTGGGCAGACCAGCCCATGACGCTCGCGATGATCGAGATTACAACCAGACCGGCAATCAGCCAGAAAAACAGGAACACCGGATCGGGCAGCTTGTTACCGCTCCGCTCTATCCAGCCCAAGACGCCTTTTTGCCCGTTAGAAGCCGTTGCCGCTTCGCTCATACCATTACCCTCTTTATCCTCCGGCCTGTCGGCCTCATGTCTTCCGTTTGGCGGCAGAAATCGGTTAGATCAATCCCATGGCCAAACTCTATTTCTATTATGCGTCGATGAACGCGGGTAAATCCACCACTCTTCTGCAAGCAGACTTCAATTACCGTGAACGTGGGATGACCACGATGCTGTGGACGGCAAAGCTGGATGACCGTGCGGAAAGCAAAGCGATCGAAAGCCGGATCGGGCTGGGCGCAGACGCACACCGGTTTGAAGAAGACACCAATATTTTTGAAAGCGTGCGCACGATGAATGCCGCGCAGCCTGTCAATTGTGTGCTGATTGACGAGGCACAATTCCTGTCCAAACAGCAGGTTTGGCAATGCGCAAAGATCGCCGACGAAACGGGTATTCCCGTTCTCTGTTACGGCCTGCGCACCGATTTCCAGGGGGAGCTTTTTCCCGGCTCTGCTGCGCTTCTGGGTATCGCCGATGCGCTCGTTGAATTGAAAGCCATCTGCCACTGCGGGCGTAAGTCCTCGATGAATTTGCGCGTCGATGAAAGCGGTGCAGCGGTAAAGCAGGGCGCACAGACCGAGATTGGCGGCAATGACCGCTATGTCGCGTTATGCCGGAAGCACTTTACGGAGGCAGTAGGTGGATGATCTTTCTGGAACATTGAAGCGCGGCCGCGTCAGACTGGAACCACTTGCTGAAAATCACCTGAGTGCGCTTAAAGATGCGTGCGCCGAGGATACAGAAATCTGGCAGATTTATCCTGTAAACATGCTGGACGATGGCTTTGATACAGCAATGGAGCTTTTCCATTCGTTGGATAACTGGGTACGGTTTGCGGTAATTGATGCCGAGCAAAGCCGGGTGGTTGGAATGACCAACTATATCAATCCTGATCCGTTCGGTATTGTGGAGATAGGAGGAACATACATTACTCCGTTCGTACGAGGGAGCGGGTTCAATTCTGATATGAAAGCTCTGATGATCAATCATGCTTTTGCCTGCGGATACCGCAAGATCAGATTTAACATCGATACGCGCAATACTCGCTCTATGGCTGCGGTTGAAAAACTGGGGGCGGTTCGCGAAGGGACTTTGAGAAAGGACCGTATCACCTGGACAGGATATATCCGCGATACTGCGATATACGGTCTGCTGAAAAACGAGTGGGCTGGCTGAAAACGTAATAGACGCCTACATTGCGCGGATGACCGAAACACTCATACTTGCTGCAATCCTGATACCTTGCCTCATAATCGCGATTGTCTTTCACGAAGTCGCGCATGGCTGGACCGCCTATGCGCTGGGTGATCCCACGGCGAAGGACCGTAAACGGCTGAGCCTGAACCCGATCCGCCATGTCGATCCGGTGGGAACATTGCTGGTGCCCGGTTTTCTGGCGATTGTCGGCGGGCCGATATTCGGGTGGGCAAAGCCGGTTCCGGTGCAGCAATCGCGGCTGGATAATCCGCGCTTCGGGATGATGGCAGTGGCCGCTGCCGGGCCTGCAACAAATCTGGTGCTCGCATTAATCGGTGCGGTTCTGCTCGGCCTGCTGGCAATGGGGATCGAATGGCCGCCACAGGGCGTCGCTGAATGGCTCTATACCGGCCTGAACTATTTCATTCTGATCAATGTGTTTCTGGCGCTGTTCAATATGCTGCCTATTCCGCCGTTTGACGGATCGCATATTGTGCAGGGCCTGCTGCCGCGCTCGCTGGCGCACCATTACGCGAAGCTGCAACGCGTCGGAATGCTGCTATTTGTGGGGCTGATCGCGGTCACATGGATATTTCCCGATAGCGGTCTGATCGAAAACGTGGTGATGCCGCCGGTCGAGTGGGTAAGCGAGAAATTCTTCGCAGTCGCGGGTTGGATCGCCAGACTCTAATCGCGCTTCAGGCTGCACCCGCGACATGGTCGATATAGCGCGCATTCGGATGCTGTTTTAAGAGTGCTTCCTGCCACGCAGCGCGCTGTCTGCTTTCGACACAGGCGACTATGCACCCGCCAAACCCGCCGCCGGTAAGCCGTGCGCCAACCGCGCCCAATTCGACAGCATCCGCTACCAGCGTATCAATTTCGGGCAGCGACATTTCAAAATCGTCTCTCATCGACGCATGGCTGGCCCCCATCAGCGCGCCAAACTGGCAAATATCGCCGCTTTCCAATGCATCAATTGATGCCAGCACGCGGCGATGTTCGGTTGCGCAATGTAATGTGCGGCGGCGCAGAACCTCATCCAGATCATCGCGTGCGGTGATCTCTGCAGGGTCCAGCAGGCACAAATCATTCGTTCCCAGCACGGCCTTGGCTGCGTCGCACTCTTCCTTGCGCGCGGCATAACGCCCGTCAGTCAAACTGCGCGTCAGGCCGGAGTGAATGACTACCATTTCGTGCGTTTTCGGCACGGCGACCACGCGGTATTCCAGAGTACTGGTATCCAGTGCCATCGCTTCACCCGGCTGCGCGATGGCAACTGCCATCTGGTCCATGATGCCGCAGGGCACACCGATATATTCATTCTCCACACGGCGCGCAGCAACCGCAATCTCGGTATCGCTGAGCGCGGATTGCGCCTTCGTACGGGCAGCTTTGAGGAGGGTCACGATCAGCGCGGCAGAAGAGGACAGGCCGGATCCCGCAGGAATGGAGGAGACTATGTCGATATCGGCGCCGCCGCTGGTCAGCCCGAGCTTTTCCGCTTCACGCAGCGCGCCTACGCTGGCATCGGACCAGTGCCCTTGCGCCGCATCGTTCAAGCTGCGCGTTGCTGCCCCGTCAAAACCCGATGCAGTGACCTTTATCTGTCGGTCAGGGCGGAATGTCACCCTGGCGGTTAGTGAGACGGACAGCGCAGCCGGCAGCACCCATCCGCCATTATAGTCGGTATGCTCGCCGATCAGATTAACCCGGCCCGGGGAGGTTGCAGTGATATTCATATTATTAGACTTCTCTGAGCGCGCTGACAGCGCTTTCCGGCATTACATCGACAGTGAACACGCCGGTATGCTGTTCGACAGAGGCGAGGTATTTAACCCGGTCCGGGCCGCGCAGCAGCGGATAGAACTGCGCGGTGAAATGGTAATTGCCTGATCCGCCGCGCGGCGCGCTGTGGAGTGCAAACATATAGGGTGTTGGCCGTCCGAAAAACGCATCATAACGGCGGGTGACTTCACCAAGTAATTCGGCAAAGCCGCTGATTTCCTCCGCAGTGCAGTCCCACGGTCCGGCGCGCAATGTCTTGGGCGCAATCCAGACCTCGTAAGGGAAGCGGGCAAAGCGCGGACAAAACGCCGCCATGCCGCCGCTTTCGGCCAGTCCGTAATCCGGCATGGAGCGCGCTATTTCCTGTGCCAGATCATACCCGCTTGCAAAGGCATCTATCGCGGTCTGCTGCGTCAGCGGTATCTTGCCGAAGCCATATATCTGGCCGTGCGGGTGGTGAAGCGTGGCGCCCACTTCCTCACCGCGATTTTCGAACGGCAGCACATACTCGCACCCCTCCGCGAATAAAGCGCGGTAGCGGTCAATCCATGCAGCGATCAGTAATTCGCGGCGGTCCTGCCCAATCGTGTGTAGGCTGCCCTCTGCATCAGGCGTGTAGACGATGACTTCGCACTTGCCTGTTGCGCCTTCGCTGGCGACCCCTTCCATCACGGGCGGCTGCGGCGCAAGCGGGTGTAGCGCGGAAAACTTGTTTTCGAATATCGCGACTTCAAAATCCTCGAACGGGATTTCCGTGGTCGGTCCGCCGGGCTTGGTAGGTGCGAGCGGATCGGCGCTGGCAGCTGGTTTAAATGTCCGGTTCTGCCGGTGAGCTGCATAAATGTTCCACTCGCCGCGCAGGGGATGAAACCGCAATTCTCCGCCAGTGGCGATATCGTCATGCTGTTGGTCTTGAACCGGAAGATCGTGACCGGTGCGCCCGTACAAATAGAGCATTCGCCCGTCCGCTTTGGCGAAGCTGCGCCGAATTACGGGGCTGCCCGGAATGTGACCGTCCAGAGTATCAAGAGTGTCCGTCATTTCGGCCATTACCGATCTTGTGCGAACCAGCTGGCAAGCGCAGACCGTTCGGTTTTGGTCATATGCAGGCCCAGCTTGCTACGCCGCCACAAAATATCATCGGCGCTGCCCGCAAATTCGTGTTCGACCAGATAGCGGACTTCTGCCTCGGTTAGTCCGGCGCCGAATTCCTGCCCCATTCCGGCCCAGTCTCTGCGTTCGCCGATCAGCGTTTGCACATCAGTGCCATAGGCGCGGCACAGCCGCAGCATTACCGCATCGGGGCACCACGGATATTGGTCGCACATCTGCGCAGCAAAAGCATCAAATCCGTCTGCCGGAATGTCCCCGCCGGGCAAGTCTGCGCCTTCGGTCCATGCGCCGGATGCGACAGGCAATTTTTCCAGCGCGTGTTCGGCCAGCTTGCGATAGGTGGTGATCTTGCCGCCGAAGATGGACAGGATTGGCGGCAATCCGTCCTTGTCATCCAGTTCGAACACATAATCGCGCGTCACGGTGGAGTTATTGGCGGATTTGTCATCATAGAGCGGCCGCACACCTGAATAGCTCCACACTGCCCCCTCGGGTGTCACATCCGTTCGCAAATATTCGTTGATGGCATTGCAGATATACGTGGATTCTTCGCCGGAAATGGCAATATCATTCGGATCGCCGTCAAATGCGACATCGGTGGTGCCGACCAGCGTGAAATCGCGCTCGTAAGGAATGGCGAAGACGATCCGGTCATCCTTGTTCTGGAAAATATAGCAGTGATCGCCATCATACAGTTTGGGAAACACCAGATGGCTGCCTTTGACCAGACGCAGGTTCTGGTGCGCCTCGCCGGGGTTGGCGCGGCCGAGCACGCTATCCACCCAAGGCCCCGCAGCGTTGACGACCATGCGCGCGCGAATTTGTGTGTCCGCGCCGTTTTGACTGCGCAGCGTGGCGGTCCACGCATCGCTGTCACGCTTTAGTCCGGTGCATTCGGTGCGGGTGCGAATATCCGCACCATTGCGAGCCGCATCCACGACGTTCAGCACGACCAGCCGCGAATCCTCTACCCAGCAATCCGAATATTCGAAGCCTTTGGCCAGCCGGTCCTCCAATACCTCGCCATGCGGGGCGGCTCGCAGATCCACCGTCTTGGTCGCGGGCAACAATTTTCGCCCGCCAATATGGTCATACATAAACAGGCCCAGCCGCAGCAGCCATGCCGGACGCAGGCCCTTATCGTGGGGCAATACAAAGCGAAGCGGCCAGATGATATGCGGTGCCATACCCAACAGGCGTTCGCGTTCGATCAAACTCTCTCGAACCAGCCGAAATTCGTAATGTTCAAGGTAGCGCAATCCGCCATGCACCAACTTGGTGCTGGCAGAGGAAGTATGGCTGGCCAGATCGTCTTTCTCGCACAGCAATACTTTCAGCCCGCGTCCGGCTGCATCGCGTGCAATACCTGCGCCGTTTATGCCGCCGCCAATGACCAGCAGGTCATAAAGAGTATCGTCGCTCACGCCGGTTCAGCTTTCTTTGACAAGGTGGTAGATCAGGCAGGTGTCGGGCATCACCAACGGCAATTGTATGCCGTATTCTGTCAATGCAGAAGCCGAGAATACTTTCCCGTCACCCAGCAAATCTGCTGCTTCCATGATTGACGGCGATGATATCGAGATGTTGCGGCCCGGCCAGATCAACTGCACCCGGTAATTGGCCGTCTGATCAAGGCCGTCAAACCTGAAGCGCCCAGGTAATGTCGTCGGGTGCAGGTCAAGCTGCGCGGAACTGAACAGCGCCTCGCTCTTGTCGCGGGCGACTACACCCATGCCGATACGGTAATCGGGAGTATCCAGCCGGTATAATTCGCCGTCGTGAATTAGTTTCCGGTGCTTTTTATGGAGCGCGATGGCCCGCGCGAGTGTGGCGCGGTCTTCGGGTGTTTCCTCCGCCAGATCGAGTTCCATGCCCATATGGCCGAAGATCGCGCTGGCAGCGCGAAATTCCATACTGAATGTCCGGCCGGTAATATGACATTTATGCGGGCCGACATGGCTTCCTGTTACTCTGAGCGGGAAGAAGTAGCTCGCGCCTTTCTGGATTGTATGGCGGTGCCGGGCATCATTATTGTCCGATGTCCAGAACCTGTCCGTGTGGCGCAGAACGCCATAATCGGCCCGGCCGCCGCCAGATGCGCAGCTTTCAATTTCCAGATCGGGGTGCCGTTCGCGTAAATCGGCAATCAATTTATAGACCGCATGGGTTTGACGGTGCATTGCCCCGCGCCCGCCGGAACCGGGATAGTTGGTATCCCGGTTCATATCCCATTTGATGTAAGCGATATCATATTCGCTGACCAAGGCGGAGATGTGGCTGAATAGATAATCAAACACTTCGGTCTTCGTCAGATCGAGAGTGTACTGATTGCGGAACGGGATCGTTTCTACCCCCTGCGCTTCCAACACCCAATCAGGATGGGCGCGGTAGAGATCGCTATCGGGATTCACCATTTCCGGTTCGAACCAGAGGCCGAACTGCATATTCAGCTCGTTCACCCTTGCTACAAGCGTGTGCAATCCTTCGGGATAGACATCCTTGGAGACCCACCAATCACCAAGGCCTGCCTTGTCATGGCGGCGACCGCCGAACCAGCCGTCATCCAGCACAAAGCGTTCCGCGCCTACCTCTGCTGCTTTGTCCGCTAGATCAAGCAGGCGCGCTTCGGAATGGTCGAAATACACCGCTTCCCAAGTGTTGTAATGCACCGGTCGCGGCTGGTCGAAAATACGTTTGTCCAGCAGCGCGTTTTGCAAATGGTCGTGCAGTTTCCGGGAGACGGCCGAGTAGCCATCTTTCGACCAGCACGCCTTCATTTCGGGCGTGCGGTAAGTTTTACCAACTTCTAAGTCGATTTCGCCCGGGAATAACAGCTCTCCCATTTGCAGCGCGGCGCTGCCGTCTTGCGCGCGGTCGACGCGGGTCCTGCTATTGCCGCTCCATGCCAGATGAAAAGCCGCCGCATAGCCGCTATTTTCAGACGTAGTCTCAGTGCCTGCATACAGGCCGGGGAAGCAATCATGGCTGGTTCGGCCGGTCTTGTTCTCGCGCACATATCCGCCGGTGAAATTGTCGATTTCCTCAATCTGGAACTCGGAAGCCCAGCGCCCGCTGAACCCGAGCAATTTCGCAAACCGGTCATCGAAAGGCAGCGATAGTGCTGTGCACCAGTCCAGTGTAAGGGGGGCGTCGCCGGTGTTAGTAATTTCCGTCGATGCGGTGAAAACGCCGGTTTCTGTGTCTATCGACAATAGGTGACGGGCTTTGACGCCGGTATTTGTGTCGGCGCAATGCAGCGTAAGCCGGGCGGGGCCGTTGTGATCGGTGGTGACCACTCGCAAATCGATTGCCCAGTTGCGTCCCTCACGGTGGGCGACCAGCCCGGCAGGACCGGAAATACCAGTGCCCAATTCATTCAGCATCGACCCGCGCAAATGAACCGCTGCGCCGCCCGGTGCGTGTTGCCGCGTAGAAAGAAGCGAAAGCTCTCCTGCTGCCGCGCCGGGCAAGTCCGTGCCGCAATAGGAGATGAAGGGACGGATGCCGGCTGCCACTTCGCAGACCACCATCGTCCCGCCGCCGCGCAGAATGATGAACTCGTGAGAATTAATCTCAGCGAGTTCGGCCTTTGATGTGGAGGCCAAGCCGTGGAGATGGGCGCCGTCAGTCATTGAATTTTGCACAAGCTGCGCTTTTGCAATCCGGTAATTCACCCAATACGTCCATCCTCATCTGACATCTCGCTCCCGTGTACATATAATCTAACATCATAGGTTTCCGGCTATATTGTGAAGAGGCAATTTGGCCTTGCATGAACTTTTTGGTATTTAAGGTCGAAATTCGGGAGCACTGGGCGTTTATGTGGGAAGAGCGTATATACAAGCAGAACCTTCAAGTGTCTCCCCTCGGGGGCATTAGGCTGGCCTGTTATCTGAAAAACGGCGTCGGTGTGCTCACTTCAAAGCGTGTTTTGCCGCATTATAATCTTGTTTTTGTAACGCGCGGATCGGGTCTTTACCGCGATGATACCGGCACAGAAACGCCCGTAAAGGCCGGTGATGCAATCATTGTCTTTCCAGGGCGGGAGCATTGGTACGGCCCTGCAAAGGGCGAAACTTGGGACGAATTTTACCTCGTATTCGAAGGCCCGGTTTTCGATATGTGGCGCGACACGGGCTGCATTGCGCGGGATCAGCCTGTCATTTCCCTCACCCCGATGGATTTCTGGCGCGACCGGATATTGCAATTGATCGGTGGCGGGCCCGCTGCAAATGACGATGATCACCTGCGTGAATCGATACGTCTGCAGGAATTGCTGGCTGATATTCAAAAGGCGTCGCACGTTGATATGGAAAAAGATATCGGCTGGCTGGAGCGCGCCAAGGCTGCCATAGAATATTCACTCGATCCACGCGCCGCAGCGACGCAGATGGGTCAGTCTTACGAGGCATTTCGCAAAAAATTCAGAAAATTGTCGCGTATGTCCCCCGGTAAATACCGGACCAGCGTGTTGATGGAGCGGGCGTGCGATATGCTGGCTGTGGACGGCTTGTTGTTACGTCATATCGCCGAGGAATTGGGCTATTGTGACGAATATCATTTCAGCCGGCAGTTCAGCAAAGCTGTCGGCTGGTCCCCGTCAGAATATCGTGCTCGCATCCGCAAATCACCAGAGGCGATGAACGTTTTGGGTGATCACGCCTGATTGATTAGAGGCTGGTGCGGCAATAAGCATCGCAATGTTCGGAATCGATTGGGTCATTTAGCACGGGCGCATATCCCAAATTGTTCATGCCGAGCCCATTCCGCCCATGGCATCCAAGCGCAAACTCCGTTTTCATCGCAACAAATCTGCATGGAAAGCCAGAATGCTGGCCAATTATGCGGGTCAATTCTGTGACGCCAGTGAAGCTGGTCGTCCTATTTGGGAGAGAATGTCGATGAAACTTTCAATGCGTTACGGCCTGCGGGCCTCCGCCGGAATTGCCGCTCTGGCAATCGCCGCTCCGTCAATCGCGCAGGATGCGGGACAGGCGGCTGATGCGTCCGACGAGAATGTTATCGTCGTGACGGGTATTCTGAAAAGTCTGGAAGACTCAATCGCCGCAAAACGCGACTCCGATGTGATCGTCGACGCAGTATCCGCAGAGGATGTTGGCAAGTTTCCCGACCAGAACGTGGCCGAATCGCTCCAGCGCATTACCGGCGTTGCAATTGACCGTAGCGGCGGCGAGGGCCAGTTTATTACCGTTCGCGGTTTGGGGCCTGAATTTAACGCCGTTCTTTTGAATGGCCGCACCATCGCAACCGATAATGACGGGCGCGAATTTTCGTTCGACGTGCTGTCATCCGATATCATCCAGACTGCAGAGGTGTATAAGTCATCGCAAGCTGGCTTGCAGTCCGGCGGTATCGGCGCGGTAGTCAACATTGCCACCGCAAAGCCGCTTGACCGGCCTGGCCTGAATCTGTCCGGCTCTGCGGCAGCGATTTACGAAGATCTCAGCGGTGAAGTCGGCACTGACCTTAGCGGCGTCGCATCATGGTCTGACGGAACTTTCGGTGTGCTGTTCGGCGCTTCCTATAATAAGCGTAACGCACAGATTGACCGCAACCTGACCAATGGTTTCGCTTTGCGTGAAGGCGATCCGGCAATCTTCGCGCCTGAAACATCGACCGGCCTTGATGCTACGGATATTGGCGCTTTGCCTGCCGGCTCGCGGGTGCAGCAACAGGTAATTTTCAGCCGCGACATTCAGGACCGCGAGCGTTTGACGCTTAATGGTGCCCTGCAATATGCGCCGTCAGACAGCGTAACTATTACGCTGGACGGTCTTTACTCGAAATTCGAAGTCGACTCCTTTGATCAGCAATTCTCCGGCTTCTTCAGTCCGCCGTTTATTGATCCGCAAGTGGATGCAAACGGCACGGTCGTTTCCTTCTTCCGCCCAAGCGCGGCATTCCGTGCGCGGAACCCGCAATTGGCCGTTGCAAACCCGCAACTGACTGCGGATCCGACCGATGCGGATGTCGGATTTTCCCAGAACGATAACGTCCTGACTTCGAACAACCGTGAAGCTGAAACCTTCGCGTTTGGCGGCAATATCGAATTTCAGGCCACTGAAACGCTGAAATTCGTGGCTGACGCTGCATGGTCGCGCGCAACACGCGACGGCACGAACCCGTTCGTAGTGCTGGGCGCGTTGGCGCCGACTTCGCCCTTCATCGACAGCACGCGCACCGACGGTCTTTCTACCATTACCAACCTGTCCGGCCTGACGGATCGTTCGATCCAGCGGCTTCACTTCGTAAACGTGAACCGCACCCGGGTTGAGGATGAAGTGCAAGAATACCGCTTCGATGCCGAACTGGATGTGTATGACGCTGGCGCGCTGCGAAAGCTGACGGCTGGTGCAATCCATACAGACCGCAAGAAAACGCGTGATCTGTTCGATAATTTCGCCGACCCCGACGGTGCCGGGCCGCTTTCCGCGTCTGATATTTTCTGCGCATATTGCGGCTACACTGTGCCGTTCGACAGCTCGATCCTGAGCGATTATAACTTCACTGACTTCCTGTCCGGTGTGAATGGCTCTGACACCATTCCGGCAACGATCCTGACAGCAAGTTTTGCCGATGCGTTTGGCGAACTGAATAATGCGGCAAACCTGAACAATCCGAACCGTACCGGGGGCAACACCGCCGCTCTGCTGGCCTATGCCAATAGCGCCGGCATTGATCCGCGTTTCGGCATCTATACGCCTACTTTTAACTCGTCCGGCAGCTTCGAAGTCGATGAACAGATTTTCTCGATCTATGCCAACTCCACGTGGGGCGGCGAATTGTTCGGCGGCAATGTGCCATGGACGGCAAATCTAGGACTGCGTGTCGCGTTCACAAACGTGACTTCGAGCGGTTTTGACACGCCAGTCATCGAATTTACCGCGAGCACAACAGACAGCCAGCTGGACCCGATTTTCGGACCTTCCACACCGACATCAGTCGACAATAGCTATGCTAATTGGCTGCCTTCGGCGAACCTCAAGCTGGAACCCACCGACAATACAGTTCTGCGTCTAAGCTACGCCAAGACTGTCACCCGCCCGACGCTGACCGCGCTGGGTGTGTCCAACACGTTTGGCGGGCGTTCGAACGCTCCGCTGAGCGGCGGCGGTAACCCGTTCCTTGAAGCATTCGATGCCGACAATTTCGACATCTCGTTTGAATGGTATTTTGAACCGCTGAGCTATTTCAGCGTGGCAGGCTTCCACAAGGAACTGGGTAACTTCATCCAGAGTGAAACCATCCAGATCCCCGGTCAGGTCCGTTTGATTGACCCGAACCCGGCGGTTCCGGACCGGATTGATAATGTGACCTTCAACGACACGCGCGAGCGCAATGGTCTGGCAGGTAGCATTAGCGGCGTCGAAGTTGCTTTCCAGAAGACATTCAACAACGGTTTCGGCGGCATTCTGAACTACACATATGTGACTTCGGAACGCGACAATGCGCCGGTTGGTGATCTGGGATATAACGGCTTTACCCCGCATACATTTAACGCAACCGCGTTTTACGAGAAGGGACCGCTCGGTGCGCGCGTTTCATACAATTACCGCGACGGTTTCTTGGTGCTTGGCCAAGCGGAATTCGCGGAACCGCGCCAGCGGGAGGCATTCGGCCAATTGGACTTCTCGGCCAGCTTCGAGCTGACCGACCAGTTCCAGATTTTCGTCGAAGGTCTGAACGTTCTGGGTGAAGACACACGTGATTTCTCGCGCTTCCCCAACCGTTTGCTGACTTACACCCGTACGGGTGCTCGTTACACCGCAGGCGTCCGGGCCACCTTTTAAGGGGGCAAGTCCAAGGGCCCAGGGTCGCATATCTGCGTAAGACAGATGAGATGGCGGGTGCCCCTATGGGGTATCCGCCATTTTCATAACACAAATGGGGTCGCGGCGCGGTAATATTGCCGCTAGGCAAGATCAACGATCCGCAACAAGCGGGCGAGCGAGAGGGAAATCCATATGAATAGTCCGGTACAGGTCACGGTTTTTATCGTGATTTCAGCGTTGATCGCGCTGGCCACATATTTGCATTGCCGCGGCAAGGGCAAAGGGCAGGCGGCGGACGAGAAGGACTACTTCCTCGCGAATGGCGGATTGAAATGGTATTTCGTTGCCGGCTCGATCACACTGACGAACCTTTCCACCGATCAGCTAATCGGGATGAACGGCAACCAGATGGCGCTGCTCGCCTGGTGGGAATTTGCCGCAGTGGCAGGTCTTCTGATCCTGACCTTCATATTCCTGCCGGTTTATTACAAGAACAACTGCACAACCACGACAGAGCTGTTGCAGAAAAAGTATAATGACAAACATATCCGGGCGCTGATTTCGGTCCTGTTCCTGTTTGGCAATTTGTTCATTTTCCTGCCTGCAATATTGTATGGCGGGTCGCTGTTCCTGCTGTCCATGACGGGGATGGACACCGGCATTCAGAACCTGATGTTTACATCGATTGTTCTGGCCATTGTGGGCGCCTGCTACGCCATTTTTGGCGGGCTGCGTGCGGTGGCGGTATCGGATACATATTCCGGAGTGCTGATACTGTCTCTGGCATTGCTGGTGGTCTATCTGGCACTGTCCGCTATCGATTTTGACCTGTCGGGGATACCGGCGGAGCGGTTGACGCTGATTGGCGACAATAATTCGCCTATTCCGTGGCATACTCTGCTGACCGGCATGATCTTCATCCAGACCTTCTACTGGTCGACCAACCAGACGATCACCCAGCGGGCCATGGCTGCACCGAGTATCAAGGAAGCGCAGAAAGGTGTGCTGACGGCTGCCGGGATACGGTTGCTGATTGTGCCAGCAATCGTGGTCATTCCGGGCATCGTGTCTTACAAGCTCTACGGCGATATTGGCGATCCTGCTTATGGCCGGATTGTGGGCGATGTTCTGCCTGTGTGGTTATCCGGCGCATTTGCCGCTGGTATTGCGGCGGCAGTGCTGACGACATTCAATTCGATCCTGAACGCGTCTGCCGCGCTTTATGTGTGCGATATCCACGAAGCCTATGTCGACCGGCCCAAATCGGTGACTAAATTAAGCGCGATCGTCTCGATTGCGATGTCCGTTCTGGCGCTGGTTCTGGTGCCGTTCTTCGCCAGTCAGGAAAGCCTGATCAACACGGTGCAGGAGCTTTACGGATTGCTATCAATGCCGATCCTTTCGGCCTTTATTGTCTGCCTCCTGTTCAAAAATGTGAAGGCAGGCGCGGCGATGATCGGCGTTGTGTCCGGCGTTGCGTTTTACGGCTTCTGGAGCATGGTGTGGGAGCCGGCGCATTATATTCACGGTATGGCCGTGACATTGGTGCTGTCGATCGTAACTGCGCTGGTGATGAACAAACTGATCTATGGCGTGACACCGCAATTTTCGCTGGGCGGGGCGGATACGACTTCCGAAGCGGCTTGAGGCGGCAGGGGAATGCTCCTAGCGGGACGGAATGAGTAATCGTCCCGTCCCCAAGCATCCCGCACCCAACGGCTGGATCATACTCGATAAACCGCACGGGCTCGGCTCGACGCAGGCGGTCGCCGCTGTAAAACGCAATTTGCGTGAAGCGGGTTACGCCAAAACGAAGGTGGGGCATGGCGGGACATTGGATCCGCTGGCCGAGGGCGTCCTGCCCATCGCGCTGGGCGAAGCGACGAAGCTGGCCGGGCGAATGCTTGATGCCAGCAAGATTTACGAATTCACGGTCCAATTTGGCGAGGAAACATCAACTTTGGACAGCGAGGGCGAGGTGGTCCGGACATCTGATCGCCGCCCGCCTATGGCCGCGGTGGCTGCCGTGTTGGAGCATTTCACCGGAGAAATCGAACAGGTGCCGCCTAAATATTCCGCGCTCAAGGTGGACGGAAAGCGCGCATATGATCTGGCGCGTGCGGGTGAGGACGTGGAATTGAAGACACGGCGGGTGACTATTCATTCTCTGTCCTTCGCTGGTCCGGCTTCTACCGGTCTGGCGGGTGATGATGTTGATCACGAGATTACTTCAACATTTCAAACGACTGCCGGCCGCCCGGACCCGTATGATTTCGCTGCACCCCTCGAAATGGCGGATAGCGTGACCCTGACCGTTCATGTCAGCAAAGGGACATATATCCGCTCTCTTGCACGGGATATCGCGCTGGCGCTTGGAACGGTGGGTCATGTGACCTATTTACGGCGCGTAAAAGCGGGCCCGTTCACTCAGATTCAAGCGATTTCGCTAGACAAATTGAATGAAGTGGGTAAGGGCGCGCCACTTGAAGACGTAATACTGCCATTGGAGGCAGGGCTGGACGACATCCCGGCTCTGAACCTCACGTCCGAACAGGCAGTAGCGGTCCGCCAGGGCCGCGTCTTATCAGGACAGCCCCAGGCAGACGGGCTCTATTGCGCAATGCACCGGAATATCCCGGTGGCATTGGTAGAGCTTGAAAGCGGCATGACCAAGGTCGTGCGGGGGTTCAATCTTCACGATGTCGCGGAGTAAATGAATATGACTATCAGTGCGCAGGAAAAGCAGGACGTAATCAAGGAATATGGCACAGCCGACGGTGACACTGGTTCGCCCGAAGTACAGGTTGCCATTCTGACGACCCGCATTCGCAACCTGACTGACCACTTCAAGGCCAACCACAAGGATAACCATTCGCGTCGCGGCCTGCTGACGATGGTCAATAAGCGTCGTAGCCTGCTCGCCTATCTCAAGAAGATCGACGTAGCGCGCTATAACGAGCTGATCCAGAAACTGGGTCTGCGTAAATAACAGTTTCGAAGGGCGGCTCTACGGGGCCGCCCTTTCACTATCAGGCAACTGTCACAATTCGGTGGCAGAGCCTCAGGAGCCAAAGATGCTCCACACCGGCCCGGGCCGGATCTCCCGGAAACAGAAGGCCCCCCGCAGCAATGTGGCTGCGCGGGTTCATAAGGAAAATACATGTTCGACAAGAAAACCGTATCGATTGAATGGGGCGGCAAAACCCTCACTCTCGAAACCGGCCAGATTGCCCGTCAAGCAGACGGCGCCGTTCTGGCTACTTATGGCGAAACCGTGGTGCTGTGCGCAGTAACCGCCGCCAAATCCGTACGTGAAGGGCAGGATTTCTTCCCGCTGACCGTACATTATCAAGAAAAATTCTCGGCTGCTGGCCGCATCCCGGGCGGCTTCTTCAAACGTGAAGGCCGTGCAACCGAAAAAGAAACACTCACCAGCCGTCTGATCGACCGTCCGTGTCGTCCGCTGTTCCCCGAAGGTTTCTATAACGAGATCAACGTGATCGCGCAGGTCATGTCTTATGACGGCGAAACAGAGCCGGACATCGTGGCGATGATCGCCGCATCTGCTGCGCTGACCATCTCGGGCGTTCCGTTCATGGGCCCAATCGGCGCCGCACGCGTCGGTTTCTCTACCGATGGCGAGTATATTCTGAACCCGACAGTGTCTGATGCACTGGGCGAAGATGGCCGTTTGGATCTGGTTGTTGCTGCGACACAGGACGCAGTGATGATGGTGGAATCCGAAGCCAAGGAACTTACCGAGGAAGAAATGCTCGGCGCGATCATGTTTGCGCATGACGAAAGCCGCAAGGTTATCGGTGCGATTATCGATCTGGCTGAGCAAGCCGCCAAGGAACCTTGGGACATTGATCTGTCTGACGATACAGCGGCGATCAAAGAAAACCTGCGCGGTATTGTGGGTGATGACATTGCAGCGGCCTACAAGCTGACTGACAAGTCAGAGCGTTCAGACGCTCTGAACCTGGCTCGTGCGAAAGCAAAAGAAGCCTACGCCGAAGAAGACGGCCAGACTCAAATGACTGCCGGTAAAGCAGTTAAGAAGCTGGAAGCTGAAATCGTTCGCGGTGCTATCCTGAAGGATGGCCAGCGGATTGACGGCCGTAAAACGGACGAGGTCCGCCCGATCGAAGCCATGGTCGGTTTGCTGCCACGTACACACGGTTCGGCATTGTTCACCCGCGGTGAAACGCAGGCGATCTGTACGGTTACTCTCGGCACCAAAGATGCAGAGCAGATGATCGATGGTCTGGAAGGCCTGAGCTATTCCAACTTCATGCTGCACTACAACTTCCCGCCATACTCGGTCGGTGAAGTCGGGCGTTTCGGCTTCACTAGCCGCCGCGAAACAGGACACGGCAAGCTCGCATGGCGCGCGCTGCACCCTGTTCTGCCCTCGGTTGAAGACTTCCCGTACACAATCCGTGTTCTGTCCGACATTACCGAATCCAACGGTTCGTCATCCATGGCGACGGTTTGCGGCGGCTGTCTGTCGATGATGGATGCCGGCGTTCCGATCGAAAACCCGGTTTCGGGTATTGCGATGGGCCTGATCCTGGAAGGCGATGAATTCACCGTTCTGTCCGACATTCTGGGTGATGAAGATCACCTTGGCGATATGGACTTCAAAGTGGCCGGTTCGGCGCGCGGTATCACCTCGCTTCAAATGGACATTAAGGTCGCCGGTATTACCAAGGAAATCATGGAAACCGCCATGGAGCAGGCCAAAGGCGGCCGCGATCACATCCTGGGTGAAATGACCAAGGCGCTGGGCAACGCCCGTACCGAAGTCAGCCAGCACGCACCGCGTATCGAAACCATGCAGATCGACAAATCGAAGATCCGCGATGTTATCGGCACTGGCGGTAAGGTTATCCGTGAAATCGTTGCGGAAACCGGTGCTAAGGTCGACATTGATGACGAAGGCACAATCAAGATTTCTTCTTCTGACGGTTCGCAAATCGAAGCGGCGAAGAAGTGGATTGAAGGCATTGTTGAGGAAGCCGAAGTCGGCAAAATCTACGATGGTAAAGTCGTCAATATCGTGGACTTTGGTGCATTCGTGAACTTCATGGGCGGCAAGGACGGTCTCGTCCACGTGTCTGAAATGAAGAACGAGCGTGTCGAGAAGCCAAGCGATGTTGTCAGCGAAGGCCAGGAAGTAAAGGTCAAGGTTCTCGAGATCGACCAGCGCGGTAAAGTCCGTCTGTCGATGCGCGTAGTTGATCAGGAAACTGGCGAAGAACTGGAAGACACACGTCCACCGCGCGAAAATAAACCGCGCGGTGATCGGGGCGGTGATCGGGGCCCACGTCGCGGTGGCGGCGGCGGCCGTGATGGCGGTCGTGG
>JAHDBR010000006.1:63941-68868 GCA_020630295.1 Sphingomonadaceae bacterium
TGGCGGCGGCGATAAAGGCGGCTCAGGCGGTGGTGACAACCATATGCCTGACTTCCTGAAGGACTAACTTGCCTTCACAAGAAACAAGAAAGGGCTGCGAGTAATCGCGGCCCTTTTTTTGTCGCTTTCTTTTTGGCCGCTGCAGGGGCAGGACAGCAAAATGTTAGAACGCAAATTACTAGATACCGCGCAGGTCCCGGGCGGGGCTGAGTTGCAACTTATATCGCATGGCCGCGATCATATGATTACGCTTGAGCGGAACGAGCTCATGTCCACCCGGATGCAATATTCTGAAGAGCAGCTGGCGGAACTCACGATTGACCGGCTGTTGCCCGCCGCGCTCGCATCCGGGCCCAATATGCTTATAGGCGGCTATGGCATGGGCTTCACGCTGCGCGCCGCGCTGAACAGGCTTCCGGCGAATGCTAAAATTATCGTGGCGGAACTGGTGCCCAAGATCATCGAATGGGCCAAAGGTCCAATGGCGCATCATACGGGTGAATGTCTGGCTGATCCGCGGCTAACATTAGAAATGACCGATGTGGCGGACCCGATAGGCGAAGCGGCAGATGGCATGCGCGCGCAATTCGATGCGATCCTGCTGGATGTAGATAATGGTCCAGACGGGCTGGTGCGCGAAGAGAATGACAAGCTGTATTCTCCGCGCAGCTTGCGCCAAACGCGGGAAGCGCTGGCGCTGAACGGCATATTGGCGATCTGGTCGGCAGCACAGGACCCCCGATTCACCCGCAGACTGGAAAAAGCCGGATTTGCGGTCGAAGTTCTGGAGGTGCGCGCACGGCCCAACAATAAAGGCCCGCGCCATACCATCTGGTTTGCGCGGGCCTAAACTGCCGGTCGGGGGCCAGCTCTGGTTGGCTAGAAGCCGTAAATCAGCGTGAAGCGGGTCAGCGTATCGGTTTTGACCGCGCCCAATGGCGGGTTGGTGTCGTGTTCCACCACATAGGCCAATCGGGCGGACAGGCTTCCGCCCAATGCCGCTTCGATACCGGTGGTCGACAAATATGTGTTGTTGTCCGATGCGATCAGGGCGCTGGCATCTTCGGTAAACTTGATCGTGTCGGTGATCTGCCAGTCGAAATCGACTGCGGCCAAGCCCGCAATGCTGCTATCTGTACCTCCGCCGATGAAGGTGGTCTTGCGGTAGGCGGGACCGGCTTTCACCGCCAATTGCATCGTGTCGTTTTCTATCACCCGATAGCCCACACCGCCGGAGCCGGTGATGCGTGAGGAAAACCCTTGGAAACGGTCACGCTCATACTGGGCCAAGCCGTACACATACATTCTGTCGCTGACATCGTAATTGGCTTCATAGGCAGCCAAAAACTGTTCGCGCGTGGTCACGCCGTTCGTGCGCTGGAAATCAGCCAGCGCGTTGAGTTTATGCCGCCATTTGATGCCTGTCCGCTGGAGGCCTATCCCGGCGGTCAGGCCCGTATTGCTGCTGTTGCCAGTGGACCGGAACGCGCCCAATTGCCCTTCGCCCGACCAGTTTTCGAAAAGACCTGCTGACCGGATCGCTTCTTCTTCGGCTGCTGCTGCGGCAGCCGCCTCTGCTTGTTGAGCTGAATCAAACTCTGCGCTCATCGCATCAATCGCATCGCCGTCATCGGGGTTGGTCGTTTTGGCCAGCTCCATAACAGTCGCGACCTTCTCTGCATCGCCTGTGGCAATGGCAGCTTCGATCATGTCGCGCACCGGCTGGGGAAGCTCTGCATGGGCGGCTGAGGGGATGAACAGGAGCGCCGCAGTAGATGCAGCAAGGGCGGATTTCAGTGCTTTATGTGTCATGCCTACTGCTTAATTCGCAATCAGCCGGCGGGCTAGCTCTGCGGGCCTCAGGGTTACGACTATTTACCGCATGACACGAAAAAGCCCGGCACCTGCTGGTACCGGGCTTCTTCAAAAGTCTGGGTTTGCGCTGTTTAGCGGACGCGGGGACCGCCAAATGGCAAAGGTGGAGGGGGTCTGCGGGCACCGCGCGGCAATTGTGCCTGGAATGCCCGGCCACAATGCTCGACGCAATAAGGAAATCCCGGGTTCACGTCTGAACCGCAGAAATGGAAATCGGGTTCGCCAGGGTGCCCCATGGGCCAGCGGCACACCTTGTCGGACAAATCGAGCAGGCTCGTTTTGTCCGCAATTTCCGGGCTTGGCTTTGCGGGAACCAGCCGGCGCGGCGGTGCCGGCGGGATGGGTGGTTGCTGGTCACCCGGGCCCTGACGCAGAAAGCCGCCTGGTCCGACCGAAACAATTTTCGGCAGGTCAGGAGACCTGTTCGGAATCGGCTGAGAAGGGATAGTTTCGCCGGCTGCGCGTGCAGCCAGTTCAACCGCATTGCTTGGCGGCCGTTTAACAGGCGGCGGGGTCGGGCGTACGGCATTGCGCGCAGATACGGGCTTCTTCGCCGCCGGCTTGGGCGGTGCCTTTTTCTTCGGCGCAGCCTTTTTGGCATTGGCCTTCACCGGCGAAGGGCGTGATTTCAGGCCCAGGCGATGCGCCTTACCGATTACCGCGTTCCGGCTCACGCCGCCAAGTTCCTCGGCGATTTGGCTTGCTGTGGAGCCGCCTTCCCACATTTTTTGCAGGGTGGCGATCCGTTCGTCAGTCCAGCTCATTCAGTCATTTCCAATATTCTAATATGCATTGCATCATTCGAGGGGCATTATTCGAGGGCTTTTTGCCCCGGATGCTTGCCTGTTTTCCCCATTGGCACTAGGCGCGCCTCTATGGTCAATCAAGCCCGCACCGCCGATAAATCCGATGCGTCCCTTTCGGAGAATACCTCCGATATGAACGCCATCCAATCTGCCAGCAATTTCCCGCCGCGTGGTGAGCCGATTATTACCGGCATCAACCGCATTGGTTTGTGGAGTCTCTATATTAAGGAGGTTCGGCGTTTTCTCAAGGTGCAGACGCAGACGATTTGGGGGCCAGCGGTCAGCACAATCCTGTTTTTGATCATTTTTGACGTTGCGTTGGGCCGTGGTGACCGGACTATTCTGGGCGTTCCCTTCTCAAACTTCCTCGCACCTGGCCTGATAATGATGGCCATGATGCAAAATGCTTTTGCCAATTCCAGCTTCTCTTTGCTGGCCGGTAAAATTCAGGGGACGATTATCGATCTGTTGATGCCGCCACTCTCCAATGCAGAGCTGATGGGCGGCATCGTTGCCGCCGCGATCACGCGCGGGGTAATGGTTGGCGGCGCATTGGCATTGGCGATTATTGTCTATCCGGGCGCCAGTTTGGGTGTTGCATCAATTTGGGCAATTGTCTGGTTCGGTTTGATGGGCGCGACCATGCTTTCTCTGTTCGGTTTGCTGACATCGATCTGGGCGGAGAAGTTCGATCACAATGCAATGATCTCTACATTGATCGTCGCGCCGCTCGCGCTACTCTCTGGGACTTTCTACACCATCGACCGCCTGTCAGGTGCGTTTGAGGCCGTAAGCCGGCTGAATCCGTTTTTCTATGTAATATCCGGCTTCCGCTATGGCTTTCTGGGGCAAAGCGATATTGGCGAAGGAAGCATACCTATTGTGCAGGCCGCAATTGGTTTGGGCGTGTTCAACCTGCTTCTAGCGGTTCTAGTGTATCAGGTGCTCAAGTCAGGCTGGAAACTGAAAGACTAATTTTTTGCAGCCAGCGCAAGTGCATTGATTGCCTGTTCGGCGTCCTCACCCTGCGTGACGTCGCGCATGATTAGCCGCTGACCTAAGGGTTCGTAATCGGAAGCCTTGCCCTTCAATTTGACAGTTACTGTCCCGATTGCAGCCGGGCTGGGATTGCCTGTTTGTTTTTTGCCTGGCTTACACTTGGCTGATTTGATCCGTTCTGGCGGCACCACTTGCACCAAAACCGCTGATGCCTTCTGCAACCGGATGATGCGATTGTCCGTGACTGCATAGACAGTCTTATTCGCAGATATCCGGCGCAGAATCGGCGAGGCCAACATTCCTATCCCGATCATCAGAAATGGCAGTCCGAATAGCGGGAACAAGACCGCCATAGGATCATCGCCGATCCTTGTCCCTCCTGTAAGCCAGAACGCCAATGCCATCCATAGAACTGCAAACGCGGTCCACGGTATGGCAAACAAATATATTTCAGGAATCTTGCCAGTTGGCCGCACGTGCTGAAAACTATGCCACAGCAGCTGCTCGTCTGGCTCAAGTTCATCAAGCAGAGCCTCTATTCTTGGATCAGGAGCTTCCGCCGCATTGGTCATTCATTGCCCCATTTGTACGGTGGCGATACGGCCTATCAGTGCGTCAGCGCCCGCCGCATCTTATACCGCCCGTCAGCAAATTGCTCGAACAGTTCTTCGACATTTGGATGCTCGACCGGGCCGCCGTCTGCATCGGCCAAAAGATTCTGCTGGCTGACATATGCCACGTACGAGGACTCGTCATTTTCGGCCAGCAAGTGATAATAGGGCTGCTCGCGGTCCGGGCGAATATGCTCGGGAATGGATTCGTACCATTCCTCGCTATTCGCGAAGACCGGATCGATATCAAAGATCACACCGCGAAAATCGAACATCCGGTGGCGCACGACATCGCCGATGCCAAACCGCGCCTTTGCGTGGCGAGGGACATCAATCGTGCGGCCGGCTTGCTGTGAGAAGAACTGTGTGCGTTCCATAATAGCCGAAATATAGGCCTTCGCAGTTGCAAAACAAGCGTCGCAGGCAAAACATCCCCACAGTCAATTCCGGCGTGCGCACAAATCAGGACTTGGCAATCCAAAACGCATCCGCTACCCGCGCCGCACCAATTTCGATCAACGCGCCCCCGGGCGCTGTGTGCCGTGCGGAGAGATGCCGGAGTGGTCGAACGGGGTAGTCTCGAAAACTACTGTGCGGGCAACCGTACCCAGGGTTCGAATCCCTGTCTCTCCGCCA